>JBCCZL010000053.1:0-26003 GCA_039187775.1 Myxococcota bacterium
CGGAGACCTCGACGCGGAGTTCGATCCCGAGGCGCTCGTACCCGAAGGAAAGCTCTCTGGCTCTCCTTTTGCTGCCGAAAAGCCGCTCCTCGTTCTTCTCGAAGGAACCGACATTGCCTCGCCCGCGGGACTCGACTACCAGTTCCGACTCACCCGGCAGCTCATCGCCTCGCCGGAGGTCGCGCGCGTCGAAGGCCTCTTCGCTACACCGGTGCCTCAGTACGCAACGGAGGCGGCCACCCTCGATGAGCTGGACCCGTCCGACGAAGTGGAGTTGTCGCTTCCGCTTCTCGCGTGGATCGAGTCCGAAAGCGAACGTTTTCCCGACGGAGTCGCGAGCTTTCAGGCGCTCCACGAGGAGCGGCGAATCGTGGTCGAAGCGCTCACCGATCTCGATCGGATCGACGAGGTCCGGACCCTGCCAGGGGTGACCGGACGTCTCATCTCGGAAGATGGCACCGCGGCGGTGATCCGCATCCTCTTGACGCCGCCGACCGGGAAGTCCGTTGAGAGGGAGCCCGACATCGCCGCCATCGAAGCGGTGATCGCCGCCGAGTCGCCCCCCGGAGGCGTCAGCGCGACCCTCCTCGGTCTCCCGATCGCCGAACGAGAGCTTCAGCGCCAACTCGCCCGCGACCCGTTTCTTCTGATTCCGCTTTCGTGCGTCGCAAGCCTGCTGGTCCTCGGGATCGGTTTCCGATCCCTCCGGTTCGTGCTCCTCCCGTTCGGCGCCGCGGGCGTCACGATCACCCTCGTCCTCGGAACGATGGGCCTGGTTGGCCTGCCCATCGATCTTCTGTCCAATATCCTCCCGCCGCTTCTCCTTACCATCTCGCTCGCCGACGGGATTCACCTCGCAGCGCGCTTTCGTCGCGAGCGACGTCAGGGATCGCCGACCGACGCCGCGATTCGGACCCTTGCCGCGATGGCCCGAGCCTGCTTTCTCACCACCGCGACTACCGCGGTGGGTTTTCTTTCGCTCACGATCAGCAGCACCCCCGCGGTTCGCCGCTTTGGCCTCATCGCCGCGCTCGGGGTGATGAGCGCTTACGTGATTGTGGTCCTTCTTCTTCCCGCGCTCCTCGCCTACCGCTCGGAACGCCTCGAGACTCGCAACGCTGCCTCAGACCCGCCCTCGTGGTGGTGGCTTCGGATCGCTTCGGCCGCGCTCCGCTGGCGCGGGGCGGTGTTTGCGTCCGTGGCCCTCGTCGCCCTGGCTTCCTGCGCGGCGCTCCCCTACATCACCGTCGACGCGGGCCTCCTTGCGCAGTTCGATGAGGACTCTCCGATCGCGGTGAGCTCGAAGGTCGTCGAAGACAAACTCGGAGGCTATCGCCGCTTCGATCTGACCATTCCGGCGCCCGTGAATCGAGACCAGCTCCAGGACTTGGCGATCCTGGAAGCCGCGCTGGCGGCGGAAGACTTGGTGCTCGATGTCGACGGTCCCGCCGGACGGATCCACGACAGCTATCGGCATCTCCTTCGAGATCCTGACGCTTCGCTCCCTGACGATCGGGCAATCCTGGACGCTCTCGTGGCCCTCGCGCGCGACACCGATCCTGAGTTTTTTGGTCTCGAAACGGCGGACGGGACGGCGTCGCGCATTCGCGTGCGGGCTCGGGACGCTGGGCCCCGAGAGTTCGGCGCCCTCTTTGGCCGTATCGAAAGGCTCCTTGCCGCCCGCGGGATCCAGGGGACGGTCCACGGAGAAACCGCGACCGCCGCTCAAGGCCTCGGGGCCCTCGTTGACGATCTCTTGTGGAGTCTGCTCCTTGCATCCGGAGTGATCTTTGTGTGGCTCGCCGTCGCGTTTCGAAGCGTCCGCCTCGGCCTCTGCAGCATCCCGCCAAACCTTCTCCCGCTCCTCGTCACCGCCGCCTACATGGCACTCCGCGGCATTCCGGTGCACGCCGCCACCGTGATGGTGTACGCGGTGAGCCTTGGTCTTGCGGTGGACGGCACCATTCATCTCCTTGCGCGCTACCAGGAGCTCCAGTCCGCAGGGCATCGCGGAACCTCGGGCATCCTCCGCACCTTTCACAGCTCCGGTCGAGCGGTGTGGCTCGCCTCGGCCACGCTGCTCGTGGGCTTTGCCGCGCTTCTGCCGTCGTCGTTCGTACCGATCCGACTCTTCGCCGAACTGAGCGCGGTGGCGATCGGGACGTCACTCGTGGCCGAGCTCGTGTTGCTCCCGGCCCTCCTCAGCGTTGGAATGGCCAGTGGTCGACACCAACAGAGTTGATGCCAATGACGGCCCAAAGAACCGCCCCTCAGTAGCCGAACGAATCCATGGCCGCATCGGCCTCCTCGAGGGTCACCGACCGCACTTCTTCGTCGCTCGACGCCTCCGCCGCGCGCGTGGCGCTTCGTCGAACGCGCTGGGCCTCTTGCCGAAACTGAACCTGCATCTCCGCCGGGGCGGAAAGCGAACCCTCGATCAACGCGTCCTCAGCGAAGTCGAAGTGCTGCTGGGCGGCCGCGCGATCGCCGCGGTTGAGCGCTTCCGCCGCGGCGAGCCGCGCCTGCGAAGCCTGCCAGGTCGACACCATCGCCTGGACCCGCGGCATCTGGCTCGTCTCGGCGCGACCGCGGTCAGCGGTCACCTCGTACCCGATCGAGGCCGCGTGCTCACGCTCGACCCCGCCCTCCGGCTCCCGGTAAGAAAGGCGGGCGTTGGCAAGCGAGCGCTGTCCCAGGGCATCGGTGTTCACCCGGGCGCGGAACAACACTTCCCGGCGTTGACCAGCATGGAGGTTCCCGATCGGAACCCGAAGTCGGTTGCCCTCGAGCCGCGCGCCCAGCGACTGCACGTCAATGATCTGAACACCGGGAAGGGGATCGATCTCCACCCAGGCGTCGACCGCCACGGTCTGCGCGAGCAGGTTCATTTCTTCTTCGAGAATGGCCGCCATCTGCGCCGGATGCTGAAGGTGATACATGCGCCCCGAGCTCTGCACCGCGAGCTGGGCGAGCAGGTGCTCGTCGTAGTCGAGGCCCACCCCGATCGCGGACACTTGGACCCCCCACTCGGTGCCCTGTGCCGCCAACTGACCGACGGTCGTCGGATCCGAGGGGCCCACATTGGCGTGACCATCCGAGATCAGCACCACCCGGCGGATCGGATGGGTGCCCGGTGCCTGCTTGAGTCGCGCCTGGCCGACCTGAAGACCTTCGTAAAGATTGGTGCCCCCTTGGGCGACCAGTTGTCCTACCGAGCGGTTGAGGGCACCGCGGACCGCCGGGGTCAGCACCGTGGGCGCGACCACTTCCTGCACCGAATTCGAAAACGAGTACAGCGACACGATGTCTCCATCGCGAAGTGTCTCGAGAAGACTGCTCGCAGCGAGCTGAGCGTGCGCGATCTTCTCGCCCGCCATCGACCCAGAGGTATCGACCACGAGGGAAACCGCCATCGGGGCGCGGACCTCCGCATCCACCACCGTTTGCTCCGGCGCCTCGACCCACACCCCCACATAGGTCTGACCGTCTTCGCCCACATAAATCTGCGTTTGAGCCGGCGCCCCACCGATCCAGCCTCCCGCCGCACCGGTGATCACCTGAGCGCTCGAGCCGTGCTCCACCACCACCCGCATCTGCGCGGGAGGCGCCTGATGGGTTGGGGAAGCTCCACAACCAGCCAGAATCATGGACGTTAGCGCGAGGGCAAAGGGCATTCGGGTCCGCATCGGGGTCTCCTCCGAAAGGGTCCGACGGACGAGCGGCCAAGAAGTTCTACTCCGAGCTCGCGCTGTTGCCGCTCGTGGGCTGTGGCATGACCGAACCGGCCCGGCGGAGCGCCCGCTGAACGAGCCTTGCAAGCTCGGGCTCGCCAAACGGCTTGTGCAGCAGCATCAGGTCACCGACCCCGTGGTGGGCGAGATGATCCGCGGTGTAGCCCGACATGTAGATCACGGGGAGGTCAGGATGGGTTTCCTGAAGGCGTTGAGCCATCTCGGTGCCCGAGACCCCCGGCATCACCACGTCCGTGAGCACGAGTTCGACCCGGGTCCCGCGGCCAAGGAGGGCGAGCGCCTCTTCTCCTGACGCGGCCTGCTCCACCACGTAGCCGTTGCGCTGAAGGAGCCGAGCCACCGCTCGTCGTACCGGGCGTTCGTCCTCCACTACCAAAATACGTTCGCCCCGACCCCGTTCGGCGGTCGCGAGGGCATTTTCGACTTCGGCCTTGGAGTCGCGGGGCGCCACCGGAAGGGTCACCGTCACCCGGCAGCCTTCGCCCGGCTCCGAGTCCACGGCGATGGATCCCCGCGCCTGACGCACGAGGCCGTAGACGATCGCCAGGCCAAGTCCTGTGCCCTGCCCAAGCGTCTTGGTGGTGAAGAACGGCTCGAAGGCGTGCTCGAGTACATCCTTGGTCATTCCGACGCCCTCGTCCTCGACCACGATCTGGGCCACCTCTTCGCCAGCGAGCTCCGCCTCGGTCGTGCGAATGGTGAGCGCGCCCCCATGGGGCATCGCGTCCCGGGCATTCACCGCAAGGTTGATCACGATCTGCTCGAGGTGGGTCCGCGCCATGTTGACCGCCACGTCAGCCGTGAGCTCAGTGCGAAGCTTAATGTCTTCGCCAAGCACTCTTCGGAGCAGTCGCTCAAGGTCGGTCACCGCGCGATTGACTTCGAGCCGCTCCGGCGTCGCCGCGTCTTTTCGACTGAAGAGCAGAAGCTGGCGGGTCAGCGCCGCGGCGCGGCGGGCGGAATCATGAATCTGCTTGATGTCGTCGTAGGCCGACGACTCCGAGGGCACGTCGTCCAGGGCAAACTGGGCGTGATTAAGGATCACGGAGAGGATGTTGTTGAAGTCGTGAGCGACGCCTCCCGCGAGCCGGCCGACCGCCTCCATCTTCTGTGAATGGACGAGCCGCTGCTCCAGTCGACGTCGCTCGGTCACGTCTTCGCCCACCGCGACGAAATGCGCAATCCGGCCGTCTTCGTCGACGAGTGCGCTGACCTTCCACCGGACTCGCACGTCGTGTCCATCGACGGCACGAAAATCGATCTCGTAGTCGAGGGGAAACTCGTCCACCCTTACACGCTCGATCCCGGAGAGGTAGTCGTCCTTGACCGCCGGAGCGACGAGGCCGACCTCCCACCACGTCTTCATCTGAATATCCGCGAACCGATATCCCGTCACCCGCTCGGCCGCTCGGTTGAACTGAACGATGCGCCCTTCGGCGTCGGAAACCGCGATCAGGGCGGAGGTGTTGCCGAGGAGCGCCTTGATAAAGTCCCGCTCTTCATACGCGCTGATCTCACGAAGGACCGCCCGGGCGCCGTCTTCCACCGGCTCCGCCCGGAGGAACACGCTCCGATAAGCGCCAGCTCCATCGACAAGGCGAAAACGTCCTCGAGCGACCTTCCCTTCGTCGAGTCGACGGATCTCGTCAGCAAACCGGGTTGCGTCGTCGGGGTGTAGAAGGTCGTGGAGACTCCGACCCATCAGCTCGGTCGGAGCGAGGCCCATGATCCGGCGCCACGCCGAGTTCACTCTTGTCAGGGTCAGATCGGGGGCGAGCTCGCACAGTGGGTCGAGAGAAAGCTCGAAGTAGTCACCCTTTCCGGCCCCCATTGGGATTAGCTTAGCGCAAGTCTCGGCGACTAGGCGAAGTTTGGGCTATGCTCGCGACCGGAGACGAGTTCAGTGAGCAAACCGCCCTTTTCATTTCCTCACCCGTCGATGGAACGCGCGTCGATGGAAGGCCCGGGAGAGCGAGACCTGCCGAGAGAGCTTCTTTCGGCTCTTCGAGGCACAGGCCAGCCCGCGGCTGCGATGCCAAGCATTCCGCTCGTGGTCGAATCGACCCATCGGGGTGAACGCGCGTGGGACATTTACAGCCGGCTCCTCAAGGATCGGATCATCTTTCTCGGAACTCCCATCGATGACTACGTCGCAAACGTGATCATTGCGCAGTTTCTATTCTTGGAATCGGAAGACCCCGACAAAGAAGTCACGCTCTACATCAATAGCCCGGGCGGGGTCGTCACCGCCGCCCTGGGAATCTACGACACGATGCAATACATCCGATGCCCCGTATCCACGGTGTGCCTCGGGCAAGCGGCGAGCATGGGCGCGGTCCTGCTCGCGGCCGGCAGCAGCGGCCTTCGCAAGGCCCTTCCCCATAGCCGAGTAATGATTCACCAGCCCCACGCCGGCTATCGGGGCCAGGCTACCGACATCGAGATCCACGCCAAGGAAATCTTGTTCCTGAAGGAGCGACTCAATCGCATTCTTGCCGACCACACTGGCAAAGAGTTCGACGCAGTGAAGGAAGACACCGAGCGGGACAAGTTCATGTCCGCGGAAGTGGCCAAGGAGTACGGGCTGATCGACGAGGTGATCATTCCTCGAAAGGACGCCTCGGTCCCCGGCGACGACGAATAGCCAGGCCTCGTTCGGTCTTTGGCAGGCGCAATGCGATTTTTTTTCGTTCGCCACGGCGAGAGCGAATCCAATGTCAGCGGGCACTGGCAGGGCCAGGGAGACTCGCCGCTCTCGATGCGCGGACGCGAACAGGCTCGCGCGCTCGGCGAGCGAATGCGCGCGCAGCAGTTCTCACGGGTGGTCAGTTCCGACCTGAGCCGGGCGCACGACACCGCGCGGGCCATCTTCGATCGTCCGGAAGTCAGCCCCGCCTGGCGCGAGGTCGACGTCGGCCGCTGGGAGGGCGTCCTTCGGGAAAAAGTCGCCGAGCTCTTCCCGGACGAAGTGCGCCGCCTGCAGCAGGGGGCCACCGACGTAAAGATCGGCGGCGCGGAGTCGTGGGACGACCTGGCGGCGCGCGCGGACCAGACCTTTCACCGGCTGGTCGAAGAGACCGAAGACGACCCGGTGCTCGTCGTGGCCCACGGCGGCATCCTTTCCAACCTTCTCGCCGGTCTGTTCGGCCTTCGCCAACGGTTTCCGAAACCGCTCGGAAGGATCTCCAACGCTAGCGTGACGGAGATTCAACTCGAAAACGGCGAGGCGGTCCTTCAGCGATTCAACGACAGCCGCCACTACGCGGAGGCGGGTCAGTGGCTCGAGGAGCGAAAGGGCAAGGGCGACCTGATCCTCACCGTCGCCGTCATCTCCAAAGCCTCCGCCACCACCGGACTCGCCTCCGAGTCGGTCGCCGCCCAGCTCACTGGCCCGGTGGAGACCGCAACCCCGGAGCTCGCGGCCCTGCCGGCTCTGCTCGAACGCGAGCCACGCGAACGTACCCTCGCTTGCACCGCCGACGAGTTCCGGACGTTGGTCGCAGAAATCCTCGGCGTCCCCGCCCACCGAATCGGTCAGGCGGGTCCGGGCTCGAACGGACGACTGGTGGTCAGCCGGAAGATGACGAGCCTCGCCGACCTCCATCTTCGGTAGTTTGCGCGAAGCGCGTCGGCCCGGACACCACTAGGACGACGACGACGACGACGAGGAGCCCTTTTTCGATCCGAACGCGATCTCTTCGAGTCGCTGCGAGTCCACCACCTCGATCAGGTCGGGGCTCACTTTGAGGGCGCCTTCACGTTCGAGATACGCAAGTCCTCGAGAGATCTCTTCCCGCACCGTACCCAGCCGGCCGGCCACCGTCTCGGTGGTGAGATCCCGGACGAGATTCCGATTGTCCTCACCTCGACTCGTGCGCCGCGCCACCAGGGTGCAGAGAAACGAAGCAAGCCGAGCCGGAACCGTCCGAAGCGACAGATCGCTCACCAGCGCGAGGTTTCGATCCGCACGATGAGCACGGAGGTCGAGCATGACTCGAAGCACCTGGGCTCTCCGCTCCCCGATCGACGAGATCGCCTGATTGGGGATCAGGATCGCACTCGCAGCCCGCATCGCGACCGCGCTTGCCGGATAGGACCCGTTGTCGAAACGAATGCCTTCGACGATGGGCCGGCCCGGACGGGCAAGATAGAGGATCTGTTCTCGACCATCCTTGCCGCTCTTGGTGAGTTTCACTTCTCCGGTGCGAACCACGAAGAACCCCTCCGCCGGCTGACCCTCGCTGAACAGGGGCGCACCTCGGGCGGCCTTCCGAACCTCCGCGGCGTCAGCAAGCTGTTTGAGATCGGGGGCAGGGAGATCCTGAATAATGCGGACGTCGCGCAGCAGCTCGTCTGCCGATCGCGGAGTGATGGGCATCCGTGGAGGCTATCACGGCCTTACCCGAGAAGGGGTGCAAGAGTGGGTGGCCCATCACGTTTGCGTCGGCAACGGCCGAGGCAGTCGCGCAAGCTGAACGACTATTGCATACTCGATGGTTGCACATGGCTAGCGACTTGACGGCTGACGGCCCCGCCCGCGACTCCGACCCCGATCTCCCTCGAGCGTTCGTCGCGGTGAAGGCGGGCGATCGGAGCTGGGTCGCAGATCTGCCTCGCGGGGAAGTAGTGGTGAGTTCCGCCGACGACGCCGAGCTTCCGATCCCGGGCGCGTCGGTCCCCCCAGCCAGTTTGAAATGGGACGGGACACGGCTTTCCCTCCGGCTCCTCGACGCCAAGAAGCCCGCATTTCTCAACGGAAAACGAGTGACCGGATCGATCGAGCTCAAGCCGGGGGACGAGCTGAGCCTCGGCAATGCGCAACTCGTCGTGGGGGTGGCGCTTCCTCCAGCCACCGGAGGACGACGAGCGCTCACTCATCACGAATTTCGGGAGCGTCTGTACGAAGAGCTCGCTCGAGCCGCGCGCGCCGGACGTCCAACCGCCCTGGCGATGGTGTCGGCCCCCGGCGGTGGCGCTCAGGTCGCGGCGATCGCCCTCGACTCGTTTCGCGCGGGTGATGTGGTCGGCACCTACGCGCCGGACGAGATTGAATTCCTGCTCCCCGACACCGACTTCGAAACCGCCCGCTCGGTGGTCGCGCGGGTCCTGGGAAACACCGCCGGGGCGTGCGCAGGTCTCGCTCAGGCCCCGGACCACGGCGGCCATCCCGAGCGTCTGCTTCGTTCCGCCCGCCGCGCGCTCCGCCGTGCGTTGAGCGACGAGGGCGGAATCAAAGCGCCGCCACCCCCACCGCTCGGTCCGCGGGAACCAGACGTGACGAACCCTCTCGTGAAGGCGTTGATAGAAGAGGTCAAAGCACTGGCGATAAAGCCCGGCTCGGTCCTTATTGCCGGTGAAGTCAGCAGCGGTAAAGCGCTCCTCGGTCGCGTACTCCATGAGCACTCGCTTCGCGCGACTGAACCCTTCGAGACGGTGAGCTGCGCGAGCCTCGACGACGGTGAACTCGCGACCGCACTCGACCTCGGGGTGGATAGTCCGGCGGCGCGAGCCCAGGGCGGGACGCTGCTCCTCGAGGAAGTCGGAGATCTCTCGAAGGAGGGCCAGCTCCTTCTCCGAACGTTTGTCGACTCCGCGTCCGATGTTCGATTCGTGGCCACCACCCACCGGGTACTCGGCGCGCTGGTTCAGCGCGGCGCGTTTGACCAAGCGCTCTCCGAGGCGCTCTCCACCCACCGAGTGGAGCTCCCGGCCCTCCGAAATCGGCCCGAGGACATCATCCCGCTCGCAGAACGTTTCGCCTTGGAAGCCGGCGCTTCCACACCGATCCGGCTTTCCCCGGGCGCCTTGGCTCGCCTTCGGAGCTATCCCTGGCCAGGGAATGTGCTCGAGCTTCGAAACGCGATGGAGCGGGCGGTCCGCCTGGCCGGCGCCGGGGAGATCTTGGCGGAACACCTGCCCGCCGATGTCGTGCCCACCGGTGGCGGCGAAGGCCGGCTCCGCGAGCATGTCGACTCCGTCGAGCGGGACGCGATCATCAAGGCATTGGCCGACGCCAACCACAATCAGACCCACGCGGCGAAGAAGCTCGGGGTCAGCCGCCGTGCGCTCATCTACAAGATGGAGAAGTACGGCCTGAAGAAGCCTCCCGGCGCACGACGATAGTCGCCTCACATCACTACCTGAGGACCGTGCCGAGGCAACATTTGCGGGTCGCCATTCGAAGAGCATCGACCGCTGCGCGCTGAAGCTCCCGAAGGAGGTCAGCCACCGTGAAAATAAAAAACCCGCCGACCAAAACGGTCGGCGGGTCGAAAAGGTGCGGCACTCCCGTGGCGAGGGGGGGATTTGCGCCTGGAGGAAGCGCCGCACTGAGAAACTTAGCGAATGGCGTGCCACGACTCCAGTGAAGAAAGCACTTCGGAATAAGTTTTTTGTCCCCACCGATTCGTTCAGAAATGAAAGAACGATCTTTCAGATCTGAAAATTCGCATCATTCTAGGGGAGTTCGCCTACTTGATGACGCGAAGATACGGAGGAAGCTCGCGTCGACCGGAACTCGGTTCCGGCGCAGCGTCGCGGGGCACTGCTCGATCTCCGGTGGGCTCCTTCACCAATCGCAACTCTTTCGGCCGCCCGGCCGCGTCGTCTTGCGTCGCGGAAAGCCCAACGCCGTCGGCGTCGACGACCGATGGTTTTCGTTGCGCGGTTCCCGAAGAGCTCGGTGGCTGCTGGTCGAGCGCGCGCGCTCCATCCAAACCGTGTCGCATCGACTCGCGCTCGACTTCTCGCGCAATCTCGGTCGGGAGTGCTTCGGGCCAGATCATTCCCCGGCCGTCTTCGCCCACCAACGCAAACACTGCGTCCCAGCCCACCTCACACGTAAACGGCGACTGCCGAAACGAAAGGGTGCCGTGGAGACCGTCGTCGTCGAGCCGTAGATCGGGGATGGGAATCGGCATATCGAGGCCGATTTGCAGCACCAGCTGCGGCTGATTCTTCAGCCAGCGGGGCACCGAGACCTCGATCATGCGAGGGTCAAGATGCACAAACACGCTGCCCCGGAGCAGCAGCGCCCGGGCGACGTCCTTCTTTGGCGGCTGGGCTCCCGTGGCCACGGGGAGGTTCTAGCAGACTATCGAAAAAAGGCGACCATCCGCGCTCGGGCGCCCTCGCGGGAGCGCCGACTCTCGACCGAGGCGACACCTCGCGACCGAGAAGCGCGATTTCCCGTGCCCAGCCAGAGCCCTCGGAGCCGTTGGCTTCTCGGGCGGCTTCCCGCCATCGGTGAGCGGCCACCGGATCTCGCCGACACCCTACGCCTTCGGCGAGAAGCGCCGCGAGAGTTCGCATTGCGACCGGCTGCCCGAGAAGCGCGGCATCCCGATGAAGTTGGTACGCCCGTTGTTCATCGACCCCGCAACCGCGGCCCCGGCGATACATCAGACCGAGAAGGAACGCCGCATCCCCGTGCGGGTCATAGGCGCGAGCGGTCTCGAGCCAAGACAGGGCGTGTTCGTAGCGCGCCTCGTACCAGTAGAGACAATGCGCGGCCCAGTAGGCCGCTCGGACGTCACCGCTCCGAGCTGCCCGCTCGAACCAACGGCGCGCCTCTCGCGCGTCGGCCGGCCCGCCAACCCCAAGGAGTGCACAAAACCCGACCGCGCGGGCGCCCCGGGGATTGTCCTCTTCGGCCGCGCGGCGAAAACCCTGCACTGCGAGGCGTTGAGCATCGGCGTCGAACTCGCCGAGCGCCAGCTGAACCTGGACCTCCGCCGCGGCGTACACCAGCACGTCGTTTTGGGGGTAGCTTCCCGGCGGATCGGCCAATAGTTCGCGCAGGCGGTGGACTCGGGCGGACATCGGCGCCCATGGGTACGACCAGCCCCCGGCGAATCTTCCCTCGCGCCAGCTGGGGCATGAACCGCACGTTTTTGCTGGTGCTAGCCCGCATCGGTCACCAGAGGCGATGGATCGCGTTCGAAAGTGCTGGATTCCCGCGGACCTCGGACGGGAAGACACCGCAGCGGTACTCGACGTACCGCGAGGACGGCTGGAGGGAGAAGGCCGGGGGAGAAGGCCCGGGGAAGGTGGTGCTTTCGGGCGCGAGACACGCCGACGGGTGACCGATGCGGGCTAAGAAGGGCTAAGAACCAGCGGACCGATGAACGTTCGAAAGGCTTGCAAGCTGGCGAAACTCGCCGGCGAGTTCGTCGAGGTCGCGCTCTTCGAGAACGGTAGCGATTCCAAGCAGCCGGGTTCGGAGGTCGGGCACCGATGCGCGGCCGCGGAGCCGAGCGAGGCACTGCCCCACCTCGATCTGGTCGTCGGTCCGAGCCGCGTGCTCTGCCCGCTGAAGGAGCTCGAGCGTGGTCGGCGCGAGAAGATCCGCAGGAAACAAGAGCCGCCGAAACCACGCTCCCGATGCGCCGTTGGCGGTGAACACATCGTTGAGGGGAATCGGATCGCGGAGCTTCACCGGTTGAAGCCACCGCTCCACCTCCGAGTACTCCTCGGGGAACGCGGCGGCGCACACGTCGCCGAGCGTGGGATCGTCGCCGGCTTGAATCACCATGCCGTAGGTTCGCTCGTCGATCGAAATCTCGAGGTTGTCGAAGCTCGGCTCCCCGATCGCTTCGAGCATCGCGGGCCCGAGAACCGTGATCCAGTTCGCGCCCTTGGCTTCGGCCCGCATCAGCGGAAGGAGCGCGTCCGGGTCTGCGACTTCAATCCCAAAGTACCGTCGACTCCAATCGAAGACCGCGTGTTGCCCGCGGCCGAGGTTCGTTTCTCCGCTGTGCGCCTCGTAGCCGCCCCATCCCGAGCGCACCGGAAGCACATCCACGAGTTCGCCCGCCAGGGCGGCAAACTTCTTGGGGTCCGACTCCGGGGCGACCCGAATGCGACAGAATGTGGCGATCTCGTTTGGCCGGGGCCCGCGGACCGCTTCGATAGCGATTGATTGGCGCGGGATCGTATGGGGGTCGTTCGCCGGCTCGGAACCAAGGTCCGACGCGACGAGGCCAAACCCTGCGGGCCGCACCTCGAGAAACTCGCGCCACTCGAACACCGCCGACGGGCTCCGAATCCGCTCCACTCTCTTTTCACCAGCCGACCGAGCGACCACCGTTCCGCTCCACGGGAAGTGATGCTGAAACGCGCCGATCGCGGCGACGCACTCTTCGAAGCTAGGACAAAACCCAAGGTAGAGGGTCAGACCGAGTTCAACCGCGGCCACCCGCTCTCCGTACCGCTCGATCTTTAGTTCCCACGGGCTGACCGTCGGGCCCTCTCCGTCCGGCGCAAAGGCTCGAACATCGAGGGCGTTCGGAACGGGGACCGAGGCCTCCGTCGACCGACCCACCCGATCGACGAGGGCGTCGGTAAAGCGGCGTTCGGCCTCTTCTCGAAACGGATAGCGTTGCTCCTCGATGAGCGACTCCCTGAACGTTTCGACCATCGCGGCCGATCATAACGCCGCCCGCCGCGCGGACAGAGTTATTGACGGTGGCGCATTCGATGGCCCCGGCCGCGTCGCGTGCCGAGCTCATCGAAACGGGCGAGCTGCCCCTCGTCGAGAAGCGGCGCAAGCTCTGCGCGAAGGTCGGTACGGAGCGCTTCGCGGGCCGCGCGACGCTCTTGTCGCGGAAGGTCCCGAAGCGCCTGCCGTCGCTCATGAAGCCGGGCGACAATCGGAGCCACCGCCTCGGCCTGCTCCTCGCTTAGGGACAGCGCCCGAGTCATCCGCCGAAGGTGACGAGTCTCGGGGTCGAAGAACGCATCGAAGCGCGCCAGCTGCTCGGCGCTCAGCACCGGCTCGAGTTCGGCGCGCGCCTCCGCAAGACGTGCTTCCCGGGCCGAGCGTCGCTCTTCGCGGCTGAGATCTGGCTGTTCCTGGCGTGAGGCGCGCCAGCGCTCGACCACTTGTTCGAACGCAGTTCGCTGTTCGTCGGTGAGGTCGAGCTCTGCGCCAAGGGCCCGAAGCCCTCCGTGCCCGTGGCGGCCATGGCGGCCGCGCCGACCGCGGCGGGTATCAAAGGCCTCGAGCTGCTCTGCGCTGAGGATCGAAGTAAGTTCCGTTCGGGTCTGTTCCCGAAGCGCCCGCGCGGCTTCTCGACGCTCCGGTCGCGGAAGATCGCGAAGGGCCCGACGCTCTTCGTGGGCGCGCTCGAGGATCGGGCGAACCTCGACCGCCTGCTCCTCGCTGAGGCCAAGGCGTTCCTGAATTCGAGCAAACCGTCGATCAAACTCTCCGCCTTCGGTCGGAGGTTGGGACACGAGGAGTTCTTCGGGAGCACCGGCGGCGAGGTCCTCTTCCGAGACTTCTGCGCAGCCGAGGGCAGGCCCGAGGGCGAGCCCGAGCGAGAGAGGAATGAGTAGAGATGAGTTGGTCATGGTCTTGGTATAGGAAGCGGGTGTTGAGAGAATCTAAAGGCCGCGAAAGATCTCGTCGCGTAGGTCAGAGAGAGGTTGGAACAAGAGCCGGAAGAAGGGATAAACACCGCTCGGACCCGGCGGAATCGTGAACAAAGTCGGCAGAACCGACCAAAACGGCCGGTTGGAGACCGCCCCCCCAAACTCTCGGGGACCGTCGCCGTTGGTTGGTTAGAGGCTCGTCGGCATGCGCGGAACAGTGATCGGTCCCTATCGAATCGTCACCGAACTCGGTTCCGGGGGCATGGGGTCGGTCTGGTACGCCGAGCATCAAGAGATTGGACGGCGCGCAGCGATCAAGATTCTCCATCGCGACTTCGCCAGCGACGCGAGCTTGGTGGACCGGTTCTTTAAAGAGGCGCAGGCGGTCAATCGAATCCGGCACCCCAATATCGTACAGATCGACGATGTCGGAACCCACGAGGACCAGCCGTATTTGGTGATGGAGTTTCTCGAAGGGGAGACTCTGGGAGCTCGCCTCGAGCGCGAGCGAACCCTCGACCTCCGGAGCACCACGAGGATCAGCCGAGAGGTCGCGATGGCACTTGCCGCGGCCCACGAAAAGGGCATCGTTCACCGCGACCTCAAACCTGAGAATGTGTTCCTCTGCGCTCGCGATGACGGGAGCGATGAGGTGAAAGTGCTCGACTTCGGAGTCGCGAAACTCACGCGCGAAGGCGTCTCCAAGCATACCGGCACCGGTGTGATCATCGGGACGCCGGCGTACATGTCCCCGGAGCAGTGCGTCGGCGACAAGAAGCTCGACTTCCGGAGCGACGTGTACTCGCTCGGGATCTTGACCTACGAGATGCTCACCGGCGAGCCACCGTTCGTCGGAGACAGTTTTGGCCGATACGTCGTCGCCCACACCAGCGAAGCCCCGATCTCTCCTTCGGTGCGGGACAACACGATTCCCAACGCGGTCAGCGCAGTGGTGCTTCAGGCGCTCGAAAAGTCGCCGGCGGATCGATTTCGCTCGACCCGCGACTACGCCGACGAACTGAGCCGCGCCCAACGCAAAGGCAAGAGTGGCAATCAAGCCGAGCAGCGCCAGCTCGAGACCCGTCAGAGCCAGAGTGTGGCGGGACATCTCCAGCAGATCTGTGCGGAGCGCCTGGCCGATGGACGCTTCGAACTGCCCAGCATGCCTCGAGTCGTGACCGACGCGCTCGGCGTGCTTCAGTCCGCGGAAGTCGACTTCGGCAAACTGGGCGCTCTTCTCGAAACCGATCCGTTCGTCACCGCTCGGCTGCTCAAGATCGTCAATAGCCCACTGTATGGAGGGCGAGAAAAAGTTCGGACCGTTCCCGCGGCGATCAGCCGCCTGGGCATCGTGACTCTTCGATCACTCTTGGTGACGCTCTCGGCCCGCGAAGTGTTTCAGTCCCGCGATCCAAGAATTCGAAATCACTTTCGCACACTCTGGGATCACTGCGTCGGAGTCGCCACCCTGGCGCGGGAACTAGGGCGGCACATCGAAGGCGTCGAGGGCAACGTGGCCTATCTCGCGGGCCTCCTGCACGACGTCGGAAAGCCCGTCGCCGGTGCGTTCCTGCTCGAGGCGGAACGACAGCTCCTCGATGCACTCGGCGAGCCCTGGATGAGTGACTCGGTGTTTCGACTGACGGTGGATGCCCTTCATCGCGACCTCGGAATCAAAGTCGCGACCACCTGGGACATGCCCGACGAGGTCGTCGCAGCGATTCAGAACCAAGCGAGCTACGTGGAAGACGCCGAAACGGAGTACGGCAATCTGGTTCGCTACTGCGACGCTCTCGCGTCGCTCTACGCCGAACATCAGACTCCCGCGGCCATCGAGTCCTACATGCAGATCAGCCACGAAGGCCGCACGCGGTTCGGTCTGACCGAGGCATTGGAAGAACGCGCCCGCGAGCGCTTCGAGGTTGCGGTTGGCGGCGGCGGCGGCGGCGGCGAAGACGACCGCGGGACCGTGCGGACGGTCGCGTAGCTCGGCAAGTTCGGGCGTTCCGAGGGCCTCCCCTTCCGGCGCGGTCGAGCGCGCCCTAGAGTGAACAGGTGACGGCACCGTTCGCTCGTCCGCAGTGTTTGGTTTGCAGCCCCCTACCCACGCCATTGCGCCCCTCCCCACCATTGCGCCCCTCGCCGGGATGGCGCCCCTCGCCGGGATGGCGCCCCTCTCCAGGATGGCGCCCCTCTCCGGGATGGCGCCCCTCGCCGGGATGGCGCCCCTCGCCGGGATTGCCGTCTTTTTCGCACTCGGCTTCCCGACCGCGGGGTGCGGGGGCGCGCAGACCGTGAGCGACGAAAGCGCCCCACTCGGGGCGGTCAGTCGGGCAGAAATCGTGAATCACGCGCCCTCGTTCGGAGCCGAGAGCGGCCGCGAGCCCTCGGCGGAAGCGCTGGAGCGACTTCGGCAAGTCGAACCGGGGGGTGAAGTGGTCGTGGTGCTCGGTCTTTGGTGCAGCGATAGCCAGCGTGAGGTGTCCCGGTTTCATCGTACGCTCGACGCCCTCGGCCAAGCGCCGGACTTTGCCGTCTCGTACATCTCGGTAGATCGGAGCAAGAGCACGGCGGGCACCGAGCTCGAAGGGATCGACGTCGACTACGTACCGCTCTTTCTTGTCCGGCGGAGCGGGACCGAAGTGGGCCGAATCGTCGAGTCGGCACCCGGCGGAATCGAAGCCGATCTCGCGTCGCTCCTCGAAGGCTCTGCCCAAGGGGTGGTGAGCGGCCGGAGCGATCTGTGAGCGGCATACCGCGTCTTTTTTGCCTCGGGTTGGTAGTCAGCACGCTTGGGTGCGGGTCCACTCAGCGCATGAGCGCCACGCGAACCCACCGCACCTTGGAAGTCGCCGGGGCCACATTCGAAGTGGAGATCGAACCGGACCGACGAGTCGTCGGCGCCGAGGAAGTCCTCGGCTGGGTTCGCCGCTCGGCGCGCATGGTCGCGGACTACTGCGGCGGAGAGTTCCCGGTCGACACACTCCAGGTTCGGATCTTCAAGAGCCGCGGTCTTGGCTATGGAAAGCACTACCGGGGACGGCGCATCGAGGTTGGCCTCGGTCCAAACGACACCGTCGAGGATCTGGAACGGGACTGGGTCATGGTGCACGAGATGCTCCACACTGCGTTTCCCGACCTGACCGACCGCCATCGCTGGATGCAGGAAGGGCTATCGACCTATCTCGAAAGCATTCTCCGCGTTCGTCACGGAGTCCTCGATGAGGACGAAGTGTGGCAAAGATGGGCGCGTTCAATGCCACACGGGGTGCCCGGACCGAGCCACCGCGGGCTCGACAACACGCGGACCTGGGGAACGGTGTACTGGGGAGGGACACTGTTCTGGTTCATCGCCGACCTTCGGATCCGCCACCTCACCGAAAATCAGCGCTCGGTTCAGGATGTGGTGAAGGCAATCCTGCTTCGCGGTGGAAACTCACGTCAGATGTGGCGGACGCGAAGGGTGATTCGCGTGGGCGACGAGGCGACCGGAACCACCGTGCTTCGCGACCTCTATCAGTCGATGGCTCTTCGACGCGCGGACATCGACCTCGAGGCCCTGTTCGAGCGGCTTGGAGTGCGGGTGGATGGCCGTCGGGTGACGTTCGATGAAGGCGCAGCGCTCGCACCGGTTCGTCGGGAACTGTTTTAGCCGGCCCGATTTAGGCTGAAGACGCTTGGGACTTCGGCCTTGACGGGTAGATGGCTGTCCCTCATTGTACTGCGCTCACGTTCAGTATCCGTCACCTCGCCCAGGTTGAAACGCCATGCGCCCCTCCGTGACCAATGGCCGAAACAAGTCCCGGCCCAAGAACAAAACCTCTGATCGGAAAGAACTCGACCAGATCGAGATCGTCCGCGCCCGTGAGCACAACCTCAAGATCGACCACTTGGTGGTTCCCAAACGAAGCCTCGTCGTGTTCACCGGTGTGAGCGGCTCGGGCAAGTCGAGCCTGGCGTTCGACACGCTCTACGCCGAGGGACAGCGCCGCTATGTCGAGAGCCTTAGCGCCTACGCTCGGCAGTTCCTCGGACGCCTCGACCGCCCCGACGTCGAAAAGATCCGTGGTCTTTCGCCCACCATTGCGATCGAGCAGAAGGCATCCTCGAACAACCCGCGGTCCACCGTCGGAACGATCACCGAGGTTTGGGACTACCTTCGCGTGCTCTACGCCCGGGCTGGCACCCAACACTGCCACATTTGCGGCAAGGAAGTGAAAGGCCGCTCCGCCGAGGAGGTCGTCGAAGACATCTTCGCGCTCCCGGAGGGCGAAAAGCTCCTTGTCCTTGCGCCGGTGGTCCAGAACCGAAAGGGCGAGTTTCGAGACCTCTTCTCCGAGCTCGCCGGCCGCGGGTTCGTTCGAGCCCGGGTCGACGGCGAAGTGCACCGCCTCACCGAAGTGCCGGCCCTCGACAAGAAGTACAAGCACAACATCGACCTCGTGGTCGACCGGGTGGTCCTCCGTCCCCGAGATCGGAAGCGGCTGACAGAGAGCGTCGAGCTCGCCCTCCGCGAGGGCGAAGGCGAAGTCAGCATCGAACCCGTCGAGGGCCGACGAAAGCCACTCCGGTTTTCTGAATCACGGTCCTGCTGCGGTCATTCGTTCCCGTCGCTCAGCCCGCAGAGCTTCTCGTTCAACAGCCCGCTCGGCATGTGCTCCGACTGCAACGGCCTTGGCACGATCACCGATGTCGACCCCGCGCTGGTGATCCCCGACGAGAGCCTTTCGCTTCGGGAGGGTGCGATCAAACCGTGGGCGGCCAGCATGGCCCGCGGCGAAGGATGGCGGTACCGCATCGTGGCGGGAATGGCGAAAGCGACCGGCATCGACCTCGACAAGCCCTATCGAAAGCTCAGCAAACGCCACCGACAACAGCTGCTCTACGGCGTGCAAGGGAAAAAAGTCCAGGTCACGTGGGGAAAGAAGGGCAGCGGAAACCACGGCAGCTGGGCGGTGCGGTTCGAAGGTGTCATCAATCTGCTTCGGCGGCGCTATCAAGAAACCAACTCGGACCGAATGCGGGATCAGTACGGAAAGTTCCTCAGCGTACGAGCCTGCCCCACGTGCAACGGGAGCCGCCTCCGGGCCGAGAGCCTCGCGGTTCGCGTTGGAAATCGCGGCATCGCCGAGGTGTCGGCGATGACCGTCGGCGCGGCGGAAACCCATTTCGACTCGCTCCGGCTGAATCCGTCGCAGGCAAAAATCGCGGAAGGGGTGCTCCGGGAAGTGCGGAGTCGGCTGTCCTTTCTCCTTAATGTCGGCCTCGACTATCTCACCCTGGACCGAGCGGGCCCGACGCTGAGCGGCGGAGAGGCGCAGCGCATTCGCCTCGCAAGCCAACTCGGCAGCGAGCTCAGCGGAGTGATGTACGTGCTCGATGAACCGAGCATCGGCCTCCATCAGCGCGATAACGCGCGGCTCATCGACACCCTGGTCGGCCTCCGCGATACCGGCAACACCGTCATCGTGGTCGAACACGACGAAGAAACGATTCGCGCGGCCGATCACGTCGTGGATTTTGGACCGGGCGCCGGGCACATCGGGGGAGAGGTGGTGTTCAGCGGAACCCCCAAACAGCTCGAACGCGACCGCAACTCGCTCACCGGACGCTTTCTTTCGGGGCGAGAATCGATCGAGATGCCGTCGGCGCGCCGCAGGAGCAAAAAATCGATCGGACTCTTCGGGGTGGAAGAGAACAATCTTCGCGGGATCGACGTGGAGATCCCCCTGGGTGTCCTCACCGCGATCACCGGGGTGAGCGGGGCTGGCAAGAGCTCGCTGATCAACGGCACCCTGCTTCCGGCGCTTCAGCGACGGCTTCACTCCTCTGCGGTCAGCGTCGGCAAGCATGCATCGATCGAAGGACTGGAAGCCCTCGACAAAGTGGTCGCGATCGACCAGCGGCCGATCGGCCGAACCCCGCGGAGCAATCCGGGGACCTACACGAAGGCATTCGACGAGATCCGGACGATCTTTGCCCAACTCCCCGAAGCTCGCGCCCTCGGATTCAAAGCCGGGCGCTTTTCGTTCAACGTCAAAGGCGGACGCTGCGAAGCGTGCACCGGTGACGGAGTAGTGCGGGTCGAGATGCACTTCCTTTCCGATGTGTGGGTGCCCTGCGAGGTCTGCAAGACGAAGCGTTACAACGCGCAGACGCTATCCGTTCGCTACGCGGGGCACAGCATCGCAGACGTTCTCGAGCTGAGCGTCGACGAGTGCCTCGAGCTCTTCGCGAACTACCCTCGGCTCAAGCGCGTGCTTCAGACCCTGCAAGACGTCGGCCTCGGCTACATGAAAATCGGCCAGCCGGCGCCGACGATGAGCGGCGGCGAGGCCCAACGGGTCAAGCTGAGTCGGGAGCTCGGCAAACGCGAGACCGGTCGCACGCTCTATATCCTCGATGAACCCACGACGGGGCTCCACTTCGACGACATTCGAAAGCTGCTCCGGGTCCTCCATCGGCTGGTCGAGGCGGGCAATACGGTAGTGGTCATCGAGCACAATCTCGACGTGATCAAATCGGTGGATTGGATCATCGACCTTGGTCCGGAGGGCGGCGAAAAAGGTGGCCGGATCGTGGCCCAAGGAACGCCCGAGAAGGTGAAAAAGAGCAAGCGTTCCTACACCGGCCAGTATCTCGCACAGGTGCTCTAACCCGCTCCAGAGTAGACGCCTTCACCGGGTGGGAAACATTTGCGGGAGTCAACCGTCTACCTGGGGAAGACATGAATCGCTTGAACCGTACAATCGGATGGGTGTTGCACCACACTGCTCCGTTTTCCGTCCTTCTCTCCCCGGTTCTCCTCCTCGGCGCGTGCGGGGGGACGACTCCAGATCCGGTGATTCCCACCGGAGAAATGGCATCGCTCAGTCTTGATGAGCCGCAGCGGGGAACCACCGTGGACGCGGGAGCCGACTTCGAGCTCAGCTGCGGCGATACCGCCGAGGCGGGCGACCAACGGTTCCTGTTCGTGGCCCCTGACAACGAGGCGTACCGCTTCGAGCTGGATTCCGACTATGACGCGGTGCTTGCGGTCCGCCGCGTCAACGATGCCGAGCTCGGTTGCAACGACGATGACGAAGGCGAAAAGCGGCGATCCGCCCTCGTCGTGGCGCTTCGGCAAAACGAGATCTACGAGGTCATCGTCGATGGCTTTCAGGGCGACGAGGGCGAGTACGAGCTTTCGGTAGCGCTCGCCTCGGCGGCGCCCCCGGTGGAGGGCCAGGGTCGGCTGACCCTCGGCACGCCGGTCAACGACACCACCGCCAACGCCAGCGATCACCGAACCCCAAGCTGCGGCTCGGCGGCAGGCAGCAACGACCACGTGTGGCAGTTCGTGCCCGAGACCGCCGGGGCGTATCGCTTCCGGGTGTCGGCTCAGTACGACTCGGTGGTGGCGCTCTTTGACGCGGCAGGAAACGAGCTGGACTGCAATGACGACCAGCAGCAGGTCAGTGAGTCGGAGATCGTGGTCCGTCTCGAGGCGGGCGAGAGCTACTCGGTGATCGTCGACGGTTATCAGGACGCGAACGGCGCCTACCGGCTGGTGGCGGACCGAGCTCCCGGGCCGGGCCCGAATCCGGGTCCGAACCCGAATCCGAATCCGCCCCCGACAACCGGCGGAGTGGTGCAGGCGGGAACGCCGGTGCAGGGCAGCACCGTGGGTGCGGGGGACTCGCACACGCCGACCTGTGGCTCCCCGGCGGGCGGCGGCGACAATGTCTGGGAGTTCACCCCCACGCAGACCACGTCGTTCGTGGTACACGTCTCGGCCCAGTACGACTCGGTGGTCGCGGTGGTCGACGACCGGGGAGTCGAGCTCGCGTGCAATGACGACGAATCCGCGACCAGCGAGTCGGAAGTGATCGTGGGCCTCCAGGCGGGCCGGGTGTATCGCGTGGTGGTCGACGGCTACAACGGCGCGGTCGGCACCTATCAGCTCTCCGTGCAGGACCGGACCGCGGCCGCGCCCGCAGCTCCTGCGGTGCTCACTCCGGCGGGCCAAGTTCGGTTTCGCCAAACCATCAATGACAACACGACGGGCTCGACGGATCAGTTCACCCCGTCCTGCGGAGCACAGCCCGCGACCCCCGACGATGTCTGGGAGTTCACGCCACCGCGCACTCGAACTTATCGGCTCCACCTCGCGTCGCAGTACGATTCGGTGCTGGCGGTGTTCGACGCAAATCGCAACGAAGTCGACTGCAACGATGACCATCGGAGCACCCGCGAATCGCAAGTGGAAACCCGGCTCACCCGAGGGCAAACCTACTACGTGGTCGTGGACGGTTATCAGGGCGCCACCGGAGCCTACACCCTGAACATCTCGCGTCCGCGCAAGCCTGGACGCCCTTAACCCGGGCTAACCCTCAACGACCCGCGCTCCCGAGACGACGGAAAACTTCGCGCGCCAAAAAACTCCGGTGGAGGCCCCACCCTTCCTTTGCCAAAGATCGGCGCATCGTGGTACCCCGGTAGGCGGGACGCATGGAAAACCCTCACATTTTCGACATTCGAACCACCGCGTACAGCATCGAGTACTTCGAGCAGCAAATGGAATCGGAGGTCGCCTACAGCCTTCGGCATCAGATGCCGCTCACCCTCGCTCTGTTCTCGGTGGATCACTACGAGGATCTGTTCGAAGCGTTTGGTGAAAGTGCCCGCGACCAAATCCTTCGGCGGGTGGTCGACGAAGTCCGAAATCTCATTCGGACCGAGGACGTGCTCGCCCGTTACGGAACGTCCGAGTTTGGGCTCCTCTGCCGAGGGATTCCTCTTCGCGCCGCAGAGTATCTCACCACGCGAATTCGCCAGTCGATCGAGGGCGCCACGATCAGCCATCAGGGCATGGAAGTTCCGGTCACCGTGAGCATCGGTCTCGCGTCGCTCTCGCCAAAAACCGAAGCCCCGCTCGACATGGTTCGGAGCGCCGAGGGCGCACTCGCGAGGGCGCAGGCGTCCGGCAACTGCATCGTCGTCGCCGACGACGCGACCGACGAGAGTACCGCCACACCATCCCCCTGAGGGGTATTCAGTACGGGGCCTGCGCTTCGCCGGACGCGAGGACCTTCTGGATGAGCACTTCCCGGTCGGTGTCGAAGTAGGTGGCGATCGCTCCGGCCATGGCCCGCGCAATATCGCGCACGGTCTCGCGCTGAGCTTCCGTCGGCCGTTTGGGCCATCCGGTCTCGGAGTCAAAGGTGCACACGAGGTCTTTTCGAACCTCGACGCCGAGCGAACTCGGCCGGTCCGGCGAGTAGCGATACGCGTCGACCACCCGACTCTCGCGGACGTAGTCGCAGATGGCATGGTAGGCGTCGACGGAGGCTTCGAGGGCCGCCCGAGACGTCCCAGGCACTCTTCGAAAACGATGGAGATAGCCGCGAAGCGCATCCGCCTCGGCAAGCCGAAGATTGGTGTCGAGCAGCATCGTCCACACTCGCTCGTAGGCCGGGTCATCGGCGGTCTCCGGTCGCTCCGCGACAAAACGCAGCCGGACGTAGCGAAAGAAAAACCAAATCTGAGACCGAAGCTCGATGCTCCCGTCGGGGAGCGGATACGGATGGTTGTGGATCACCCGGTAGTTCGACCGCTCGAGGTTCAAACTGATCCGGTCGCGCAACACTCGGCTGCAGGTCGATTCCACGAGCCGATCCGGAAAGATCGGGTCGAACACGCCGTAGGTCAGCCGCGACTCCCGCTGGTAGCTCAGAGGCAGGCTGATGAGACTGACGTCGGCGCGCTGGGTCCGACTCGGATGTCGCGGATCGTAGGTGTGAATGGTGATGCAGATGAGCTTGTCGGCGACCTGCTGTTCGAGGCCCGCGGAGATCGAGTCGAAGTAGCGGTCGAGGATCGCGGTCTTCTGCTGATGCAGCAGCGCATCGGCATAGATCGGTCCGATCGCCAACGCTTCGAGCGGCTCCTGGTTGGCCGCGGGGGTGCTGCCGGGAAAGCGATTGAAGTCCAGCAGGACGCGCGCGAGCCGACACCGAGCGTAGTGGGGAAGCCCGAGCGCCGAGGCGAGCTCCGCGGCGACGACGTTCGCCCCCCAATCGCGCATCTGCACAAACTGGCGCGCAAGCTCCCGCGGCGGAACCACCGGCGTACCGTCGGAGCGGAACCGGAACTCCGCCGGAATGGCCTGCCCGTCGTGGACCGTCGACACGGCCACGCTGTTTCTTAGCTCGGGTGGAAGCGACGCATCGGCGTTCGCGTCGACGTGCCGGAGTTCGAATGCGGGTTCTACCCGAACGTCAAAATCCACAGCGGACGCGGCCACCCTCTATTTGAACTCCTCGAGGAAGACCTGATGAAGTGAGGAATCGTCGGCGTAGACTTCGCTGACTTCGTCGAGGTCGACGAGGGTGTTCACAAGAGCGTCGAGCATCTTCTTTGGTGTCGAGGCCTCGCCCGCGGCGAGCACTAGCGACGCAATGATCACTTCCTCCTGGTCGGCTTCGAACTCGACCATCCGCTCCGCCGCCATGCGCTGGAGCGCCCGGGCCAGTCCGGCCTTCATCGTTCGCTCGAAAGTAGTGTCTTCGCCCTCTTCCACGGCCGAAGCCTCTCACTATCGGCGGGCAAGGGCCACCCTCAGAGCGAAAGCCTTCGGAACGGCCCGCCCTCGAGTCTCACCACCAACCGCTTATACTCCCGCCGTGACCGCCACGGTGCTCGATGGCAAATACGCGTTGGAGGAAATCCTTGGAAAGGGAGGGAACGGGACCGTCTATGCGGCGAGCAACCTGGTCACCGGTCGGCGGGTGGCGATCAAGCAGATCGAGGTCCAGGAGGTCGGCGTCTCCGACGAGGCTCGGGCCCGATTCGTGCTGGAAGCCCGCGCCGCGAGCGCCCTGGAGCACCGGAATGTCGTGCAGGTCATCGATATCGGGTTCACCGATCACTGCGTGTACATGGTGTTGGAGCGGCTTTTCGGAGAGACCCTCGGAGACCGGATTGCCCGGGAGACCCGATTGGCGCCAAAGACCGTGGGTACCATTCTTTTGCCGATCCTCGACGCGCTGAGCCTCGCCCACGAGAAGGGCATCGTTCACCGCGATCTCAAGCCGGACAATGTGTACCTCGCGGAGCTTCGCGGGGAGACCGAGGTCGTGCCGAAGCTCCTCGACTTTGGCATCGCGAAGTGGACCGGTGAGGAGCGGCTTGGAATCACCAAGACCGGCGACGTGCTGGGAACGCCTTACTATCTCGCGCCGGAGCAGGTCGCCCGAAGTCGCGCGGTGGACGGGCGCGCCGATCTCTACTCGGTCGGAGTGATCATGTACGAGGCCCTGACCGGCAAGCCTCCTTTTCAAGCCGACAGTTACCCTGCGCTGATCATGGCCATCGTGAGCAAGAAGCCTCCGCCGGCAAACCAGCTCAACGATCAGCTGCCGGACGAATACCAAGCGCTCCTCGACCGGGCACTCAAGAAAGACCCGGGCGAGCGATTTCAGACCGCGGAAGAATTTCGCGATGCGTTGCAGCGCGTGGTCTCGTAGCTGCACGCAAGGAGCCGAAAACAGAAGCGATTTCCCGCACCGCGATGATTCCGGACGCAAACCAGCGGCACGGGTCGGCCGGCTGTTGCCGGCCTCTAGCGAATGTGCGAGGGTTGAGCCGCTGGGCTCGTAGCCACTCCGCTCGTGACGCCAGAATCAGATTTGCGCGCTCGCGGAAAGACGAAGTCCTTTTTAGAATCCCCGGCGACGGGTTCGCCAAGACAGGCAAGTGTGGAGACAGGTTTGAATAGAACGACAGTTAGTGACGACCCTCCCGACATGAAGAACATGTCGCGAGGTGCCCACCCGCGTCGGGTGCAATCGTGAGCCGCGGACACTACTCCGCGGGCAAGCGTGCCCGGGAAGCCGA
>JBCCZL010000054.1:0-25832 GCA_039187775.1 Myxococcota bacterium
ACCGCGCGTGCGGTTCGGCCACCGATAAACGAGATCACTTCGAGCACTCGGCCAGTTCCCGGTTCGGCGGGCGCACGCTCCGGTCGGGAAAAGAGGCGGCGGACCCATCCGCGCTTTTGGGGCTGCGCCGGTTCGAGGTCCCAGTTGGTGTGTGGAATTCGAAGGTTCGGGCTGAGCGCCGGGCCCTGAAGGCGCGCGGCCTCGCGCCAGAACGCGAGCGGTTTCTTTCGTAACGCTAGCACCTGAGTGGCCGCATAGCGCTGCGCCGGGTGGTCGCTTCCGAGCGCGTCGACCACGATTCGAGTGAGCGCGACCCGGCGCGGCTCTTTTGGCCAGTTCTTCATGTCCGCAGCACGGGCCGGCGTGGCCGGTCCGACGAGGCCGCTCGCGATGCTCTCCAACGTCTCGAGGTCTTCCCGAGCCTCGAGGAGGCGCGCTGCGGAGAATCGAAGCTCGGGCTCGGCCGACCCGAGCACGCTCAAGAGGAGATCGGGAGGCAGCTCGGCGCGCCGGAGCCCGAGGTCCCGCGCGACGACCACCGCGAAACAAAGGTCGGCGATCTCCCGATCCCCATCGTCGAGGCCCGCGAGGATTCCGCGCACGCCATCGGCGCCGAGCGCGACGTAGCCGAGGATCGCCCCGAGTCGAATCGGTCGATGATCGTGTGCAAGGGAACCCGCGAGCACGGGGATCGCGCGGACGTCGCCGAGGCGCGCGAGACCTTCCGCTGCCCAGCTCCGCACGGCGAGCTCTTTGTGGTCGAGGGCGTCGAGGAGCACCCGTTCGTCGCCCGGTCGGGCGGCGGTGGCGAGGCCTCGGGCACCCTGCTCGTTGATATAGCCGTCGTCCTCTTCGAGGAGCGCGGTGAGAAACGAGAGCGTCTTTCTTGCGCCGACATCGGCGAGGGCCGCCGCTGCTTTTCTTCGGAGTTCCTCCGACGGATAACGAATGTCCTCTTTCGGAATCGAGAGCAGCGCCTCCATCGGCGCGATGGCGCGCTCGTCGCGGCGCTTTCCGAGGAGCTCGCCTGCGCGCACCCGAAGCCGATAGAACACGCTCGCGAAGGCCTCCTGAAAGGCGGTGATGTCGTCCGGTTTGAGTCGGTCCACCGCTTCGATGGCGGCGATATGCACCGTCGGATGGTCGTCGCGAACCAGTGCGACGATCGTCGAAAGCACTTCGTCCCGGAGCGCGGCCGGAACCTCTCGGGTCGCGCGAGCTTTGAGTTCGGGCCGCGGCGACTGAAGAAGCGCCAAGAAGATGCGCACGTCGTTGTCGTGCTCCTTGCTCTTCTTCCGAAACGTCTCGAACGCGGTGAGGCCCACCGTGGCGTCGGTATCTCGAGCGAGAACGATCAGGAGCTCGTCGGCCCACGTGTCTTTGATTCGGCCGAGTTCGCTCGCGGCGCGACTCCGGATGTCCGGGTGACGCGAGCCCGCGGCGCGTTCGAGAGGCTCGCGGGGCGCTTTCTCGTGCCAGGACCACAGCGTGCGAAACGCTTCGCTCCGGACTTTCTCGCGCTCGTCGTCGAGTCCGTCGCTGAGGAGTTCGTCGGCGCGCCGAGAGAGCTGCGAGAGCCCGGCCCACTTTCCTCGACCGCCAAAGCCCGTGAGGATCGGAAGCGCTCGAAGGCGAATGTCGTAGAACTTGCACCGAAGGGCGAGGCCAGCGAGCTCGAGCGCCGCAGCGGGCCCCGCGGGCGCTCCGATCCGGTCGAGCGCATCGAACGCGCGCTGCCGGGTCTGGGCGTCGTCATCGTCGAGGAGCCACTCGAGATGCGCGACGAGCCGCTCATCTTCGGGCAGCGCGTAGGCGGCGGCCTCGATCGCGTCGACCACTCGGCGCCGAAGCGCCACGTCCGGCTCTCGAGACAGAGAAAGAAGGGCCCCGGGAGCACGACGGTCGCCGAGGATTCCGAGCGCTCGCGCCCCAAGGAGCGCCGAATCGCTGCTTCGAGCGGCGAGCGCCGCGAAGAGAGGCTGCTTGTCGCGATCGGTGAGCTCCGGGCCAGCGCTCCCGACCGGAACACCCGCCTGGTGCGCGATCTTGGCGAGGGCCTTTCGGGCCTCGGGGTCGCGGATCGAAAGGCCGCCCGCGAGGGCCGACTGGAGTGCGACGGCCACGAAAAATGCGGTTTTCCGCACGGTGTCGGCGTCGTCATCGAGGGCCCGCTCGAGGATATCGCGGCCATCGTGAGACTTGGACGTCGAGTCGGGTTGCAGAAGCCCAGCGAGGCGGATGAGAGCCTGGACTCGCACGTCCTCGGGGCCGTGGCGCATCGCCGTGACGATCGGCTCGAGCGATCCTGGCGCATCGAGCGCAAAGAGCGCTTCGAACGCCTGGTCGCGGACCTTCGCTTCGCCATCCCGGAGCGCGTCGGCAATGAGCCCCGGAACGAGCGGGGACGCCGAGCGAAGACTTGGAAGGAGTTCGACGGCTTCGGCACGAACGTCCCAATGTGAAGAAAGGAGTGCGGCCCGCACTGGCGACAGCGGCGCGTCAACGTCGATTTGGCGAAGCGAAGCAAACGCAGCCGCTCGAACGTCCGGGTTGCTTTCCGAGAGCGCCTTCTGAAGAGCCGGCCGGCTGAGCCGGCGCATGCCTTCGCCGAGGACCGAGGCGGTGAAGGCCCGGATCGAAGCGTCCCGATCCGACCCGAGCACCCGTTCGAGCTGGGTTCGCGCGTAGTCCTCGGGAAGAGCGCCGAGCTCGCGCACCGCGGCTTCGCGAACATTCGCCGCGCGAGCCCGGAGCGACTGGCCAAGCTCGGAAAAGCGGGAGAGCGCTTTGTGAAACGGAGCGGCGTTGCCCTGCGCGTCGAGCTCGAAGAGGTGGAGCGTCCGCTCGCCGCTCACCACCGCGGCGATGCCCGCCTTGTGCTGGCTTCGCATGGTCTTGGTGGGCGGAAGGAGTGCGAGGCCTGCCGCCCCGGCGGAGGTCTGACTCGTCTTGGGTCGGCGTTTGCTATCGAGCTCCCAGGACTTGAGGGCGCCATCTTCCGACAGCGAAAGAAACCGGGCGGGAAGCTTCTGACCCTTCTCGTCTTCGAGCCGCGGCAAGAGCGCGATTCCATGAACCGTGTTTTCATGCGGAGCCCCCGCGCTCCGCTCTTCCGCATCGACTGCGCCTTCGAGAAAACACAGGAACACGGTGCCGTCGGCAAGACCGGCGAGCACCCTGCCGTCCTCGGTGGTGGTGAGCGCGGTGACCGCGGCGGTAGAGAGGGGCATCTCTCGGAGGTCGCCGTCGAGTGCGTCGAGGGGAAGCGCTCGAGCTACGCCGTCTGTGCCGCCCACAATGAGATGATCGTGCCCGACGGTCAGCGAGGCCTGCGCGCCTTCCGCCACCCGCCGCGACGGTCCGGGTTCGAGCGTTGTCGCTGCGAAGGTTCGGACGAAGCCCTCCACATCGGCCGCGTAGAGCCGGTTGCCGTGCACCACGAGGGCCGAGACCGCGGCCGTCCCTCGCCGTTCGGCGGTGGGGGCCCGGTCGTCGGAGGACGGATCGAACGAGAGGATGCTCCCATCCTCGGTTCCGGCATACAGTCGCGTTTCGCCAAACGCGAGGGAGCAAACCTGCCGGTCTCCAAGCGCGCCCTCGTAACCTTCTTTGACCGACTTTCCGATCTGAAACACGTGGATCGACGCAGAGATCCCTTCGAGGAGGACCGGCGGCGCGTCTTTCTTGTCGCGAAAGCCCGCCGCCGCGACAGCCCGCGCGTTCGGTGCCACGGCAACCGCCGTCAACCGCTCGAGGTGGCGACTCATAGCGCGCCTCGCACGCGGTTCGAACGGGGAGCCTTGGCATCGATCGACCCCTGAGGCAGGGCGGTGTCGAGGGAAGGATGCGCCCGCCGGAGCCGACTGAGGGCGCCGACGCAGGACTGCCACTCGCCGCGGGCTTCCGAGTGCGAAAGCTCGGAGAAGATCGGGCTTACCACTTCGGCGAAGTCCGCATCGGCGATGCCCATGTCGCGGCAGAGCCCGACCAGGCGGCGTTTCGCTTCGCCGGACTTGAGGGGCCGGTCGACGCCACTCCCTTCGCGTCGCTCCAGGCGTCCCGGCGGAAGCCCAAAGAGCACTGTCCGGAGGAACTTCCGAAGTGCGTCGATCGAATCGAAGCGCTTCTTACCGCTGCTCCCCTTGTCACTGCTGCTCTTCTTGTCGCTGCTGCTGCTCTTCTTGTCGCTGCTGCTGCTCCTCGGGCGGTGCTTTTCCCAAAGGAGCCGGACGGCAAAGAGCCGAACTTCGCGTTCCGGGCTCTCCATGAGCCAGGCCAGCTTTTCGGCGCTTCCGATCCGGTCGTAGTGCTGCCGAATCAGGGTCAGGCCGAGTTCCCGGGTGACCTTGGTGGCGCTCTCCGCCATGGCGAAGACCTGGTCGCTACGAAGCCAGTCTTCGGGCAACGGCCGATCGCCGTCGCCGCCGATCGAAAGAAGCGCCTCGACGCCGACTTTCCGGGCTTCGGGATGACGACTGCCCGCAAGTCGGTAGGGAATCGAAGGGTCGTTCCAGCGAACGAGCTCCTCAAAGGCGATCGCGGAGGCGAACTCCCGCGCGTCCTTGAGCGGATCCGAGAGCAGCGGCCGGAGCCGATCGAAGCGGTAGTCGGCAAGGCTCGCCTTGGGTTTGACCCCGAGGGAGCGGGACTCTTCGAGCCGCGGGCCGAGTTCGGGGTGGTGCATCCGGAGCCAGTCGAACGCAAAGCGGCGCACTGCGTCGGAGCGCCTCTTTCGCCCCGCATCCCGCGGCTGGGTCAATGCCCAGATCCCGTCCACTCCGCCGGGAAAGTCGGCAGGCCCGAAGTTCGAGAGAAGATAGCGGCGGCCGAAGTCGCTGAGGGTCGGATCCGCACGGTCGAGCAGCCCGAGGAGCCAGTCGATCCCGATCGCCGCCGGTGACACGATGTCGTGGTTTCCCAGAATCTGAAGCGCGAGCGCCCGCTGGGTCGGCCGCCGCGTGAGGTCCTGGACCCAAGCGACGTCCAGGCTCTGACCTTTGAGCTTGCCCTGGCGGAGCCAGTTCGCGGCAAAGGACGCGGTTGCCGGATCGAAGAGCGCCGTCTTGAACCACGCCATGCCGATCTCTTCACCGCTCCGCTCGGCAAGGAGCTGGAGTGCGCGCCGCTTCCAGTTGGCCGCGAGGCGCGGATGCGCCACGAGGGCAAGGAGATAGGAGGTCGGGATCGTGACTTTGTTCGATTCGTAGAACTTGGTGAGAAACGCCTGGCGGCCCCGCACGTAGGCATCCACGAACTGGGCTTCATCGATGTCTTTCGGGGCATAGCCGTCGCGGACCTTCTTTTCGGCGAGGGAATACACCAGCTTGATGCCGAGCATGCGAAAGAGGGTTGGGAGTCCGAACCGCTCTGGTGCGAGCGCGGTGAGCCGCGCGACGATCAGGTCGGCGACCGATTTGCGGAGCGTCTTTTCGGCGAGCGCGAGCATGCGCTCGATCCCGAGGTCGGGCTCGTGCGCTTTCACGTACTCCACCGCGTAGGCCGCCACGGTGTCGTCTTCGGTGGCGAGAAAGCCGAGGACGGTGTCGTGGAGCCCGAGGTCGCGGAGCTTGCTCTGGTGGAACTCGGGGTTCGCCTCCAAGAGCTTGACCACCAGGCGCTGGGTCGTGGCGAGGGCTTTTTTGCCGACGCGGGCGAGCCAGGCGACGTCGACGGCGCGGAGCTCTTCGGCGAAGTCCTTTTCGAGGCCTGCGATCGCAAACTCGCACACCCGGTCGTGTTCGGCCGCCTCGAGAAGGAAGAGGAGCGGGGCCGGACTAAGCTTCCAGGCTTCGTGAAATGCTCGCTTTTCGACCGCGGGAAGCTTGCCCACGTAGGAATGCGAGTAGCCCAGCAAGTCCTGGCGCGCGAAGATGTGGTTGGCGACCCAGGAGCCCTGAAGCCACGCTTCCTTCGGGTAGTGGCGAAGCACCTGCACCGCCATTTCAGGAAAGAGCTCGGGGACCGATTGGCCGAGGAGCCGGAGATAACGCCAGGCACGCCGTCGAAGGTAGCTTGTGGTCTTGCCCGTCACTTCGCTTCGGTCGACGTCCGCGTTCCATGCCCCCGTCAGGTCGAGGCGGCACGCGAGTGCGCCAAACACTTCGCTGTCGTGGCTCGCCTCGGCTTGCTTGTAGATCGTCTTGAAGGCGCCCCACACCCCCCAGCGAAGCCGGGCCTGTTTCACGATGTGGAGAATCGCCGCGCGCGACCAGGGAGAGTTCTCCGTGTAGACCTTGGGGAGCAGGGCTGCGAGTCCAAGGCGCGGAGGAGCCCACGGCGACGCGAGGAGCGCGTTCCAGGACTCTCGACGGAGCGCTTTCTTTTCGTCCTCGTCCTTGCCAAAAAGCTGGTCCGGATGAATCGCCGCGCGGAGCCGGTCGACGGTCCAGGCGTCCGCGGGAGGAGTGCGCCGCGGGTCGTTCGCGTCGCCTTCCCAGCGGTCGGGTTGGTGCGAGTAACGAACGACGAGTGCGGCGAAGTCGGCGGCTCGATTCGCGGCGGCCTGTTCGACGTCAACGAAGAGAATGTCCGCCCCTGCCATCGGAGCTCTGGAGCCTAGGGGATCGCTTCTTCATCGATCAACCAGGATCGGCTCAGGTATCACACTCGAGGGCGCGTCTTCTAAGTTCCGAAGCGAGACTCTGCGACAGGACCAACGTTTGGGGGTTCTTGTAAAGGAGTGGAGCGGACCGCTGTAGTAAGGAGAGTGCGGTCCTTCTCGTTCTCTCTACTGATGTCTCTCACAGGGCTCTGGCTGTCTTGTGGCCCCCGGGTCGCGCTTGCGGACTCCTCGGTCCGGTCGGCCGGAGCGAATCTCTTGATCGGAGATGAAGCGCTTGTGGCCCACTTCGGCAGGCCTCCGACGATGAGCCTCCCTCCCGATCAGCGCACCGAGATTCACCTACGGTATGTGCTTCACCGACTTCGGACAAGAGAAGCCACGCATCTCCCTCCGGGGCGGCGCATTGCCCGAGCCGCGGCCCTCGATGAACTCGAGCGATACATCGAGGCGGGGAGGTTTCCGCAGAACGATGACCACCCGGACCCGTTTCGTCCGACCTTTGTCGACCGTCGGGGCCACATCTGCGCGGTCGGTCATTTGTATGCGGCAAGTCGTGGAGTGTCCGCCGCTCACCGAATCGCCGCGCAGTACAAATACGCGTTCGTTTTCGAGATCGAGGATTCGGATCTGGCCGCGTGGGCTCGGGACGCAGGATTGACCGTGGAGGAGCTCGCGTTGATCCAACCCATGTATCCGCCCTCGTGGTATGACCAACAGCGGGAGGTCAAACTCCTTCCTCACTCGACGATGGACCGAGTGGACGACCAGACGCACTTGACGATCGGAACTGCGCTCGAGCTCGGCGGTCGCGAAGGGACGACCCTGGTGCAGGACTTTTTCGTCCAGTTCTTGCCGTTCTTCGAGGAGACTCTCGGCGGGCCGGGCTTTTATCTCAGCACCGGTTTCGCGGCGCCGATCGGCTACTCGCAGGCCTCCGAAGTCGCGGCCGCGAATATCGACGTCGGAAGCGTACTCGTCTTCGATCAGCTGACTTGGGGAAAGCTGATTTTGCGAGCTGGAGGACTCATTCCCACCGCATCGGCAGAGCCCGCTGCGGCGGTCGTAAGTGCGCAGGCTACCGCGCCAAGAATCACCGATATCGCGCTTCGGTTGCCGCGAGCCGCGGGCGCGCGCGCGAGTGTGTCCCCAGTCCTCGCACTCCCTTGCGATTCGCTCCGCGCGATCGGATATCCCGCCCACTGCATCGTTCGTGTCGACGCCGGCGTCGACCTCATATCACTAGACGGCGGGCCTGCGCGGGCGATCCCGCGACTCAACGCGGCGGTCGGCGCCCAGTTTCCGCTTGGAGGTTTCTTCATCGAGAGCGCGACGGTCTACTACGACGGTCCGGGGGACGAGGGGCGGTTTCTTTCGACCCTCGCGGCGACGCTTCGCTGGCGTGCCGATCGGGATCTTCTCGTATTCCTCAACTGGCTCGAAGCAGGCATCAGCGCGGTGGTCCCGGTGACCCACCAACCCCCTGGCTGGGCTCTGATGCTCGACCTCCGCGTGAGCTTCGACCGCATTCGAATCGGCTCCCCAGACGATCTCGAAGCCCGCTATCGGTAGACCTCGCGGTCACGGTACCAAGTTGCTTGTGGTGGAGGCGCATGTCACCTTCCGCGGGCGATGGGTGCTCGGTGTCGAACCGCGTGTGCTGTGGCCTGTGTCGTCGTGGTCGCGGCGTGCGGGCGACGCACCGACTCGCGAACGCCGACTTCGCCGGAACCCCCGGTGATGATGCCAATGAGCCAAATCGCGTCGCCGGTTCGGCCGTCGTTCGTCATCGCCGAAAGCTGTCCCGCGGGATGGACGATGGCGACCGGCCCCGAGATTCCGCTCGAAGGAACGGTGGGGCCGGACGGCTCGCCTTCGCCCGAGAGCGCGGCGGCGACTTTCTGCGAGCCCGCAGTCGACCGGTCCGTGCCGTGCGAGCCCCACGAAGCCGTCTTCGTGGGTGATGCGGGCTGTTCACGCATCGGGTCCGAGTGTCCGGCGGATGGGTTTCCACCCGATGTCGGAGGTCGCGTGCTCTACGTGAGAGCGGGCGCCCGAGGCACCGGGTCGCGGAGTGCACCCTTCGGAACGATCAACGAGGCGCTCCCGCAAGCCACACCGGGAACGACCATCGCGGTAGCACCCGGCACCTATCCGGAGCTGGTGCTGCTCCCCGCGGGGGTGACGCTTCATGGAGGCTGCGCGGAACGGGTTCGGATCGGTGGCCCCGGTGAGGCGATGGACCCGGGGGTGATCACCTTGTTCGAAGGATCCGCAACCGTTCGCAACGTCACGGTGACTGGAGAACGCCCGGGGATTCTCGTCGACCCGGGAGTGAACGCGCATGTCGAGGACGTGTTGATCGATGGGGCACGCTTCATCGGCTTCGCGAACAACGGAGGGCACGTCACCGGGGCGCGGGTTGCGGTGCGTCACGTTCGGCCGGTCGTGGGGGGGCGGTTTGGTCGAGGCCTCGAGTCGGGTCCCGGCGGGACAGTTTCGTTCGACCAGCTCAGCGTCGAGGACGTCACCAGCGCCGGGGTGTTCGTTGCCGGCGAGGGGTCGTCGGCGACGCTAAGTCGGCTGTTTGTCCGTGGCGTCGATCCCGCGAATGACCGGGCCTCGGGAATGATGGCGCAGACTCTAGCGAACGTGGACCTCCGCGAGCTGTGGGTGGAGGATGTAAACGACCATGCGCTCTTTGCGGGGGACCAGGTGACCCTCACCCTAGAGCAGGGATGGTTGTCGCCGGCACAGGGTCAAGGGGTTCATGTTGTGCAGGCAACGAACACGACTCTGTCGCGAGTAGTAGTCCGTGATGCTCAGATGAGCGGGATGCACGTGTCGACGGACAGCGTTCTTCGATGCGACGACTGCGCGATCCTCGGCGTGCGACGGCGGGGCGCTGAGAATGCCCGAGGAATCAACGCGCAGCGCCAAGGCCAGGTGATCGCGACGCGCGTGTTTGTGAGCGATGTCGCGGGCCTGGGAGTCGTCGGGGTGGAGGGAGGCGCGGTCGAACTCCAAGACGCGGTGGTCTCCGCACCTCGCCACGGGGTGGTGGTGAATACGCCACTCACGCAGCTCAGTACGGCGGTCGGAGCGTTCGAGGGCGGGATCGTGTCGGCGTCGCGCCTCGTGACGGTCGGTGGCCAGCTCGCGGGGATCGAGGTGCAGCGGGCGACGGCATCGATTGTCGACGCGTTGGTGCGAGATGCAGGGGACCCCGCCGCGGAGAACCAAATCGCGTACGGACTCTATGTCCATCACGCATCCACCGCCACCGCGCACCGCATTCGAGTGGTCGGAGCCACCGGCGCAGGGATTCTCGCGGGCTACGACGGAGCAGAGCTAACCGCGGAAGACGTGACGGTGACCGGGGGTCGGGGCCTTTCTGCCCGGGCCCGTGCGGGCCGGGGAATCGGCGCCCAGGCGGACGGCGCCCTCGACCTCCGTCGCTTCGCGGTTATCGACAACCAGGAGCTCGGAATCTGGTCCGTGGGGACCGCGACGCTGACCCTTTCGGAGGGGCTTGTGTCGCACACCGGCCGCACGGCGTGCATCGAGGCGGTGTGTCCGGACACCCGCCTGGGAATTGGGGTCGGCGTCTATGACGCCGCGAGTTTGATCGCCACCGATCTCTCGGTTGCCGATAACGAGCTTGTCGGCGTGCATGTCGTGGACGCCGTCGCGTCCTTGCAGAGAGGGGTCGTCTCGGGTCACGAGATCGCAGTGAGTGCGGCGGGCGGACAGTTCGACCTCGGCCGGGACTTCACCGACGTCGAGTTTGTTGATAATGATCGCAACTTCGACGGCATGGTGTTGACGGTCCCGACCTACATCGACTCCGAAGAACGGTCGATCAACAGCACCGAGCAATAAGGCGTTGCCAGAACCAGTGCTTTGGTCGCCGGATTAGGGCGGGTTGGTTACCGGGAGCGCGAGGCAGCCGAGTCGAGGAAACGGCCAACCGCCCTGAGCTGCTGACCCGATCGATTGCTCGTGCCGACCGGTGGAAGGGTCACGGCGAAGCGACCCCAGATGTGTACCCGCGATCGACTAGCCCGCATCGGTCTAGCTCGATGAGTCGCGATCGGGTTACGCCGTCTTCGAGTGCGATAGCCGACCGCGCGCGTGGGCGAGGTTGACCGCGAGCGCGCATGACAGAAGGCGCGTTCGAAGTGAATCCGATCGGCTTGGGAGAATGATCGGACACCGCGCGCCGAGCACCGTCGCGGCGGCTTCGGCTCCGCCGAGGAAGGTCATCTGCTTGGCGAGCATATTGCCCGCTTCCACGTCGGGTACGAGCAATACGTCCGGATCGCCAGCAATCTCACTGACAATCCCCTTGATGCGGGCCGCTTCCGCACTGATGGCATTGTCAAAGGCGAGCGGCCCGTCGATGAGGCAGCCGGTGATCTGACGGCGGTCGGCCATTTTGCAGAGGGCTGCTGCTTCCACCGTCACAGGCATCTCTGGCTTCACTGTTTCGACCGCGGCGAGGACCGCGATTTTCGCCGGGCGGGTACCTTTGCAAAGACATGCGAAGAGGTCACCGGCATTCTGGGCGATGTCCGCTTTGGTTTTGAGATCCGGCGCCACGTTGATCCCGCTATCCGTGACGATGAGAGGTTTCGGATACGCGTCGGACTCGAGTACGTAGACGTGCGACATGCGCCGATCGGTGCGAAGTCGCTTTTCGGCAAGCACCGCCGTGAGAAGCTCGGACGTGTGCAGGCTGCCCTTCATCAACGCCGCCACTTCTTGCTCCGCGGCGAGGCGCGCGGCGATTTCGGCGGCTTCGTGGCTGTGCTCGGCGTCTATGATTTCGAAGCGGGACACGTCCTCCTTGGCGGCTTTGGCGGCCGCTTCGATTTTGGCGCGCGGCCCCACGAGCACGGGGTCGATCAGCGACGCGCCCGCCGCCTCCACCGCGGCATCCAAGCTCTCGGGGGTGGTCGGATGAACGACAGCGGTTCGCATTAGGGGTAAATCAGTGGCGGCGTCCAGCGCTGACTGGGCAATGGAAAAGCTCTTGCTCATCGGTTCCTTCAGGTCGGACCCGGACGATCTACCTCCTCGTGCTCGAAGTCCACGAGAATCGAACTGCCGAGAAATCACGGCGAGAGTCGACGGGGTTTTCGGTGCCCAGAGCCGATGGAGCGTCGAAATCGCGACGCGAGAGCAACGCTCGTGAGCGAGAGGAGGCCCGCTAAGGTGTTTCAGGGCGCCAGAGCCCAGCCCGCCCTCCAGCGGGAGACGACCCGTCGCTGAGCGCTGGTTTACGCATCGATCGCCGCCGGCGAAGAGAAAAGCGAGGGAAGCTTCTCCGGAGTGGGCCGTTGACGCTGGATGTTCGGTCCCCGCCGCGGCGCTCTACGCCTTGCGCATCGATCACGCGTGGTACCGGGCCTTCGTTTCCGAGTGTGCGGATCGAGGCGGGATCAAGAGGCTAGCTCGTCCCCTTCGGATCTTTTGGCGGGGTGTAGTGGTTTCGGTAGGCGCCCCAAATGTGGTGCCAGTTCGCGATGCGGTGCTGCGCGTCGCGGGCCCAGGGGGTGAGCGAGATGGCGAGGGCGGTCTCGAACTGGAACCACATCGAGGTGTCACGGAACTCCATCGGCTTGTCGGCGGCGTCGTCGTCTTTCCGAAGGAAACCTTCGACCGCACCCACACGAATGCCATGGGCGGTCATCGGGGGGGTGATGAAACATCCGCCGGCGTAGAACGGGGGCCGTGCGCCGCCGGGGTCGCGAATGATGCCGTTGAACTCGGTGACGACATTGCGGTGAAAGTAAGGCGGCCGGAATGTGCCTTTGCTGATGTCCCACCGCGGCGGAAAGAACACGAAGTCGAGGCTGTGGGCACCCTGCTCGTCCATGGGAGACGACAGCACCGAAAAGATCGAAGGATCCGGGTGATCGAAGCGTCCCGCCACCACCGGAGAAAAGTGTCGAAGCTCGTAGACGTAGGGCGTGTAGTTCCCGTGCCAGGCCACGACGTCGTAGGGCGAGTAGTCCTGCGTCGCTTCGAAGAGGGCGCCGGTAAATTTGGCGGTGACGCGGTACCCGGGCGCGAGCCGGTCTTCGAAGAACGCCTCGGGTGCGCGGAAGTGCCGCGCATCGGTGAGACCGTTTGCGCCGACCGGGCCGCGTTCGGGAAGATGAAACGTGCGGCCGTAGGTTTCGCCGACGTAGCCTCGGGCCACCTCGTCGCGAAGCTGCACCGAGAACTTCAACCCTCGCGGAATGACCGCGATCATGCCGGGGTCGACCTCGAGGAATCCCATCTCGGTCTGGAGCAGGAGCCGACCGAGCTCAGGAACGATCAGAAGCTCACCGTCCGCGTTGTAGAAGGATCGGTTCTCCATGCTCCGGTTGGCCGCGTAGACGTGGACGGCAAACCCACGGCGAAGCGCTGAGCCTCCGGCGCCCCCGAAGGTTGCCATGCCGTCGATGAAGTCCGCCGGAGCCTCGGGCATCGGCATCGGCGCCCAGCCCACAAGATTCGGCTCGGGGGCCGTCTCGGTGAAGTCCTCCCGAAACGTGGGGTGATCCAGCGGTTCGAGCTGCGAGTGTTGGGCCGAAGGGCGGATCCGGTAGAGCCAGCCGCGCTTGTTCTCTTCGCGCGGGGCGACAAAGCCGGTGGCGTTCACTTGCTCCGCGTAGAGCCCGTACGGCGCGGGCTGCGGGCTGTTCTGATCCACGGGAAGCGCCCCAGGGAGCGCCTCGCTCGCCTGCGCGTTGCCGAAGCCCGCGGGGCCGTTTCGAAGCGAGCGTCCAAGGAGTCGCTCTCGCGCAAAGAGCCGTTGGAGCGCGGTGAGCTCGTGGGCATCGCCGGGGCCATGAAGCGGGGTGACCTCCGCGCCCGCCGCACGAAAGAACTCTGCGGAGGCATCCACGTCGTCTCGGGCGACCCAGGAGTCGTGCGCGCTCGCGCCGAGGAGCACATGCATGCCGTCGAAGCGCCCTTTCGCCGGTGAATACGCGTCGGGGACGCCGATTCGAGCTCCGGAAAACGCGATCAGCGCTCCGAGTGGGCCTTCGCACCGCGCCAGGTATTCGGCGGCGAGGCAGGCGCCCTGCGAAAACCCCGCGAGGACGACGCGGGTCGGGTCCACGTCGGCGACGACCCGCTCGACGACCTTGTCGACCATCTCGAGCGCCCGATCGAGGTCCGCACCGTGCTCTTCCACCGACCGTCGATAGCTCTTTGGGTACCAAGCGTTGGCTGGCGCCTGGGGAGCGACCACCGCGATGTCCGGTGCGTCTCCGGAGAGTTCGAAGACCCGCTTGATGAATGCGTCGGCGTTCGAGCCCCGTCCGTGGAGCGCGACGACGACGGTTTGCGCATCTTTGACCGGGGGCCCGGCGACGCTCACCGGATCCGCGAGGCCCCAATCCTCTTGCCGAACCCGGATCGAGGGGCGCCGTCCGAGAAACGCTCGCTGAATTAGATCGGCGGGAAGCTCGGGTCGTTCCCCGAGTGCGTCGTGGAGCGCGGCCGCGTTGGCGCCGAGTTTTTCGAGACTCGTTTCGGCATCGGCACGCACGAGAAGGTCGAAGAGCGCGGCGGGGAGGTCGTCGATACCGGCAGCTTTCTGAAGCTCGGCGAACAGCTCCGGGTCCGAGGCGGCGATCGAGGCCACCGTGTGCGGAAGGAGCACGCTGTGGAGACCCGCGTGGTTCATGTCGAAGCGACCGCCGAGGAAGTGTGCGATCTTGTGGTGCACGCCCGGAGCCCCTTCGGAGAGCACGGATCCCGCAAGGGCGGCCGCACGGAGCGCGGCGAGCCGGGCATCGCGACTCGTGGGCGCCTCCGCGAGTTGCTCGAGCGCAAATAGCACCGCCCCCACCGCGTCGAGCGCCTTTTTCCGGACGTCCTTGTGCGCATTGTCTTCGAGCGACTTCGCGGCGAGGATGCTCACCGGGTGGGAGAGCGCGTTCAGAAGACTCTGAGCGGTGAGCTTTTTCGGAAGCTCGACGGTAAAGCGGGGCTCGTAGACCACCGCGTTCGGTCGCACCCGCGGGTCGCGTCCGGTCTTCTTGTCGCTTCCCGTGGTCATGCCCCAAATGGTGGTCATTTCCGAGCCCGCGTATGTGGTGGGGAGCGCGACAAACCGGAGGTCGTGCTCGAGGCGCAGCGCCTTCGCAAGCCCCGTTGCGGAACCGCCGCCGATGCTCAGGAGGGTGTCGGGTTCGAAGGTTCGAACCACGTGGGAGGCTTCCTGCACGACGTCCGCGGGAACGTGGACCCTCGCCTGATCGAAGATCTGATATTCGAACGCTTCGAGCAATCCGGTCACCTCGTCGAGGAAGCGTCGACCAGGCTCGCAGATCAAAAGAATGCGGCGGCTTCCTAGCTGTTCGAGCGTGTCAGGTAGTTCGGTTGCGAGGTCCTTTGCGTAGACGATCCGCGGCTCCCCTTCGGGGACTCGTTCACTCATTCTCTCTCCTCCGCCCGGCGGATCCGGGTCCTCTCCAGGGTTGCTAGAGCTCGGCGCCTTGTGCGTAAAGCTCCGAAGAACTCCCGCACAAAGCTTGGCGCCCCGTGCGCAAAGCTCCGAAGAACTCTCCGACGGAGCGCCATTGGGTCATGCCAGGTCGAACAGGAGGACCTCGGAGGTCTCGAGCCCGTTCAGCCGAAGCTCGCTCGGGTCCTTGCCTTCACCGCGGCTTTCGGCTTCCGTCGACACCGCATCGCCGGCTTCCAATCGTTCGCAGTTGACCTCGACGGCACCCTTGGCGACGTGGAGCCAGAGGTGTCGGCCTTCCGACCGTTCGAAGGTCAGCTCCTGACCCTCTTCGATCAAGGAGGCATAGAGTCGCACGTCCTGGTGAATGGTCACCGATCCTTCAGCGCCGTCGGGCGACGCCACCAAGCGGAAGCGTCCCCGCTTTTCGTCATCGCTGAAGGTCTTCTGCTCGTAGCTCGGGCGGAGCGCCGTCTGGCTGGGCTGGATCCAGATCTGCAGAAAGTGAACCTGGTCGTGCTTACTGTGGTTGTACTCGCTGTGGTAGACGCCAGTTCCCGCGGTCATCCGCTGTACATCGCCCGGCCGAATGACCGAGCCGGTGCCCATGCTGTCCGCGTGTTCGAGGGCTCCATCGAGAACGTAAGAAATGATCTCCATGTCTCGGTGACCGTGGGTGCCAAAACCCCGCCCCGCGGCGACGTGGTCCTCGTTGATGACGAGCAGGTCGCGGTAGCCGGTGAACTTCGGGTCGTAATAGCCCGCGAAGGAAAACGTGTGGCGGGAGCTGAGCCACCCGTGCTCCCCCACACCTCGGTCTTCGCTTCGTCGAATGTTCAACATGTCTATCTCCTTCGCCCTTACACCCAGCAACGTTGGTGCCAAAGACAGAGAAGAGATTTTTCAATGATTTCATGAGGCGAGCGGTGTCATTGATCATAATGATTCAATCATAATGATCCGGTCTCGTTCGAGGCGAGCGCCGCGGTTACGCGACGAGCACCGGCCAGCGGAGGGCGAGGGCGAGTTTGGTGAGCTCGCCTGCCAGAGACTCTGCCCGCGTGGGCTCCAGAATTCGTTCCTGTCCGAGCCACAAATAGAACGTCGCGCCGAGGGCGAGGAGACTGCGGTCGGCCGCTCGGTCTCGCTCGCGGCCGGGTCCGGGTTCGGTCTCTAGGTACCCGAGCACCTCGGGAGGCTCGAGAATGCCGAAACGACACAAGTTCGATCCACCGCAGGCAAAGCAGGCGAGGAGTCGGAGCGAGCTTTGTGCCATGTGCCGTTGATATGCGGTCAGCTCGCTGGTGGCGACGAAGTTCCGGATCAGCCCATCGAGTTCGCTTCGTGGTCGATCCCAATCTCGGGCCGACGGAGCCCCGAGTGGGGCATCGCCGTGGGCTTTTCGGGCCTCGTCGATCTTCCATCGGAGCCGGGCTCGATCCCACGAGCGAAGCTCGTTTCGGCGGGCGAGCCAGTCGATAAAGCGCGCCAGCAGTCGATACACTCGAGCCGAGCGATAGCCGTAGCAGTAGCTCACATAAACCTCGGTCGCCGCGGTAAGAAGCCAGTGCCCCTCGATGAAGGTCTCGTGGTGGTCGACGGTCCGGGTGGCGACGGAAAGGACCCGATACGCGAGGTCGCGGTTGCCTCGAACGGCTTCGTCGACGAACTCACGAAAGACGTCGGGAACTTCAGGTTCGGGTGCGGCGGCGGGATGGCTCCGCCCGGAATCGTTCTTCATGGCCCCTTATCGGGCCGGGCCCGCGGGAGTTTCCCCGGATGGTCGACGCGGGTTACCTGCAGGTCAGCGGCTCGGTGGTGTTCGGTCCAGCCCCGCTGCAGGATCCGCAGCCACCGCTCCCGCAGTTCTTCCAGGTCACGTCGGCTCCACAGCTCACCCGACCGCTGTAGATCGGCGCACTCCCCTCGCAGCCGAAGCCCGCGGGGCAGAAGCAGCCTGATGAACTCGAAGGCCGACGTTCGTCCATCCCGTCGCAGTTGTAGTCGAAGCTTCCCCGGAGCGGGCCGTTGACACAGCTAAACGGGCACAGGCCGGTCGCGCTTCGCATCGCACAGCCACTCTGAATGCAGCCGCAGAGCGGAGGCGGGCAGTAGTTTCGATCGAAGTACGCGGCCTGGCCCGGAAAGACGTTGCGATTGTTGTCGAAACAGTCGTCTTTGGGAAAGCCCCCTCTACAGCCGGCGAATCCTATGGCGGTGTGTCCATCGTCGTCGCGGTCTTCGTCCGGTTCCGCCCCCCCGCCGTTGTCGCAATCGTCGTCGATCCGATTGCACACCTCGTCGGCGCCGGGGAATCGATCGCCGTCCATTGGAGCACAGTCGGCCCCGCCCATCGTCGGATCGCGGTCGGTAAACCCGTCCGGGCACGTGCAGGTCACCATGGTGATCGCGCCCATCGCGGCAAAGCCGTCCCGGTCCGGGTCTTGCCAGCAGGTGATCTCCACCCCTTCGTCGACCATGCCGTTGCAGTTGTCGTCGGCCAGGTTGCAGACCTCGGGCATCGGAGGGGTCGCGCCGACGCAGGTGCTCCACATACCACTCGGCTGGCAGGTGTGGGTGCCCAGTCGACAGATCCCGATGTTGTTGAGGGCGGGATCGAAGCCACAGCCCTCCACCAAGCCCGGCGGCATGCACTCACACATCAGTCCTTCATCGATCTGCATATCGCAGTTGTTGTCTCGAAGGTCACAGATCTCCGTGGCGCTCGGATTGATCTCGTTGGCATCCACCTCCATGAATGGATCATCGGAGCAATCGCCACCGCGAGCGACATACCCCGGCGGCTGCGAGCAGGCCATCAGCGTGTCGTCGTCTCGGCCAAAGTTGTCGCTGTCCTGGTCCCGAAAGAACGTCGAATCGGGCTCTTCGTCGATCAGCGTGTCGCAGTCCTCGTCGCCCCCACCACAGCCGTCCGATGCCCCGGGATTGAAGCCGGCGCGCTGGTCGTCGCAGTCTCGGCCGCACAGCAGCTCCATCGTCGGCTGAAGATTGCAGCACTGATCCGAGACGAACCCGTCTCCGTCGCCGTCCCGGCCCAGGGTGGATGGATCGCAGTCCTCGTCGATGCCCTCTCGGTCGCACACCTCGGTGTTTCCAGGAAAGCGATTCGGGTCGGAGTCATCGCAGTCGTTCCCGCCGCAGGCGATGGAATTTTCGCCGTCATTGTCGACATCGGGGAATTCGCAACCGCAGGTGTCGGTGTCTTCGCTGCAGGCCGAAGCCGCGCACGGGGGCGTTCCGGGAGCGCAGCCGCGGTCGTCCGCGTTGCCATCCGCGTCACACCGTTCGACTCCGTTGCAAAAGACGCCGTCATCGCAGTCGGCGTCGTCGCGACAGCTTGCGCTGGAGTCGAGACCAGGCATTGGGTCGTCATCGCTGGAACAGGCCATCCCGCCCAGCATCAAGACGGCACCAAGGCCGGTGGCAAGTCGAACCGCAACTCCACGTGATCCCATTCTGTCCCTCCGTTGCAGAGGCTAGCAGACTCCAGCGGTCGCGCTTCCTGGCTCCCGATCGGGGTGCATCGAGGTGTGCTAGGGTCCAGCGCTCATGCGGATGGGGCTGTATATCTATGCTCTTCTCGCGCTGGCAGCCTGCGGCGGGTCGCGGTCGTCGAGTTCGTCCGCTGATGCGGGGGTGGAGAGGGAAGATGCGACGCGGACCGCGGAAGGCCCCGTTATATTGAGCATCGTTGGCACCAACGATCACCACGGCCATATCGAGTGGCTTCCCCTCCTCGCGGGCCATGTGAACAACCTTCGAGCGCTCCGAGCGGGCGACGATGGGGCGGTGCTGCTCGTCGATGGCGGCGACATGTTTCAGGGCACCCTCGTATCCAACCTGGGGGAGGGTGCGGCGGTGATCCGCGGGTACAACGCGCTCGAGTACTCCGCGGCCACCGTGGGCAACCACGAGTTCGACTTTGGGCCGGTCGGTCCCGCGAATATCCCACAAAGAGGCGCCGACGACCCGCGCGGCGCGCTGATCGCGCGGGCCACCGAAGCCGATTTTCCTCTTCTGAGCGCGAACCTCCTTGACCGCGAGACGAACCGCCCCGTGCGCTGGGATCCGATCGCACCGCGCGCCGAACTCGTGGTCGCCGGCGATATCACCGTCGGCGTGATCGGTGTGACGTCGGTGGATACGCTGGTCACCACCCTGGCGGGAAATGTCGCCGACCTTCAGGTGGCGCCGCTCGCCGAGACCATCGAACGGGAGGCGCGCGAACTTCGAAACGCTGGGGCCGAGGTGGTGGTGGTGGCGGCGCATGCTGGAGGTTCGTGCGAACGCTTCGACGATCCCGGGGATCTTTCGTCTTGCCGACCTCAGGAGATCTTTCGAGTGGCCGAGGCGCTGTCGGCTGGCGCGGTGGACGTGATCGTCGGAGGTCACACTCACCGAGGAATGGCTCACGTCGTCAACGACATCGCGGTGATCGAGTCCTTTGCCTACGGCGTCGCGTTCGGGCGGGTGGATCTGACCTTCGACCGTGCAAGCCGACGGGTCGTCGCGCGAACCATCTATCCCCCCTACTTCGTGTGCAATGGTCGAGGGCTTCCTCCGGAAGACTGCCAGCCTCCACCCTACGCCGGGCGTCCGGTGGTGCCCGATCCCGAGGTGGCCGCGCTGGTTGCAGAAGAGTTCCGTGCCGTGGAGGCGCTTCAAGTGGAGCCGATTGGAGTCACTCTGAACGACGACTTTTACCCGGCGAGTAGTCGCGAGTCGGCCCTCGGCAACCTGATCGCGGATCTGATTCGAGAGGCGCGGAGCGGCGACGTGGGCATCGTCAACGGGGGAGGGCTTCGGGCGCCGCTCCGTCGGGGAACGCCGACCTACGGGGAGTTCTTCGAGATGTTTCCATTCGATAATCGGTTTGCGGTGGCGGAAGTGAGCGGGGCCGAGCTTCGGGCGTTGGTCGCCGAAGACGTTCAGTTCGGCGGCGAGATCTACTCCTTCGGTGGACTAGAGATCGACGCGCGCTGCGCGGGCAATCGCCTCGAGATCGGCTTGCGTACGAATGGCCGAACGGTGCAGGACGCCGATACGCTTCGGCTGGTGCTGAGCGATTTCCTCGCGACCGGTTCGAGTCCGCTCCTGGGAATCGTCCGAAGTGCCGGTCGAATCGAGATCGAAGATGGCGAGCTGATGCGCGATGCGCTGGTTGGCCTTCTCCGGGCGCGCGGTGGATCGCTCGAGCCGCTCGAGTTTTTCGATCCGAGCCGTCCGCGGTATCGATACACCCAACGACCGCTCCGCTGCCGCTAGAGGGCTTGACCTGCATATCCAGCGTCGCCACTCTGCGGCCCCGTTCAAGGATTTACGATGAAGACTGAGCTTCGACGTGTGTGTGTGGGCTGTGGGCTGCTCGTAGCGCTTTCGGGCTGTGGCGGCGAAGAGACCGGCGAGGCGCCGCCCACCCCCGTCACCCCCGCGGTCCCGACCGAGAATCCTGCGCCGCCAGGGGAGACCCCTACGGAAACTCCAGGAGAATCACCGTCGGAGCCTTCGCCGACCCCCGCCCCATCGGAACCGGTGTCCGCCGTGGAGACCCCCGCGCCGGAGCCCGCGACCGGTTGCCCGGCGACGAGCATCGAAGAACACCTGGAGCGGGCGGGAACGGTGTACCGGCCCAGCATTCAGGGCGACGAGACCCTCGACCTCGCCGGGAGTCCGCATCGCTTTCCGCACGGAATGAACATCGCTGAGAACGCGACCGTCACCCTCGAGCCGTGCGCGCTGGTGTTTGTCGGAGCGGGACGAACGGTGCTGGTCGGAGCTGGCGCCCTGCTGGTGGCGAACGGTGAGGAAGGGCGACCGGTTCGCTTTGATTCCGAAGCCACTGACCCGGCGCCCGGCCAGTGGCACGGCATCGACTTTCACCGAAGCTCTCGGCCTGGCTCGCGGCTCGTTCACACGATCATCGAGGATGCGGGAGGCGCGACGGTCGGTGCGGCGGTGACGGCACGCAACGACGTGACCGTTGACCTCCGCCACGTGGCGATTCGCCACTCGCGCATGCATGGGGTTCGGCTTGAAAACGAGGCGCGCTTTTCCGACGAATCGACGGCGCTGACGGTGGCCGACAGTGGCCAAGAAGATCCGTACTCGGCTCCCGTGTGGTTCTATAGTGCCTCGCAGGTGAAAACGCTTCCAGAAGGCTCGTACACCGGGAACGCCTATGACGAAATCTGGGTCGAGCGCGCGGAGGTGCGGAGCAACGCGAGCTGGCGGAATCCGGGGGTTCGGTATCGCCTCAACCGCGGATTGGCGGTCGGGTCCGACAACGGCGCCGTCCTTACGGTGGCGGCGGGTACGACCCTCGCGTTCAGTGCCGATACGGCACTCGATGTGGGGACGGCACGCGACGGGGCGCTCGTCGCCGATGGAGCCACCGCGGAAACGCCCGTGACGTTTGTGAGCGCGCGCCCCGTGCCCGCGGCGGGAGACTGGCGAGGCATCGTGTTTGGTCGCTTCCGGTCGGATGCCGGAGTACGGCTCAATCACGTGGTGGTGTCCCACGCCGGCGCGGAGGTCAGGAACGTGAACGAGCGGAACAGCTGCCGGACGACGTTTCGCGCGGGCATCACCATCCTCGACCACGATCTCGGCCCGCGGGTAACGCATGCCGTATTTCGAAAGCTCCCCTCGGACGCTGCCGCGGTTCTCCTTGGCTTTCGCGGAGATGCGACGGATTACACCGCAGCCGAGCACGGCAATGACTTTTCCGCGGCCGACGTGACGTGCCGACAAAATCTTCAGCCCGAAGGCGATTGCCCAGACCCTGCATGCCGGTAGCGCGCCTCACCGCGTGCATGAGCTCTAGCGGCAACTGTATTCTGCTATCGGGCCCTGTATATCCGCGGGTTGCTGCTAGTTCCGAGGCGCGGCGATGATTTGAAGCTCTTGGTCTTCCGCGCGACGCCGCACGATGAGCGGGTAGCGTTCTCCGGGTTCCAGATTCTCCAGCGCTTCGAAGTAGTCGAGCTTGGTGTGAATCGGGACGCCGTTGAGTTCGCGGAGAACGTCGTCGATCTCGACTCCGGCACGGTCGGCTGGAGAGTGCGGGAGGACGCGCCGAACCTTTGGATCCCGAGTGCGCCCTGGGTCCAACGCGAAGCCCAACCACACGCCCGAGGAGAATGGTGCGCGTCGGTAGAGATCCGGTCGATCCATGACCACGAACGGTGGGGCGGCGGATGCATTGGCCGTCATGAGTGCGATTCGCGCGCCGAAGGTCGCCACCTGATGAAGCCCTCGGTCGTTGATCCGGGCTATCGTGTCCGTGCCCCGGTGGTAGTCCGCGTGCGTTCCCGTAAAGAGGCCAACCGCTGGTATTCCGCGCGCCACGAATGCGTCGCTGTCGGTTCCTCCTCGCCGGAGTCGTCGCCCGATCGGCCGAACATCGAGGCCCGCCGAAGCTTTGATGATGAGCTCTGCCCACGCGGTCGATGAACGCCGGGTAATGGTGAAGAGTCGGTTTCGTCGCAGTCGCCCGACCATATCCGCGTTGACCATCGCCACGACGCGAACCCGGTGGTGGGAACCAAGGCTTGGCGATTCTTCGTGCTGCTGAAGAAAGTGATGCGAACCAAGAAGCCCGAGCTCCTCTGCATCGAAGGTGATGAAGAGGATGCCGCGGCGGTTTCGATGCTGCTGTTTCAGGACGCGCGCGATTTCGAGAACGGTTGCGACGCCGGAGGCATTGTCGTCAGCCCCGGGATGGATGACTTGTGCGTCATCTCGACTTCCGTAGTCGCCGTGCCCGAGGTGATCGTGGTGTGCGCCGACAACCACCGCCTCGGAGCGAAGCCCGGCGTCTTGACCAGGGAGCCATCCTGCGACGTTGGCCGCACGGACAATCCTCGGCGGCGCCGCGACCCGAAGCGCCACTTCGGGGATTCCTGCCGCGTCGGTCGACCGCTCGAGCGCGGATCGAAGGACCACCACGGCGGGAATCCCAAAGCGCTGCCAGCCAACCGACGGATCGGGGAGGTCTTCGGCGACGATGATGAGTGCCCTCGCTCCTCGTTCCGCTGCGAGTCGGGCCTTGTAGGGGTGCGATTCGAAGTTGGGAAGGGCAGAGTCCTCACCGTAGGCTGGGCCATCCGTCACGATGACGATCCGACCGTCGACGTCGAGCCCTGCGTAGTCGTCGTGGGGGATGCCGGCCGCCACGATGCCGAAGCCGGCGGGTACCGGCTGACCCACCACTTCGCCGCTCGACGAACCGCGGGCAATCACGAAGTCCTCTTCGTATTGGAGCTCCTCGGTGCCCACGCGAAGCGCGATCAGTTCGGGTTGGAGCTCGATTCCAAGCTCGACATCGAACTCCTGTGCGTAGCTGCCGCCAAAGCCGGGCTGGAGGCCGAGCGATTCGAAGCGGCGTTGGATGTACTCGACGGTGGCCTGTCCTCCGCGGCTTCCCGGGAGCCGGCCCTGCCGCTCTTCTGCGGCGAGCCAGCGGACGTCTTCGAGCAGCCGCTCGGCGCTGAGGTCGGAGAGCGCCGGGGCCGGCGGCGGTGCGTCGACCTGGACCGTGGCCGGTGGTTCGGGGGACCCACATCCGAGGATTCCGATCAGCAGGACGAGCAGCCCTTTGTGCCGGTTCACTGCCTCAGTGTACGTCACCGTGCCGGGTTGCGAGTGCCGGTCGACCCCCGGCGAAGCGCACAACGACAAGCGCCCTTCGGAGGAAGCGGCGGTGTGGCCGGCTCTCCGAAGGGCGAATCACGGAGTGGGCGAGGTCAGCCCGCGCAGAACGTCGAGTGAACGATGATGATGGTGTTGACCTCTGGGAAGTGCGCCACCGCGGCGTCCGCCTGGCAGTCCCCGTAGTTCCACTGGAAGTCGTCGCCGGTCAGATTGCCGAACTCGCCTTCGCCGCTGCCGTGCGCTTCGAGCGTCGGGGTGAGCGAAGCGCTTGCGCCGAAGGAGTTACCGAAGCTATCGAAGCCCGCCTGGCCGCTCTGGGACTGGTCTTCGAGGATGCCGGGGCCAACCATCGACGAGGTTCGGGCGAACGCGAAGATCTGAGGCATGCTCGGAGCCGCGCCTTCGTAGCGATACACCTTGCCTTCGACCTGGCAGCCGGCGTCTTCCGACACCGCGCAGTCGTCGCTGTTGTTCGCCGCGTTGACGAACGTGTCGAGCGTCGGCGACGCCACTGTTTCGGTTCGGCTGCCGAGGTCGCCCGGACCGGGGTAGAGCGCGTCCACGAACTCTCCGCAGGTCTCGGCAACGCCGCTCTGACCCTCGGCACACCACGCCGGCTCGTCAATGCCGAAGCACACGTCGGAGTAAGCGCCGTAGAACACCTCTTCGTCGTCGGTGCAGTACTCCGACGCCTCCCAGAGGGGAACCTCAAAGCCGCTGCCCGCGCCGATCTCGGAGACGCAGTCGAAGAACGGCTTCTGCATCGGGGTGGGGCAGGTCGGAACCGGAACGTTGACCGGTCCACACTCGCCGGAGAGGCAGTCGAGGGCCACCGTGAAGTTTCCGCGACCGGCCGAGTCGGCGGTCCCGATCACGAAGGCATAGTTGCCCTCGGAGTAAAGACGAAAGTCGTCGATGCGGCTCAGCGCCCCCCACCCGCTGTCGCGGTCGACCGCGATGCGGCTCGGCTCCTCGGTATCCGAGAGGCGATAGAGAAACATCACCGTGTCGAGACGAGACGACGAGCCCCGCCGGCTGACCTCGGCGCGGATCTCCGCGTCCTCGCGTGCCGCGAACTCGTAGGCAAAGAACTGGAAGTCCTCGTCGAACTCACCGGTGGCGGTCTGGCCGAAATCGAGGTTCGACGTCTCGACTTGCGAGAAGCCGTCAGCCTTGGCGTTCAGCCCGGGGCCTTCGAACCGGGGTTCGAGGGGCTCGTCGGCGGACACCGCACAGCCCGCGACAAAGAGACAGCAGAGAATGGAGAGATAACGGCTCATGGTGACGTTCCTTTGTGCCAGCGGTCTGCGACACCTCGAGACCTCCGCGGTCTGAGTCTGTCGAGAAGCGGTGTCTTCGAACGCCACTCAGCAACCTGCATGCCACCAGTGAAGGTCGAATTTGGCCATAATTTGAAGCCCCAGTGGCGGTGGAGTCGGCCACTCAGCCGGCTACCGGATCCGCCGCGTGCTTCAGAGCCTGTGGCTCCCCTCGCGACACCTCCACGTCACGTTGGACCGCCTCACTCGACCGGCACGACATCCTGTGCACCCAGCTGGACCAGGACGACTCGAAGTCTTTCCGCGATTTCGTCTTCCAAGATATGCCGAGCCCGCTCCTCGGGGGTGCTTGTGCTGTTCTGCGCCAGTTCCCGGCGTTGCTCCTGCGCTTCTGCATACCGCACCGCCGGATCTCTTCTTGCCGCGTTGAGTCGTTGATCGACTCCCCGGATCTGCTGACGAGCTTCGCGAAACGCCCGAGTGCACGCAGCCGCTTTATCCCACGCATTTCGGCGGGTCCGTCCGGTGGTTTCCTGCGCTTCGCTTACCCACTCTTGCCGATCGCGGCGTGCGCGCGCGATGTTCTGAACATAGCCTCTTCGCTCTTGGTTCAGCGCGCGAGTGGCTCGGCGGCCTTCGACCTCTGCGCGGCGCAGCGATGCCGGGTCGGTGGGGCGTCCGGCCCGTTCCATGTCCCGGATCGCCGTTCTCTCCACACGCTCGATCCGACGAAGTTCCCTCCGCCGGACGTTCTCGGCGTATTGCGTCATGTTTCGGAGTCGCCGCTCCGAGATGTGAACGATGCGGCGCCCTTGGACCGAGAGATGTCGGCCGGGTTGGTCGAGGA
>JBCCZL010000055.1:0-25727 GCA_039187775.1 Myxococcota bacterium
GCGAGACGTTGTGCTAAGTCGAAGTGCCGTGTTGACCGGAATTGCATCGTGCTAAGCGACTCGGCACCCCAAGGAAATCGAGTTCGACGATCGACCCGCGGGGAAAGCCAGCTGAGAGACAAGGCGCCTATCGCCTGCCCTCGGAAGACCGAGTCCGGCGTCGAGCCGACTACCGGCTCATCCAAGGCTCGGGCCGTCCGGTCCACACGCGCCATTTCCTCATTGTCGTTTTCGCTCGGACCGGCCAGGCACGGCCACGACTGGGGATCACCGTGACCAAGAAAGTGAGCCGGTCCGCGGTGCGTCGAAACCGGGTCAAGCGCGTCGTCCGCGAGGTGTTTCGGACCCACCGCGACCTCTTTCCCCCGGCCGACTGCGTCGTCATTGCAAAGCGGGGTGCCCCCGACCTCGGCTATCGGGAAGTCAGCGACGAGTTTCGCGGGGCGGCGCGCAACATGAAGCGGGCCAGCGCACGAGGCATCGGCTGATGGAAGACGGTGGCCGGCGCCTGTCGAGACTCCTCCTTATCACCAGCTTGGTGGTGGCGGGGTTCATGGCCTACAACTACTTCTTCGGACCAGAGCCGACGCCGCCAGGCGAAGAGCAAGCCTCGGGAGAGGGTTACGAAGGGGGGTCTGGGGAACCGCAGCAGACGACTCCCGAAGAGCAGCCGGAGCCCACCGTCGACCCGGCGGTCCGTGCCGCCCAGGAGGAACTCTTCACCATCGAAACCGAAGAGTTCACAGCCACCCTCTCCAATCTCAACTCCGGTATCAAAGAGATGCTGCTCCTCAAGGAGCGCTACGAAATCGACGGCGCGCCCAAGAACATGGTGACCACCAATCGGGAGGCCTACTACGCCTACCAGCTGGATGCGCCAGGAGTGGAGATCCCCGCGGACGCGATCTGGCGGGGCGAACAGCTTTCGCCGACCGCGGTGCGCTTTGTCTGGGAGGGCAATTCCTATCGGGTGAGCCGAAGGATCGAAGCTGGCGAGGCCCCTTATCAGCTTTGGTCTACCGTCCGAATCGAAAACCAGGGGTCGACGCAACGACGCCATCGGGTTCGTTACAAGACGTATCACTACGTTCGACGAGAAGACGAAGACGGGGGCTTTCTCTCGTTTGCCTCCCGTTCCCCCGAATTGAGCCACGGCATCTGCATGTGGGGCGAAGACGAGGTCACGCGGTTCCCTCACGACGAGCTCGAGCCCGACGACCCTCATGCCTCACCCCTCGGCGGCCACGGCATGGGAGAAAACGTTCGGTTCTCCGGGATCGAAAACTCATTCTTCGCCAATGTGTTTGCCGTCGATGGAGAGCCGGCGGAGCGATGCCAGATCAGCTCGGAAGCGCGGTTCGTTCAGGCGGGCGACGAGGAACCCGACGGCAGCCTGTTCAAGGCGACGCTGATCTATCCACGGACCGAGCTCGAACCGGGCGAGGCGACCGTATTGCGAACCCTCGCCTACATCGGACCCAAGGACAACGACGCGCTCACTGCCGCCGGTCACAACCTGAAAGAGGTCGTCGACCTGGGGTGGTTTTCGGTCGTCGCGGCGTGGCTCGTCGCGTTCCTTCGGGTGATCTACGGCTTCGTCGGCAATTGGGGCGTCGCGATCATCCTGATGACGGTGATCGTGCGGATCGCTCTATTCCCTCTCACCTGGAAGAGCTTCCAGTCGATGGGGAAGATGCGGGTCCTCAAGCCCGAGATGGACAAGATCAACGAGATGTACGCGGACAGCCGAGAGAAAAAAGGCGCCGCGATGATGGAGCTGTATCGGAAGCACAAGGTGAATCCGCTCGGCGGATGCCTTCCTCAGCTCCTGCAGATGCCCGTCTGGTTCGCGTTTTACGCGTCGCTCTCGACGAACGTGGAGCTGTACCACGCCGAGTTCGCGCTTTGGTGGACCGACCTATCGGCGCCCGATCCGTACTACTCGCTTCCTCTTCTTCTGGGCGCGTTGATGCACATTCAACAACGCATCACGCCGGCGGCGATGGAGCCTGCCCAGCAGAAGATGATGATGTATTTCATGCCGATCATGATCACCTCGTTCATGCTGTTCCTCCCGGCCGGACTCTGTCTCTACATGGTGACGAACAGCATTCTGGGGATCAGTCAGCAGCAGTGGATCCACCGATCGCTCAACAAGAAAGATGCCGAGCGGAGAGCTCAGGAAGCGGCGCAGGAGGCGGAGGAGGCAGCCCAAGCCGAAGCCAGCGCCGAAGAAGCCGCCCGCGATGCAAGCAGCGTCGTGAGCCGCACGAAGCCCCGCTCCAACAGCAAGCGCAAGACCGCAAAGCGGAGGACTCGACGTGCCCGAACATGATGACAAACCCCTGATGGATGGAGCGCTCTTTGTCGATGGGGATGACCGTGAATCTTACTCCGACTCCGATGCCACGGACGGAGACCGGGACGACGGCAAAGCAGAAGTCGCCCTCGATGCGCTCGATGGCATTCTTGCCCGCATGGACCTCGACACCGAGATCGCGGTACGGGAAGACGACGAACGAATCGTGCTCGACGTCACGGGCCCCGACGCAGGGCGAGCCATCGGGCGAAAGGGGCAGACCCTCGACGCGCTTCAGTTCATCGTAAACAAAATCGTGAACCGCTTCCCTCAAGGGCGACGTCACATCATCGTCGACTCGGGGGACTATCGGGAGCGCCACGAGGCCGGCCTTATCTCGATGGCCAAGCGGCAAGCGAAGAAGGCCATGCAGCAAGGCCGAGTGATCACCCTCGAGCCGATGAGCGCACGAGACCGAAGGGTCATTCATCTGTCTCTCGCCAAGTTCTCCGGTGTGACCACGAAGTCCAACGGCGAAGGGCTCGGCCGGCGTATTCAGATCATCCCCGGTCGCCGAAACCGTCGCTAAACACCGCTCGCTCGGAGAGCTCGACGATGCGGAGGGTCTAGACCCTCCGGTAGATGAGCAGGAGTCTCGGTTCCGCCGACGTCGACCAGCGATAGCGAATCGTCTCGCAGCCCATCCCTTCGGGCGCGGAAGGCACTTCGCCAGACGTGAGCGCGCAAACGAGTGGCGCGAGTTCGGTGCCAATCTCCACCCACCGCGAGGGAGCGAAGGTGGCTCGGCTCAGCGCGATGTCGAAGCCTGACTCGAACCCGGCATCTTCAAACGCGGCATCTTCGATCTTTCCTTCGACGACGCGGACCCGGTCGGCGAGCCCCAGTTGGCCCACCGCGGTTCGAAGGAAGGTGACGCGTTTTCGAAGCGGTTCCACCAGCGTGAAGGCAAGGCGGGGCATCAAGAGGGCGAGGGGAATCGCCGGAGCTCCGGCGCCGCTTCCGACATCGACGAGGCGCCCGGTGGATGGCAACGCGAAGGCGAGGACCAGCGCGTCGCGATAAAGCACGTCGGCAAGCCCCGCGGGGTCTTTCACCCCGGTGAGGTTCATCCGCTTGCTCCAGAGCGTCACGAGCTCACCATAGGCGAGGAGCGCGTCTCGGGTTTTCGAAGGAAACCTGGCGCTCCCATCGCCTTGGGGCGCATGCTCCTCGAAGATCGAGTTCAGAAATGACGCAAGGTCCTTCGAAGTGGTCATCGCGCGGAATAATGGTCGAGAGCGGGTGTTCCGACGATAGCCCCGTGGGGGGCGGAACGACTCTCATGAACCAGCCACAGAGTCTCCGACCGGTAGGGTTGATGCGGGGAAGCGCAGCAATATCCACCGGTTCGACTTGTTATTGGTCCGGTTTGGCCACCGTCCTGGAGAATTCCTCCGGAACCCGGCCCGGGGATCCCACCAACCATCCATCCCTCCCCCGAAGAGACCCCGTCCCCCATTGGGGCTCACCCAATCGCTCCTGGTGGGTCCGTCCCGCATCGCGCCGATTCCGCAGGCCCTGCGCTTTCTCTCGCTGGCGCTCTGCACTTCTTGCTCCAGGGTTTGGAGCCGGTAGACTCCGCCGGTAGCTTGATGAGGTTTACGGCCACCTTCGCGCTTGCGATTTCGACTCTTGCGGTGCCCCACCTCGCGCTGTCGGACACGGCGCTCGCGGCTCGGGTGTGTTTGGACACCGACCCGCAGAGCAGCCCCGCCGGTGCCCACGGCCTTGGAAACTTGAACGCGCCGGCGTTCAGTTTTGCAGAGCTCCCCGTGACGCCGTTTTTTGCGGAGTCCGACGCGACGTTCAGCTGGAGCCCGACCGAAGCCGAACCGATCAGTGACGAACTCAGCGGCGGCATGAGCGGAATCTCGCTGGCCGAGCCCACGCCGACGCCGGCTCATGACCCGACACCGGTGTTGTGGTGTGCTTCGCCCGACGACCCGCGATGTTCGCCGGTTCCGGTGGTGCCCGACAGCTATCCAAACATCGGAAGCTATCCCCTTCGCGGACCAACTCCCGAAGACGTCAGCGTCGACGCGGACTTTGGCGCCCATCTCACGTTTACGAACGCCAAGCTTCTCGACTTTGCCGCCGGCGTCTCGACGTCTTTGGACCGCCCTCCGCAGCGCGTTCGGCCTGCGTAACTCGCGAATAGGATAAACCACGGCGCTGCCTCTCCTGGCGCGACCGCGTGATCGCGTCTCTCGCGAACCCCTGTGGGGCATCGCGGGCCGACGTGATGACGTACCCGTGCAGCCGCGTGACGTAGGCCCGGACTTCGGCACACGCCGGATTCCCGTATTGCCTGTGAAATCAAAACCACTTTCGCATCCCAACGGGGATGCATGAGGACAAGAATGAATAAAGGATCAGCAATAATTTCGATTCTCATCGCGCTCGTCGGTGGGATCTTGATCGGCAACCTGACCGCCAGTTCGGGAGGCGGAGACGAGATCTCCGAAGAAAGCTCGCGGGGTGGAGAGGGGGCCGACGAAGCGCTCGAACTCGGGGCCGCGCCAACCAACGACGTCGCCCGAGTACGGGTGGCTGTCGACGACAATCGGCCCTGGAAGGGAACCCGGGACGCACTCGTGACGATCGTAGAGATCAGCGACTTCGAGTGTCCGTTCTGCGGTCGAGTGAACCCGACCATCTCCCGCATCCTCGATGAGTACGAGGGCAAGGTGAAGGTCGTTTGGCGGAACAACCCTCTGCCCTTCCACCAAAACGCGCCCCTCGCGCACCGCGCGGCAATGGAGGTGTTCGAGCAGGGCGGTAGCGAGAAGTTTTGGGCCTTCCACGACATCATCTTCCAAAATCAGCGCGCGATTCAGCGCGCGGACCTCGAAGGCTACGCAGAGCGCGTTGGCGGCATCGACATGGGCCAGTTCCGTGCGGCGCTCGACGGCACCGAACACCAAGACGCGATCACCGAGGACCAGGCCATCGCCACGCGGATCGACGCGCGGGGCACACCTCACTTCGTGATCAACGGCCGTAAGATCGCCGGCGCACAGCCCTTCGAGGCGTTCAAGACCATCATCGACGAAGAGATCGCGACCGGGGAAGCCATCGTGGAGGCCGGAACGTCGGCCCGCGCGGTCTACGCCACGCTCATGCAGAACGCGACCGACAACGCGGCTCCCGCGGCCGCCGCCGGCGCCCAAGCCGCCCAGAAGCAGCCGCAGCAGGCTCAGCGCCAGCCCGACCCGAACGCCGTCTACAAGGTCCCCGTGGGCAACGAGCCCCAGAAGGGTCCGGACAACGCCCTCGTGACCATCGTCGAGGTCTCCGACTTCGAGTGTCCCTTCTGCGGCCGCGTCAACCCCACCATCGCCCAGATCATCGAGCGCTATGGCAACGACGTCCGGGTGGTGTGGTTCAATAACCCGCTTCCGTTCCACCAGAACGCGCCCCTCGCCCACCGGGCGGCCCTCGAGGTCTTCGAGCAGGGCGGCGACGCGAAGTTCTGGGCCTTCCACGACAAGCTGTTCGAGAACCAGCGCGCGATTCAGCGGGCCGACCTCGAGCGCTACGCCGAAGAGCTGGGCGGCATCAACATGGGGCAGTTCCGGGCGGCCCTCGACGGCGACGAGCACCAGGAGACGATCACCGCGCATCAGAACCTCGCCCGAAGCCTCGGCGCAAGCGGCACCCCGTCGTTCTTCATCAACGGCCGGAACCTTCGGGGCGCGCAGCCCCTTCAGGCGTTCACCGCGGTCATCGACGAAGAGCTTGCCAAGGCGCGCGCCCTCGTGGAGAGCGGCACCAATCGGAACAATGTGTATGCAAAGACCATCGAGGACGGCCACGAGAGTCAGCAGTTCGTGGGTGGAGCCGCGCCGGCACCGGCGGCCGCGCCCCCGGCTCCCGACACCGTCTACGAGATCGCCGTCCCCCGCGACGCGCCGAGCAAGGGCTCGGCGAACGCCCGAGTGGTCATTCAGGAGTTCAGCGACTTCGAGTGTCCCTTCTGCGGTCGCGTCAATCCGACTATCGCCCAGATCATGGAAGAGTACGGCGACCGGGTGCGGATCGTTTGGCGCCACTACCCCCTTCCGTTCCATCAGAACGCGCCCCTCGCCCACCAGGCGTCACTGGAAGTGCATCGTCAGGGCGGCGACGAGAAGTTCTGGGCCTACCACGACATTCTCTTCCAGAATCAGCGGGCGCTCCAGCGCGCCGACCTCGAGCGCTACGCCGAACAGGTGGGTGGAATCAACATGGCGCAGTTCCGCTCGGCATTGGACACCAACCGGCACCAGGCGCGCATGCAGCAGGACATCGACGCGATCAGCGAAGCGGGAGCCCGGATCGGCACCCCGTCTTTCTTCATCAATGGCCGGCTGATTCAGGGCGCCCAGCCCTTCCCCCAGTTCAAGGCAGCCATCGACGCAGCCCTCGAGGGCTGATCGCGCTTCGCTTCGGCGGAACGCGTTGAACGGCGACGGAATAGTCGAGGCGAAACTCGCATAAAACCAGAAGAGGGGTCAGGTCACGGCCTGGCCCCTCGCTTCATGTGTCCCGATCCGGTGCCTCGTGAGCGCACCAGGCCCCGGATCGAGTCACCTGAGGGACTCGGGACTGAGGTTCGGATGATCAGAAGCGTAGTGTGGGTCGTCGGTGGGTTGACCGCGGCCGGAGCGTTCGGCTGTGGCGGGTCGAGCGCCAACTCCGTCGACGAAGAGCGCGTTGCAGAACGCGCGGCGGAGATCGTCATCGAACGCATGCGCTCGGCCGAAACGGATGGCGAAGAGACGCGGATCGAAGAAGGCCAAGCGGTAGCGCTTCGGGGGCAAGGCGCCGCCGGCGAAGTCGTCGAAGCGCTCGCCGACGATGACCCGGCCCGAAGGCCCGAACGCTATCGCGTGTCCCGAAACGGCGCGCCGGTGCTGGGGGCTGCCGACCCGCTGGTCACGATCGTGACGTTCTCGGACTTCGAGTGCCCGTTCTGTGCGCGGGTGCAACCCACCCTCGAGCGGATCCTTCAGACCTATCCCAATGACGTTCGGCTGGTGTTTCGGCACAACCCCCTCCCGTTCCACCGGAACGCGCCGCAGGCCCACCAGCTCGCGATCGAGGCATACGAGCAGCAGGGCGATGCGGGGTTTTGGCGGATCCACGACGTGCTCTTCCAAAATACCCGCGCGCTCCAGCGAGCAGACCTCGAGCGTTATGCGGCGGCGGAAGGTCTCGACATGCGGCGGGTTCGGCGCGCCCTCGACTCGCGCGCCCACCAGGCGGTGCTCGATCGCGACCAGGCGACCACCCAGCAGCTCAATGCCCGCGGCACCCCGGCGTTCTTTATCAATGGGCGAAAGCTCATGGGGGCACAGCCCTTCGAAGCGTTTGATGCAATCATTCAGGAAGAGCTCGCCCACGGACGTCGACTGGTTCAGAACGGTACACCGCGACAGGCGGTCTACGATCGGCTAGGCCAGCACGCCCTCGCTCGAGCTCCGACGCCCGCGCCCTCCGCTGCGGCAGCGCCGCGTCCCCAGCCCGATCCCGACGCCGTCTATCACGTTCCGGTGGGCAACTCTCCGGTTCGGGGGCCGGCCAACGCGCTCGTCACCATCGTGGTGTTTTCTGACTTCGAGTGCCCATTCTGTGCGCGGCTCACCCCAACGCTGGAACAGATCGAAAACCAGTACGGGCAAGACGTCCGACTCGTGTTTAAGCACAACCCGCTTCCGTTCCATCGGCAGGCGATGGGCGCGGCGGAGGCCGCAATGGAGGTCCGCGCGCAGCGGGGAGACCAACGGTTCTGGGAAATGCACGACCGGCTGTTTCGAAATCAGGACAAGCTCGAGCCGGCGCAGCTCGAACAGATGGCCCAGCGGCTCGGTGCCAATCTGACTCGCTATCGGCGCGCGATTCAAAACCAGACCCATCGACCAGCGATCGAGGCGGATCAGGCCCTTGCCCGGGGAATCGGGGCCACCGGGACCCCGAGTACCTTTATCAACGGACGCAACCTTCGAGGCGCCCAGCCGCTCCAGTCGTTCACCGCGGTGATCGACGAGGAGCTTCGAAAGGCTCGGGAGCTCGTCCGGCAAGGGATCGCGCGGCGCGGCCTTTACGCCCACATCATTCGCAACGGTGCCCGAAGCCCCCAGACGATCGGGGGTGCGGCCAACCCGTCCGGCGCCGCTCCCACGCCAAACCCGCGCTATCAAATCGCGGTGCCGAACGATGCGCCGAGCGCCGGGCCATCGCAAGCGCCGGTCACCATCCAGATCTTCAGCGACTTTCAGTGTCCGTTCTGCAGCCGAGCGCTCCCGACGGTGGAGCAGGTTCGCCGTCGATTCCCCCGGGATGTCCGGGTGGTGTTTCGCCACTACCCGTTGCCATTCCACCGTGAGGCTCCGCTTGCCGCCGAGGCTTCGATCGAAGTCCAGCGCCAGCTCGGCGACCGCATGTTCTGGCGGTTCCACGACACGCTGTTCTCCAACCAGCGCGCGCTCACCCGCGCCGATCTGGAGCAGCACGCGAGTCGGCTCTCCGGCCTTGACATGGCCGCGTTCCGACGCGCCCTCGACAATCGAACCCATCAGGCCCGAGTCCAAGAAGACATGGACGCGGTCCGGGACGCCGGGGCGCGGATCGGAACGCCCTCCTTCTTGATCGGAGACCGACTCATTCAAGGAGCGCAGCCGTTCCCGGTCTTCGAGCAAGCGATCCAGGAAGCCCTCGGAAACCCTTAGTCACTGAAATTTCACGCATTTTGTCCAGGAACCCGTCGAATAGCCTCGAGGCTGCGGTTTTCCCTTGACCGATTTGACACCAAGGGTTCGACCCCGTACGGTACGCCGCCCGCACCGACACGGGCCCCCTAACTTCTACGCCGGCGAGTGAACAATGGCGGCAAAAGCCAAAAAGTCTGACGGCCCGATCGTTGAAGAAGTCCTCTTCCGAAGCGACAGTGCCTTTCTCTGCCTCCTGGTCAACCACCGGACGAAGTTTATCCGAGTGATCGACTTTCGTGCGGGGGCTCTCCCCGCGAAGCGACTGTTCATCCAGTCGGTCGCGAAGCGCGAAGGCATCGAGAAGGTCATCACTCTGGTGGAGAAAGACGAGGTGTCGTCCTGGACCCGGGTGGGCTTCGTTCGCGAAGGAACCATTCCTGGCTTCTACAAGCGTTCAGACGGGCACCTTTGCGGCTGCGTCATCGGCGACAAGACCGCCAGCATCGAGGTGAGCGACGCCGGCGTGAAGCTCGCCGACCGGACGATCAACCAGGCCAAGAAGATCATCAAAGACTTCCCGGAGAAGATCAAAGGGCTGTCGGTCCACGAGGTCGAGGCCTCGGAAGCCGAGACCGCGCGAAATCAGGCGGTCAAAAAGGGCATCGCCCTCAACACCTTCGACACCTTCGGTCGCGACGCCGAGCGTTTTCACTACGACTGCTCGCTCCGTCGCAGCAAGACCAATTACCTCTCGGCGGAGTTTCAAGACTGCTTCGGCCATTCGCTCGTCGAGGTGCTGCGCCGTCCCGACACCGACAACGAACGACTCGCGATCGTGGGTGCGCTTGGCGTGATGTGCGACGACCTGAAGGAGCGTGGCATCATCTCTGCGTTCGGCTTTGCTCCAAGCGACGACGTCGACATGGCCGCGGCCTATCTCGGGGCAGGCTTCCGCAAGACCGGTCTCCTCGCCGGCGGCATCCCGGTCGGGGACGAGCGCAAAGACGCGATCCTCTGGTCCCGAAAGCTGGCCAACCCCGGCCAGGACGACGACTAGCCCACAAGCCCTCGCAGCGCGGCGACATAGGCGCTTGCAGGCTGCTGCAAAAGGCCCGTGGGTGGATCCAGCTTCGCGACGGTGCCGGTCGCGCCCACGAGCCGACGAGGAATAACCGAGATATTTTGAGGAGGCAGGTCGCGGGTGCGAGCGGTGCCCGCGCTGGAGGCGCGTGCGGAGTTTTGCAACAGCCCGCTGGTCCTTGCAGCGCGGGGACATAGGCGCAAGTCCTCGCAGCGCGGCGTCTTGGACGCGGCGTGTTGGGTGGAGTCTCGATTCGAATCGACGGCTCCGTGCGGTCGTGCGCTCGGACTGCCACACTCTGGCCATGTCCCACGTGACCCATTTCAACGACGTAGTCGACGGGCTCTCCGAACCCTGGTCGCCACGCGTCCTTGCGCAGGTGAATGACCACTTCGTGAAGGTGGCCAAGGTCGAGGGCGAGTTCACCTGGCACGCGCACGAAAACAGCGATGAGATGTTCTGGGTGATCGAGGGAGAACTGGTGATCGAGTACGAAGACAGCACGGTCGCCCTCGGACCAGGAGACCTCCACGTGGTGCCTCGAGGCAAGCGCCATCGCCCGCGCGCAGACAATGAATGCAAGATCGTTCTCGTCGAGGCCGCCGAAACGAAGCACACGGGAGCCGAGGTCACCGCGCATACCAAGACCATCGAGGAGCAGCTCGTTGGCTTCCGGAGCGGCCAGGACGGACAATAGTATGTTCCCGCCGGCCATCGGCCGACTGTCGACGAAGGCCTCGCGCGTCTCTGGCACATCGACCAGTACGGCCCAACGGTACGCGCGTTCACGATTTGGCGCCACGTTTCCACCACCTGGCCACGCTGGCTCGGCCCCCACGGATATGAATCCCGACCCGTGGTGCGTCGGGAACGGCTAGGCGCATCGTGGCCTGACGGCACTCCCGTTCTCGGCGCTCCGCACGCGCGTTCCTCATGGACTCCGGTTCGTCGCGAACTCTTTCCACGACGTCGCGCGACGGCTCGATCTCTTTTTTGGAACCTTTTGGTCGCTTCCGCGTGTAACGGTCGATGATGGCCGCCGTCGCGGAGCGCGTTTCCGAGCGAGAGCTCGACGACCTGACCCTGGCTCGGGCTCGCCGGGGTGAGCGGGAAGCCCAGCGTGCGCTTGTCCTTCGCTACCAACGGCCGGTATGGGCGCTCCTTCGACGTCACCTCGGAACCGAGGAAGACATCGAAGACCTGGCCCAGGAGACCTTTCTCCGCGTGTTTCGCGCGCTCCCGAGCTTTCGAAGCTCACCCACCGCGCGGCTATCGACCTGGATTCTGACGATCGCGATTCGCCTCGCGGTCGACCGCCACCGGCGAACCCGGCGAAGTCCCTTCGTCGACCGCGAGGTGATGGTGGAATCTCCGGCTCCTGGCCCCGACTGCGCCTTCGAACAACGTGCGACCGGCGAAGCCATCGCTCGAGCGGTGGAAGCGCTCCCTCCGGAGTATCGGGCCGCATTTATCCTCCGGGCGTATCACGACTTCGACTACCGGGAGATTGGCGAGGCGCTCGGCTGCGATGTCGGAACGGTCAAATCTCGGATCTCGCGGGCCCGGGCCCGACTGCGTCAAGAACTTCAAAAGGTGGACGTATGACCGACGAGGAAGAGCTCGGCCTCACCGAGGAGGAGCTGGCACATTGGCACGTCGACGAGCCACCCACGGACTTCGCCGACGGTGTGATCGGAGCACTCGAGGGGCCTTCGTCGGGGCCCGTCGAACCGAAAACCCCATGGCGAAGCTACGGGGTTGCAGCGGTCATGCTCGTCACGGGGGCGGCAGCGGTAGCCTTCGCCTGGAACTCGCCCGAGACCGCTCGGGACTTCGCCGCCGACACCCGGCAGGAGATCGCGTTTTCCCGAGGCGTGCTCGTAGCGGAACCCGGAGCGGCGGGCACCGTCCGCACCGGCGACGCCACGGTGGTCGAGCAGGACCAGGGCAGCGTGTTTTACCGCGTCGACAAGGGCGGCCCGTTCCGGGTCGAGACGCCGGCGGGAACAGTCACAGTGCGGGGCACCTGCTTCCGCGTGGAGGTAAGCGAGATGCGTATCGGGCAGGCAGTGGGCGGCGCAGCCGTCGGCGCAGCGGTGACCGCGGTCACCTTGGTTTCGGTCTACGAGGGCCGCGTCGCGGTCGCGAACGACCAGGGGACGATCGAAGTGGGAGCGGGGGAGTTCACTTCGGTCACCGCGGGAGAGGCCCCGGCATCGGTGGAAGAGACCGATCGCGAAGATGGGTGGACCCCTCGCGAAGCCGAGGCTCAGGCCGATCTTCGGCCCGCGGACCACCCGGCGTTGGGTCAGCTTCGGGCGGACGATGATCTATCGTTGCCGGAACTCCGCGAACGCCACGAGGCGTTGCTCCGGCGGGCCGAGGCTCAGGCCCGCGAGGTCGAACGACTGCAGGAGCGGCTAGACGAGGTCGACGGAAACGACCGCGATCTCGACAATCTGTTCTACCCGACCACCGAGGAGGACCTTCGGATCCTCGCGGAACGATGTGAGGTCCGGGTCGACTATCCGCCGGTCTTGGGGATCGAACCGGGAGACGTCGGCGATGAGCTTGGCGACCTTCAGCTCTCGGCGGAAGAACATGCGGCGGTCCAGGACGCGGTCAACCGCCTTCACGGGAGCTTCCTCGAGGAGCTCCGAGAGCTCTATGCCGAAGCGACCGGCGACACCGAAACGATGGCTTCGCTCTCCCCCCAGGCCTTGCTCGCAGAGCTCCGAGACAAATCCCCACGAAACATTGCCGAACAAACGATGAGCCAAATCGCGCAGGAGCGCGCGGGGCTTCAGCCGCCGACCCCGGAGGTCGAACGCCTCCCCTACGAACGGGCAGTGCGACGCTACTCAAACCTTGGCAATGAGTTTCAGTCCCTTCTGGCGCAGTCGCTCGGACACGAGCGGGCGTCCGAGCTTCGCGCTCAAAAATCCGGCTGGCCGTGGTCACGCTCACGTTTCGGCGGCTGCCCCGACGAGTAACCGCGGTTCGAGCGCTCGCGGGCACCAACGTTCGCTTCGATGATAAGGCCAAGCACGGAAGTTCCCGGCGTGCGGGCCGTCCGACGTCGGCCCTCGCGGAGCACACCTCGGACGTCGACCGTCGTACGTCTGTCTGGGATCTGCACCGCGGTCGAGCCGCGCGCGGACCCGAACAGCGACGGCCGTGAAGAAAACGTCTTTTTCCTCGTCTCGCCGAACGTGCTCGATGTGCCAGGGAATCAACTGGGGCGCTTGAGCGCGTCAGACTCGACCGAGGTCTTCGTGGCGCAGCCGACTCTTTCGGAAGAGATCGAGCAGGCACAGCGCACCGACCAGCTGAGTTCCCCAACACACCCACCCGTACGCGCTCTGGTTCAGCGCCAACCCGACGATCGGCCAAAGGACGATCGCCACGCCATGACAAACCGCCACTCGCCAAAAGCTCCGAGCGGGAATTGGCCGGCGCTCCAGAATCCGGAACCCACCGGTAATGTGCATCGCGCCGACAAACAGCCCGACGCACGCCATCGCCAGGAACAACCCGCCGAGAAGAAACCACTCATGCGTGAGAAGTCGAATCCCGGTCACTACCGTTGCCGGGGTGAGAAAGAAACACATCGCGAGCCCAAACAGAACATTCAGAAGCGCCGCTATCGACACCTCGGAAGGAACGGCCGCGGGTCGATGCTCGGTCACCTCGCCATGCCGATAAGGTCCGGCTCCGGCCCGAGCCCGCCGCCGGATTCGACCCCAAGCTCCCCGCGCGTCGCGGACCGCCCCGACAAAAATCGCAAAGAAGAGCCCGATGCTCACCGCGACGCAAACTAGTTCCACCATCCCTAGACCTCTCGCGCCGCGATTTGTTCCTCGCAGGGCAGGTCGCTGCGGAGTTAAAACGCCTCCCCGATGGTGATGTGAACCGCCCCCGGAAACCGGACAAAGAACGAGACTTCGCTTCGGGTCGCTCTCGCTTCCTGGAGCCGCTCCTCTTCGCCGAAGACCTGGGCCCGAGACACGCGTCCGGCGATGTCGAGGCGAATCGCGCCGATCACCGTGTACAAGCGGATCCCTCCCCCGACCGAAAGCTGGGGGTGGTCGAAGCGAAACCTCGGCGCGCGGCTTACGTCGCCCGCGTCGGCAAAGGCAACGACCCCGAGGGAGTTATTGATCGGAACCCGAAGCTCGACCGAAGCCTCCCAGCGACGGGTGCCGCCTTCGAGGCCATCGCCGAGACGACCCGGCAGAAACCCTCGATTGGACGCGCCACCTCCTCCTCGGAGTCGGTAATCCCGCGGCCCCAGGGTTTGACTGAGCTCGTCCAGCCCGTCGTCGGCTCGGTCGATGAAGTACATACCGAGGGCGAACCGCATCGCCAGCGTGATTCCTGCGGGTAGGGGGATGTATCCCCGGACGTCGGGGAGGACGCGAATATAGTTCCAGGACGAGGGCAAGAAGTAGCCGGCCTCATGCACGGTGAGCTGCGCGAAGAAGCCCGCGTGAGGCCGCTGCGAGTCGTCGCGATAGTCGAGGCGCACGGTCTGCTCGAGAAAGGTCAGCACCGAGTCGGTGGGCAACGGTTCGCCACTCAGCGTGCTCTCGTCGTTGGGCACCAGATAGATGCTGTTCCGGAGTCCGAGCTCCAGCGTGAGCGGCGCAAAGAAGAACGGGCGCTCGATGCCGATTCCGCTGTCGATCCGGTGCCGAAAGAAGATGTCGAAGGGGTCGGGGCCAAGCTCGTAGCCGAGCGAAATCTTCGCGACGGTTCGGGCCTCGAACGTACCCGGCTGACGTAGATCCACGGTGAGGACGTTGCCGAAGCGAGGCCGAGTCACCTGAGGAAAGATGTCCTGAAAGATCAGCCGCGGCCGATCTTCCACTTCGAGCTGACGAAGGTGTCCAAGGAAGTTCCGGTGGGTCGCCCGAAGCAGCAGGTGCCCATCCCACTGCGGAACGCTCACCTGCTCGGTGGAGAAGCTCCCTTTGGTGAGGATGCCGCTCTGAATGCCAAACCCGAGCCCGAAGCGAAAGCGGCGGGCCGGGGTCACCTGCACCCGAATCGGAATCTCCGGCGCACGGGTCTGGTCGACTTCCGCGGGATCTGCGTCCCCAGAATCTGATTCTCCAGAATCTGCTTCTCCGCGATTCTGTTCGCGATCCCCATCGGCCCGCTCAACGACCACCGCGCTAAACGCTCCCAGCGAATACACCGCCCGCTGCGCTTCTTCGAGGGTCGACGGATCGAAGATCTCACCCACGGGAATCCGCGCAGCGGACCGGATGAGCTCCTCGTCCAGATCGGCGTTTCCTCCGACCGTCACTTCGCCAAAACGGCAGAGCGGGCCCTGGCTCACCCGAAGATCGATCCGGGCCCGTCGGTTTGGCCGGTCCACCCGCACCTCGCCGATCACCTCCGCATGCGCATAGCCCTCCTTATAGAGCGCCGAGGCGATCCCGCTCCGACTTTCATCGTAGAGCCACTCGTCGAAGCGCTCGCCCTCCACCAGCACCACCGCGTCGCGAACCCGCGCTTGAAGGTCGGGGGGAAGGTCGCTCACATCGTGAAGCACCACTTCGGCCACCACGGTCGGCTCGCCTTCCTCGACCCGAACCGTAAGCTCCACCTCGCACCCTTCATCGTTCCCCTCACGTTCGCACGGCGGGTTTTCGTCCGGGAGGGTGTCGTTTTCGCCGGCTTCGGCCGGTCGAACCTCGGTGTCGACCACCCGCGCCTGATGATAGCCGCGGGCCGCATACCATCGCTCGATCCGGCGAAGGTCCTGTTCGAAGGCCACCCGATCGAAGAGTGGCCATTCGGTCCACGGCCAGGCCCAGAGCTGGAGCCGAGGCGCGTCGGTATCGAACGGCGGCGCGCCGCAGCTCGGCGAGCTCGCGCCGAGCCGAAAGTTGAATCGCCCGCGAGCCGCCGTCGAGAGGCACGCCCGGATCGATTCCTCGCCCATCGTCTCGGTTCCCTCGATGTCGAGCTCCGCCACCCCGTAGCGAGTCCGAGGAATGGACGCACAACCGACCAGACCCACAAGGAACAGAACCGCGAAGCCGCGCATAGTCGGCGTCCTCAGCGGTTGTCCTCTCTCGCCCGAGACGAGCGAAGGCCGCGCCAGCACGTCGGTGAAAAAGGCAGTGGGTCGATCCCGGCTCGCGACGGCGCCCTTCGCGGCCGGGCGCCGACGAGGAAGCGCCCGACGATGTCGAGGAAGGCCGACCGATCCCAGACGTGAACGGTGCCGTCCCGTGCTTGAGGCGCGTGCCGAGTCTTTCACCGACTACTAGGGCTCCCACGTGAAGTCGACGGACCAGTTGTTGGGCTGCTCGAAGGAGCCGGACGTCACGATGTCGTAAGGGAAGTAGAGCTCGATGACGAAACCTCCGCTCGGCGCCCCGTCGCTGCTCTCGTCACCGCTTCCAAAGAACCCCTCGACATACGCGCTCCGGACAATGTCCTCGAGAAACGAAGGAATCAATGCGTCGGCCTGAATGCCCGCGCGGACTCGTGCTCCTTCCACGCCTTGCGTCTCGACCGAAAGGCGTGGCAGGAACGCGCCGATCTCTCGCCGCGTCAACGTGCTTAGGGTGCCTGCTACGAGGCCCGTCAGAATATTGGTGGCCTGAGTCTCCGCCGTCTCCGTCGAGGTGGCTCTCCCCTCGACCAAGATTTGGAGGATCTCCTGGTCCGAACTTACATCGGGCACCGTCGTGGAGTACGAGATCACCGGTTCCCGAAGCCGACCAGTGATGTGCACCGACACAGTGTTGTCGTCGTCGAGGGTGTGGACCGCAGTGAGGTCCACGATCGGATCGATCTCGGCCGCCCCATCGAACGTCAGCGACCCGGGCGACAGGTCGAACTCCTTGCCGAGGAGCGCGAGGAAGCCTCGGCGAAGCTCCACCGACCCCGCGAGACGTCCGCCGGCATACGAGAGCTCAGTGGACAGCTGAATGGCGAGATCGTCCCGCCGCACCCAAAACGGTTCGAGCGCATCGATGCGAACGCGGAGCGGTCGCGCACGCTGCGCGGGGGCGTCTTCTTCACCGGCCGACTCCTCGTTGGAAGTCTGCTCATCGCCCGGAAGTTGGGAAAACGCGTCCGCGGAATAGCGCGGGTCGTCCTCGTAGAGGACGTCGTCATGCTGGGCGAGGCTCTGGACCTGATCGCCCACCCGATCGCTCAACCGGAGCGCCGTGTCCCGAATTCGGATGGTGAGCTCGGGTTCCAGCCCCCCGAGCGTTCCATCGATACCGATCCGGCTATCGACATACGCAGCAATGATCCCCTGATTTCTCAGGGGATAATCTTCGGCGGTCACCGTGAAATCGAGCGCGGCAGGATCGAGACCATCGAGCCCGAGTCGGCCATCGAGGCGAAGCTCCCCGTCGCGGTCTCGGAGCGACAGCCCCTGCACCACCACCGCATCTTCTTCGAACGCGATCCGACCGCGAAGGCCGTCGATTCGGGTCACCGGATCCCGCACGACGAAACCGACGTCCTGGAGTTCGACCTGTCCGGTCGTAGAAAACTCGGCACCCCGGCCAACGATTCGGAGCTGGCCCTCCATTTGGCCATAGGGCTGGGCGAGGTTCGGCACCGGTGCGAGCAGCACCGCCATCGGGACTTGGCGGAGCTCGACGGTCGCTTCCCACGGCTCCGGGGCGACCGTCGGAAAAAGCGAGTCCTCGAGTCGATGAAGCGGCAGCTGAGCCTCGACCTCCAGCGAGTCGCGCTCGCGGTCCCGAACCCGAACGTCCACGGAAAGGCGATCGGGTTCGAGCGCGATATCGGCGGAAGCTCGCACCGGGTCTTCCTGGCCGACCTGCAGATTGTCGACCTGCGCCTCGAGCGCCAGCTGCGGCGCCGCTCCAAGGATGTCTTGCCCCTCGAACGCCCCGTGGACGGTCCCGCGAACGAACCGACAGGCGACCGGCAGCGACTCGAACTCGAGCCCGTCGATCGATCCCGCTAGACGGAGCGGCGGAATCGAAAACGAAGCTGGATCGGTCACCCACGCAGCGATCGGCGTTTCTGCGCTCGCCTCCATCCCGATCACCCGACGGCCGCCGATCTCCCCGTTCACGTCGAGCTCGGTGAGCCCTTCGCGAAGCGTGAGGCCGACCCGAAGCTCCCCGGAATCCTGGTTCTCACAGCCTTCGGCCGCTTCCCCCACCGCGAGGATCTCCGAAAGACGAACCGTCGCGTCCACCTCGGGGCGCCGATCCCCACCGCGCGCCTCGGCGCTCAGCTCGACGACCGCAGGAAGCGGGGGAGCCGGCGAAATCGGCAGTTCGGTCACCCTCCGAGGAGACACCGCGATCTCCACTTCCCAAGGCGAACGGCGAAGCGCATCCATGCTGCCCTCGCCGAGGAGGATCGCCGGCGGGAGCGTCGCCTCCGCCCCCACGTGAAAGAGGGCGCCCCGGGAGTCGTTCCCGGAAAGCTGGAGCTGCCCCCGGTCGCCGGCGAGTCCGGCGCGAAGTTCGAGATCGAGGGGCTGGATCGCGCCGTCCGAGAGCTCCACTTCGAGGTTCTGGATGCCCGCTTCCATGTCGATCGTTGGGTCACGGAGCGTACCCCGCACTCGGAACATCGCCCGGGCGGTGCCCGCCACCGGCGGCGCATCGGGCGCGACGATGTTTACCAGACCGAGGGTAAACCCTTCGGTGCGGAGATCTGCGGTGTAGTCCGCATCGATCAATCGACGGACGAACGAGCCACGACGAGCGAGGGTTGCGTGAATCTCACCGTCGACCTCGGCTTCGTCGGCGAATGCCGCGTCGAGGGTCAGGTCGAGCGCTCCTCGTTGGCTAGAAATCGTTCCTCGGGCATCGACGGACGCGAGAGGCACTCCCCGAACCACTGCATCCTCAAGGGCGACCGCGAACTCGAGCTCGGGCGTTCGCGCCGAGCCCCTCCCTCGAACCACGCCCCGAAGAATTCCCCTCAAGTCCTCGATTCCGGCGAGTGTCCGAAACTCCTCCGCCCGGAGCTCATCGACTTGGACCTCAAAGTCGGTTCGGCCATCGAGCCAGTAGTCGCCTTGGCCGCGAACCCCGATGCCCCGGCCCGATAGCTCCACTCGGTCGACGTGGACCCGATCGCCAAAGATGAACTCCGCGCCGAGCACGTCGAACTCGAGCGGCGCCCCGAGAAGCCCGCGAACTCCAAGGGATGCGCCGCCCCGGATCCGGTCGTCGTAACGCCGAAGGTGTCCTTCGACCTCGAGCGACGTACCGCTTCGCTCGCCGCCGAGACGCACATCCGCATTCGCTCGGTAGCTCTCCGGTCCTCCGCTCCCTCGAAGTCGGGCGCTCGTCACGACAAGGTCCCCGGCGCGCAGGCCTCGCCCCCGCGCCTCGACGGAGACGGTCGGTCGCGTCGGATCCCCCGACGCCGAACCTTCGACGCGGAGGGAAGCCACTTGGAGGCCGGAGAGCCGGGCCTGTTCGACCGCGACGGTGCCATCCACGTCGATCGACGCGGCCTCCGGCGCGACGGTGGCGGAAAGGTTGGCGCGGAGGCCCGCCCGCGCTCCGGGCGCGAGCCGTCGGAAGTTCTCGTCGACCGCGAGCTCGGGCAAAAAGCAATCGAGCGTCGCCTCGATGCTCTGATCAAAGCCCACCGTCGCCTGAAGATCGAGGTGCCCCTCGCTCCCGGTGAGGTGAGGAAGGTTCAGGTTGGAGATCGTGATCGCGTCTTCGTCGATCTCGCCAACGACGACCAGCTCTGACGCCTCCCACTCATCGTAGCGGACATGGGTGCCGACAAGCCGAAGATCCCGTGGGGCGTCCGCGAGTCCGTCGACGGTGAGCTCGGCGCGTCCCGCCACCACCCCCGGAACACCGTGGAGCACTCCCTCGAGGGAAAGACGTTCGGTCTCCACCGCCAGCGTTGCTGCGTCGCCGTTCCGATGCGCCTCGACGATCGCGTCCCCTCCTTCCGAACTCACCGCGAGCCGCGCGGTCGCGTCCTCGATGGTCCCCGAGGCCTCGAGATCGAAGGACATCGGCCCCGCCAACTGAGCCGCGGCATCCGGATAGCCCAGGTCCAGAAGGAGCTCCGGATGAAGCTCACCCTGAAGGGAAACCTCGGCAGGCCCGGGGCCATCTTCGGCCCACACCAACGTGCCTTCTGCGACGAGCTCGGTCTGGTTTGAATGCACCTCGATCACCAGCGTCGATTCCTCGTCCGGCCCGAGCGCGGCGGTACCGTGTACGCTCGCCTCGAGAAGTGGTTCGCCCTCCTGAGCGACCGAGAACGAGAGCTCTTCGACGGTCACCTCCGGCGTGGGATCCATGGCGAACGCCCCGACCACTCGGATGTCCCGAATCGTGTAGCCCTCCGGCAGGCCCTCCAGCCGGCCGCCGCGGAGCTCGATTGCGTCCACCTTGATCGGTGGGTTTTCGCCCGCCCCTTCGGTCGAGGGCGACGACTCGACCGGGCTGACCGCACGGACGAGGCGAAGCCCATCCTCGAGCTCGGCGAGCGACACCGTGGTGTCGGCGAGAGCCAGGTTGCGGACGTGTACCTCACCGTCCAGGAGCGCAAACATGTCGAGGTCGAGTTCCGCTCTCCCCACCTCCGCCACCACGGGCCCTTTGCGTTCGCCGTTGGCCGGCCGATCCCAGATGCGCAGATCGGAGAGGACGAGTTGCCCTGCGCCAAGCTGCTCGATCCGACCGGCGCGGAAGTCTCCCTGAAGAAGCTCGGTCAGGCTATGGGACGCCTGGGCCTCGACCGCCCGGCGACCGGGCTCGCTCGGAAGGTGAAAGAGGACACTTGCACCAAGCGCTGAAAGGGCGCCCAGGAGGAGGGCCAATCCCCGGCCAAGGATCAGCAAGAGCCTCCGCACCACTTGAAGCGTATCCGATCTGGCGCGAGCCCGCTTGACCCCAAAATGCGGCCCCCTTAGCATCGCGGACCCGGAATATCTTCACGATTCCGGGTGTCGGCAATCAGCCAGAGGGAGCGGCCATGCGCATGCGCGAAGACATCGAAGCTTACATGCTCCGCTCGGGAGTCTCGTTCAAAGAGCTCGACGCCGAGATGTGGGTGCTCCATGAGATTGGAGCGGCCCAGAACGTCGTGGTTTCCCTGGCTGGACCACTCGTGGTGTTTCGGATGAAGGTCATGGAGCTAGACCAGGTCGACAAGCGACCCGAACTCTTTCAGCGCCTCCTAGAGCTCAACGCGAACGAGATGATTCACGGGGCCTACGGAATCAGCGACGCCGCGGTGATGATCACCTGTTCGCTTCGCCGAGAGAACTTGGACTTCAACGAGTTCCAGGGCGCCATCGATGACTTCTCCATGGCCATCACGAATCATCGGGAAGTGTTCGAATCGTTCCGAAAGGGTGCCTGAGGGCAGGAGGACGCCATGGGTTTCTTTGGACGACTTGCCACGCTCATCAAGAGCAACCTGAACGACCTGATCAGCCGGGCGGAAGACCCGGAGAAGATGCTCAATCAGGTCATCATCGAGATGAACACCCAGCTGGTGGAGGCGAAGAAGCAGGTCGCCGTCGCCATCGCGGACGAAAAGCGGCTTCAGAAGCAGTACAACAACGAGGCCTCCGTCGCCGCGGAATGGGAGCGGAAGGCGATGATGGCGATTCGCGCGGGGGACGATGCGCTCGCCAAGGAAGCGCTCGCCCGAAAGAAGGAACACGAAACGCTCGCCGGAACCTTCCAGGACCAGTGGGAGAAGCAGCGCACCGCGGTCAATCAGCTGAAGACCGCCCTTCGCGCCCTCAACAACAAGATCGAAGAGGCAAAGCGAAAGAAGAACGTTCTCATTGCCCGTAAGCGCCGGGCCGAGGCCATGAAGAGCATTCAGGAGACGATGAGCGGTCTCTCCGATACGAGTGCCTTCGACACCTTCGATCGCATGTCGGAGCAGATCGACCAGATGGAAGCCGAGGCCGAAGCCGGCGCCGAACTCGCGGAGGAGTACACCGGCGACGTGCTCGAGAGTAAGTTTCAGCAGCTCGAAGCGACCTCGGGCGCCGACCAGGACCTGGAAGAGCTCAAGCGAAAAATGGGGATCCTTCCGCCGGCCGACGCCCCCGCGGCGCGGGTCGAGGAGCAAGAGGAAGCGAGCGAGGACGAGCTCGAAATGGCAGAGCTCGAGGCGGCCCTCGAAGAGCTCAAGCGTCGCGAACTCGGCGGCGAATAGGCCCCGCCGCAGGCGGGCAAACCCACCCTTGACTTGGGACAGTGGCGCTTTAGTTTGCCGCCGCTATGCCGACGTATGAGTACGCCTGCGACAGCTGCGCCTACGAGTGGGAGGTGGAGCAGCGCATCACCGAGAACCCGATCAAGAAGTGCCCCAACTGCGGGAAGATGAAGGCCCGCCGGATGATCGGCGGCGGCGGCGGCTTCGTCCTGAAGGGAGGAGGCTGGTACTCGGACCTCTACTCCTCCCCCGCCAAGAAGTCGAAGGCCGACGGCGACTCAGGGGCGAGCGACGGTGGTTCCGATTCCTCGGATAGCGGGTCGAGCGAATCGTCGAAGGACACGAAGAAAGAGTCCAAGAAGGACACGAAGAAGGACGGCGCGAAAGGGTCTGGAACGGAGAGCGGCAAGAAAAGGAAGAAGGCGTCGAAGTAGACCGTCGTCCTTCGAAGCTCTCTTAGCCCGCATCGGTCACCAGAGGGGATGGATCGCGTTCGAAAGTGCTGCCTTCCCCTGGCCTTCTCCGCGGACCTCGGACGGGAAGACGCCGCAGCGGTACTCGACGTACCGCGAGGACGGCTGGAGGGAGAAGGCCCGGGAGAAGGCCGGGGGAATGCAGTGCTTTCGGGCGCGAGACACGCCGACGGGTGACCGATGCGGGTTAGGCCCGTGCCTTACGCAGGCATGAGAAACGAGAGATAGACTCGCTTCCGGCCCCACGCAGGAAACTGCACGTCAACCCGCGGCGGCTGACCTTCGGGAAGACCCTGAAGTTTGCCCACGCCGAACTTCTTATGGCGCACCTTCATGCCGACATAGACCTCCCCGTCGAGGTCCGAGGCTTCGCTGGTGTCGACGTACGATTCGTCTTTGGACGGCGGGTCCACCTTGGGCGCCCCAAAGTCGGCAGGGCGGCTCTTTGCCTCGTACGATGACCAGCGCCCTCCGCGCTCTGGCTTCGGATGCTGCGACGGGTGGCTCATTGGGGCAAAGCCGCCCATGCCCACCCGCCGACCGCTCGGCCGGGCCGCACGCGGCATGCCGCCAATGAAGTTCACGTGCTCGGGAGGAAGCTCGAGAAGGAACCGCGACGGCCGCTGCATCTTCATTTGGCCAAAGATGTTTCGCACCTGCGCGTAGCTCAGCACCAGGCGCTCCTCGGCGCGGGTGAGCGCGACATAGGCGAGGCGACGCTCTTCCTCCATCTCTTCCGGATCCTCGAACGGCTCGTCCCCCCGGAGCGGGAACATTCCGTCCTCGAGGCCGGTCACGAACACGACGGGGAACTCGAGGCCCTTGGCCGCGTGGATCGTCATCAAGGTGAGCCGCGCCTCCGCGTCGGCCTCGTCGGCGCTCGTTTGAAGCGTCACCAGCTCGAGATATGCAAGGAGCGTCGGCTCCTCCGCATCGGCCTCGAACTCTGCGAGCGAACCCAAGAGCTCCTTCAGGTTCTCGACCCGGGCGTCGGCCTCGGCGGTGTTCTCGTGCTGAAGCACTTCGAGGTAGCCCGTGTCCTCGAGCACCGCGGACCCGAGTTCACGGAGTCCGACCGTTTCCCCTCGCTTTCGAAGGCCCTCCATAAGGTTTCGAAAGATGGCGAGCTTCTTTCGCGCGGCCGCGCCGATCGCGGCGTTCTCGTCGGCGAGCCGAAGCGCATCCCAAAGCCCGACACCTCGCTTTGCGGCATCGGCCATCAGCCGGTCCACGGTCGTCTTTCCGATCCCACGGGTCGGCGTATTGATGATTCGGAGAAGACTGATGTCGTCAGCGGGATTGGCGAGGACGCGGAGATAGGCGAGAAGGTCTTTCACCTCGGCCCGGTCATAAAAGCGGACGCCTCCGACGATCCGATACGAAATGTTCGCCGCGCGGAGCGCCTCTTCGAGCACCCGAGACTGGGCGTGGGTGCGGTAAAAGACGACGAGGTCCTGCAGGGTGCGGCCTTCGTTTCGAAGCTCGGCCACCGCCCGGACGAGCATTTGCGCCTCGTCCCGCTCATCCTCGCAGGTCACCACCACGGCCTTCCGGCCGAGCCCGTTCTCCGTCCAGAGCTCCTTGGGTTCGCGGTCGTGGTTCTTCTGAATCACCGCGTGCGCGAGTCGAAGAATGCGCTGCGTCGAGCGGTAGTTTTGCTCGAGTTTGATGATCGTCGCGTCCGGAAACTCGCGCCGAAAGTCGAGGATGTTGCGACGGTCGGCGCCGCGCCAGCGGTAGATGCTCTGATCGTCGTCGCCGACCACGCAAAGGTTGCGGTGGCTCGCGCTCAGCCCGCGAACCAACCGGTACTGGGCGTGGTTGGTGTCCTGAAACTCATCCACCAGAAGATGAACAAAGCGCTCCTGAAGAAACGACCGAAGCTCTTCGTTCTCCTCGACCGCGCGGACCATCCGATAGATGAGGTCGCCAAAATCGAGGGCCCCGGCCCGGGCCATGCGCTTTTCATACGTCTGATAGAGGTTGCGAACGACCTCCTCGAACGGATCGCCAGCCTCGTATTCCTCGGGGCCGATGACTTCTTGCTTGGCCTTGTTGATGAGGCCCGCGACGAGGCGCGGCGAGTAGCGGCGAGGATCGTATTCTTCGTCGCGGATGATCCGATTCAGCATCGCCTTCTGATCGGCATCGTCATAGATCGTGAAGTCCTTCGAGACTCCCGCGGCCTCCGCGTGCCGCCGAAGGAGCCGAGCGCAGGTGGCGTGAAAGGTGCCGACCCAAAGGTCCCTTGCGCCGCCGGGCACCAGCCGACCGAGCCGCTCTCGCATCTCCCCCGCCGCCTTATTGGTGAACGTCACCGCGAGGATTCGCCAGGGCGGAACGTCTAGCTCGCTCACGAGGCGCGCCACCCGATGGGTGATGACACGCGTCTTCCCGCTGCCTGCGCCGGCAAACACCACGAGCGGTCCGCCTTCGTGAAGGACGGCGGCTCGCTGCGGTTCATTGAGGGTTTCGAGAGCGCTCACAGCTGCGCTGGAACCTACCCCTTCCCGGCGCCGCTGAACAGATTGGGCGAGGGTTTGCCGCGATGGCGCGGCGGCGATCCTCACCGCGGTGAACGTGAGTCGCTTCAACCGACAAACGGAGACAGGCGGGCGAGTTGAGGGGTCCCCGCACAAGGTTGGGTCGATATCGCAGGCTCGAAAACCCGCCTGAACCGGGTCGCAGACTCGAAAATGAAAGGCGGTTCGCCGAAAAAGGGCTTCGGGGACGAGAAGATCGTGACGTGCTGAATCGCCTGAGCAAGAGCGCGTCAGGCGAGTATGCCGATGACACTCTCCGGTCGCGTTCTCTTCACCTTCGTCGCCGCGTACGCGGTGTTCTCATGGGGAACACCAGCGCAAGCACAAACCGATGTGGACGTGGATGTGGATGTGGATGTGGATGTGGACGTGGAAGTTCGTGCGCGAACCGCAGTGTCC
>JBCCZL010000056.1:0-25547 GCA_039187775.1 Myxococcota bacterium
GCGATTTGGCTGACCACCGAAGTGGATCGATGCCGCGCCGAAGGGCGCGCCGACTGCGACGCGGAAGCCACTCGCCTCGCCCAAGAGCGAGGCCTCGATGCGGCCCTCGCCTCGATCGCCCAGATGGAGGAAATGGTGGTCCTGTGCCACAGCCCCGTCGAAGCAGGCGATCACGCGGCCTGCGGCGAGGCCCGGCTGCCGGAAGGAGTGCTCGCGAGCGAGTGCCAAGCGGCGTACGACGAGGCCGCGCCGGACCGGGAGCTCATCGATACCTGTCGAAGCGCGATCAACGTGCGCCGTGGGGACCTTCGCTATCACCAGGTGAACGTGATCGAAGAACCGCAGACCCCCTCGCCTTGGGGCATCATGGTCGACTCGATCGATCCGATCACCGGCGAGACCATCGCGGCGAGCATCAACGTGTGGTCGCACGTGAACGACATCTTTAGCCAGGGAATCGTCGACAAGCTCCGCTACATCGAAGGCGAGCTGTCGACCGACGACGTGACCAACGGCGATTTTGTGCGCGACTGGGCGACCGCCGCCCGTGCCGCATCGACGGGCGGTGGCGGAGCGCTTCCCATGCTCGACCGCGAAGCGCTCGAGGACCGGGTGTCGGAGTTTGCGGGAGGCGAGGCCCACATCGATCGGGGCAACGTCCCGCGGGAGATGATCGCGCAGATCCGTGACGTAAACCGAGATCTATCCGATGTGCGCGCGGCGCTTAGCGCGCCGTCGTCCAACGCCGCGGTGTACTCAGCGCGCCGCCGGCAGGCCGCGGGCACCGAGTTCGAGGCGGAGCTCATGACGCCGATGGTGCAGGAGCTACAGGGGGTGGACGGCCTGCCTCTCAGCGACTCGACCATGGACATTGCGTCGCCGCTTCGGGGAGGCAACCCGAGCTTCCAGAGGGACCTCGATCACCTCCACCAAGAGGCCCTCGGGCGCCGGGGGGCGTGCGTTCTGCACTCTGACGAAGCGGCGGCGCCCTTTTCTCTCACCGGGCTCGCCAAGGTGCTCCAGGAGAAGTTCGGCGCGTTCAATCCGGAGGATCCGCCCGACGTCCAGCAGGCGCGGGCAGAACGGATGCGCCACTACGTCGCCCAGCGGGCGCACTTCGCGGTGATGGCGCACGAGATCGGGCACTCGATCGGCCTTCGTCATAACTTCGTAAGTTCGTCGAACGCCTGGCAGTATCGACCGCAGTATTGGCAGCTTCGCACCAAGAACGGTGAGGTGACCCAGCCGTGCAATGATCTCGCCGCCGACGGCGAGAGCTGCGTGGGTCCGCGCTACTTCGACCCGGTGACCCAGGAGGAGTCCGACAATCTCATCTGGATGTGGATGCACTCGTCGGTGATGGACTACGCGGGGGAGCTCACCCAAGACATGCTCGGCCTCGGCATCTACGACTTCGCGGCGACGCGGATGATGTACGGGGAGTCCGTCGCGGTGCTGAACGAGCCGGGAGAGGACGTTGGCTCGCCGCAGGGGCAGATGCTCGTGCAGCAGCAGGATAACTTCGGCGGGATTCTGGGCATCAGCTACGAGTACAACAACCAAGACGTTCACTATTCGGAGCTCCAGAGCACGGTCGGATTGATCCGGAACTGCGTGCCCGTCCCCGACCCGACGGTGTATCGGCCGAGCGACTGGGACGAGCAAACGCTTGGGGCCTGGAGTCCGCTCCTCGACGGCATGATGGTGCAGGTGGACGGGGCGTGGACCCGCTGTGAGCAGCAGTCGGTCGATTACGTTCGCTGGGACGCGCTCAACCCGGGCGACGGCGACAGCGGGCCGCCGACCGATTCCAGCGGACGGGTCCGGATGCCCTACGGGTTTGCGACCGACCGCTGGGCCGACCTCGGAAACCTGTCGGTCTATCGACACGATAACGGTGCGGACCCCTACGAGATCTTCAACTTCATGATCACTTCGCAAGAGGTGTGGCACATCTTCGACGCCTATCGGCGGGGTCGACAGAACTTCAGCGTTCGTGCGGCATCGGACCGGACCCTGACGCGCTTCAACGCCAAGCTTCGGGACGGCGCGAAGGGCCTCGGTCTGATCAAGAACATCTATCGAGACTTTGCCCTGCATCAGGGCTTCGACTTCGACACGTTCTGGCCGATCGTGGCGGGTTTCTTCCCGGAGAACATTCTCGCGTCGAGCGTCGCCTTCGATCACATTGCCCGCACGCTGAGTCGTCCCGAAGTGGGGCCTCACTTTCGGTATGACTGGGACGATGTGCTTCGCTCGGCGCGAGACGTCACCGGGGCGCCGGGTGAAACGCTGATGACCGTGCCGACCGGGGCGAGCGGATACTACGGAACCATCGGCCTCGGCGGCGCGCTGGTCGAGAACCAGCTTTGCTCGGGCTGCGGCGAGTTTGACGCGGACTTCACGATGAACGCGGGCTCGTACTACGACAAGATGAACGCGGCGATGTTGCTCACCGAATCGGTGGATAACTTCATCAGCTCATCTCGCACCGACTTTGTCGATCCGCGCTACCGCGCGGTGTCCCTCGCGGATCTCTTCCCCGAAGGTTATCGGCGATGGCTCGGCAACAACCTGACGGGCGACGATTTTGTGAAGGGCGTGCGGGTTGCGACCGATGCCGCGGGCCGGCCGCTCCTCGACTCGGAGGGATATCCCTCGCAGCCGCTTGGTTGGACGTCGTGGTGGGGGGATTCGCCGCAGGCGTGTTTCCCCGCGGAAGGCACGACGCTTTGCAGCAGCTTTATCGGTGGCGAAGCGCCGTTTGATCCGCGGGCGCCGGCCAACACCGGAGTGATCGATCCGCAGATCGGATGGGAACAGCAGAAGTTCCTCATCGCCTGGACGATGCTCTATCTCCCGGAGAACGAAGAGATGCAGTGGCTCGACCAGATGCGGCTGTGGGAGCTCGGGGCCGACGCGGACCCCGCGTTCGCTCGGCGAATCGAGCTTCATTCCCCCGACGGTAAGATCTATGTCGCCAAGACCTTCGGCACCGAAGAGGTGTTTGGCCAAGTTGTCCAGCGAGGCATCGCGGCGCGAGTGCTCGAGTACGCGAACGATCTGCTCGCTGAAGCGTACGAAACCACCCAGGGCCCCGATCTCGACAATGACGGCGAGCCCGATTGGGTGCTTCCCGTGTACTCCGACGAGACCGGTTTGCCGGTGGTTCGCTGGGATCCCACGGTCTCCCAAATCGACGGCGGCGGGTTCATTCAGCCCGGCGGCGTCCCCGGCTGCAACGCAACGGAGAATACCCAATGCACCTGCACCGCGAACCGCTCGTGCGTCGCCCTCCGGCACTACCTCTCCGTGCCGGCGTACCTCCGAGAGTCCCTCGAGGCGTATCGACTCGGAGCCCCCGACCCCCGCGGCGTTTTCTAGCCTTCGCGCAGTCGCCCGTGCCCGCTAACGAGCTACCGCTGGACGCAATGCTCGCTTCCCACGAGTTGCGGACCCGCGATAGACTTCGGCGTGTTGGGTTCTTGGTCCGAGGTCATCGATGCCACGCTCCGTGGCGATCTGGGATCCGGCGACGAGCACATCGCCGAGCTAGCGTTGAGAACTGACACGCTCGCAAGAGCAGAGCTCACGTCTCTTCTTTCGGCGCGCTGGCTGGTGGACCCAGCTCGTGGTCGGATGACGCCGGCGACGTTGCTTGCGGAGGAGTTTGGAGATGCGGACGGGGGTCTGGCGGCGACGCTTGCGGCCGTGTTGAGTGTCCGGGCGGCAGTGCTCGAGATGAATATGGATGAGCTCGCAGTCTCGGCCGCGCTTCTGCACCGACGCATCGTGGGCGGTGAGCCGATGTCGGCCATTCACGCGAAGGCCGCCCACGCCTGGCTTGCGCTGGGCCGAGGACAATGCGACGAGGCGGTGTCGTGGTTCGCAGGAATTCGCGCGCATGAGCTGGGGTGGCTTGGCGCCGAGATCGATGCGCTTCGTGCGCTGGCTTGGGCCGAGTCGGGGGACGTGGATCGCGGCCTTGCGCTTGCGCGGGAGCTGAGCATGCGGGTTCAAGAGATACCCATCCGTCACGTCCAGGTCCTCGCGCAGTTCGTGCTCGGAAAAATGCGTCGGCTTACCGGTCGTCCGGTGCTCGAGATGCACATTCTGCTGGCGACCCAGCCGTACGCGTCGGCCGTGTGGAATCGGTGGTTCAGTTGGGAGCTGTTCCTGGCAAGCGGAGATGTTCCCGCGGCGAGGCTTGGGCATGGATTTCCCGAGCCGGCCTTCGATGCCCTCCGGGCTGCGCGTCGAGGCGATCGAGCCGAGTTCGTACGGCTCCGCGCGATCGCGGAGGACACCGTGCGCTGGGTTCCCTTTGCGCTGGAGCAACGGGTTGTGTTCGACGCTGTAGACCCGCTGGAAGTCGCCGTCGAAGACGGGGTGGCTTCGTGGGTGTTCGGTGGACCGTCGGGCCCGCCCCCCGCGGTTCGCGCGGTCGCCGCTCGCGGACGCGAGGACATCAAAGCGAGCTTGGTTTTGGCCGGCCCGCAGCGGCGCGCGCGAAGATTTTGTGAGGTCGGCGCGGCGCTGGTTGGGGATGGTGCGGTGCGACTGGAGGCTCCGAGCAAGGCGGTTCGAGTGCTTACTCTCCTCGCAGTATTGGCCCTGGCCAACGACTGGGTTCTCGCCGATTCGGCGTTTCGAGCCGTCTACGCCTTCGCGTATGACCGTCAAGTACACGCGAATCTGTTTCGAGCCCTGCTTCATCGCACCCGAAAACTAATCAAGGGTCTCGGGTCCATCGACAATCGCCACGGTCGGCTCCGAATTCGTTGGACTTGCGATGTGGCGTTCGTCGACCCGCGAGACGAGGCGTCGCTCGAAGACGCATTGCTTCAGTTTCTCGCAGTCCGGCGTAGTGGGAAGGCCCGGGAGGCGGCGTCCGTGCTCGATGTGCCGCTCCGAACTGTCCAGCACGCGCTTCAGCAGCTCTCCCTCGAGGGTGCCGTGGGCGTGCATCGTGAAGGAAACCGGTTGGAGTACTCGCTAGAAGACACTTGCTTTTCCCAAAGCGGTCTATTCGGAGCACGGTAGCCAGATTCTGAAGTCTTGGGGCGCGGTTCAGGGACCGCGGAGTGCCGGGAACTCCCCGTCAAACTCTGGCTCCGATCCAGATGTGGCGATCAGCACGACCACCACCGTGATGGCAGCGGCCACCAGTCCTCCACCGAGTACGAACCAACCCACGCCAATTCCGGAACTGGGCTCGTCCTCTTCTTGCAGGTCCACGGTGAGGTTCAGCCGAGTCTCCGCCCTTGGCTGAACGCGGACCTGCCTTCGAGCACTGGCACCCGTCGGATGCCGGGCCTCTACGATGTATCGCCCCGCATTCACCGGAACGCGATGCTCCTCGGTGGACACCGTGGTGGCCACTTCGGCCCCGGCCACGAAAAGCCGCACTCCAGGGGCCCCGAAGACCCTGACGCGTAGGTAGCTAAGGGCCTGCTCCGTTTCCACTCGCTGTTCTTCGACGCGGCCTCGTTCTTCGGCATCGAGAGGACCACATTCTCCGTTTTCCATGTCTTCGATGAGCCGGAGTGCGGCGAGGGGATCGTCGGTTTTCCGCAGCGCGATCACCAGGCTTCCGCATATCGACACGTTCGCAAGAAGTGTGCGTGCCTGCCGGAGACAATCCCTCGCATTCACCCACTGCTCCGCCTCCATCGCCATGCTGGCATGCTCGAATAGCTCTCGAGCAGTGTCCCCCCCGCCGGGGCACGACTGGGCCCTGGCAACGGTCCCAACCGCCGACGACAGCAACACGAGCGCGAGGCTCATGGAGGTTCGTCCCGTCGGCACTCGAATCCCCCGACAGATTGATCGTCGCTTCGGTGAGGGACGCTGGCCCACGGTCGACCTACCGGGTTCTCGTCGGGGGTGTTGCTGCAAAACCTCCGCACGCGCCTCCAGCGCGGGCGTCGCTCGCACCCGCGACCGGCCTGCGGCCTTCCTCCTCAAAAATAACTCGGTGATTCCTCGTCAGCTCTCGGGCGCGACCGGCACCGTCGCGAAGCTGCATCCACGCACGGGCCTTTCGCAGCAACCGGCTAGTCACTCGTTCCGCTCCACGCAAACGGCCGATCGACTTCGCGCAGCATAGTGCTTCGTTGCATATCGGCTAGGGGGGGCGCCGCTCGGTTCGCTCGCGCGGGACGATGCCTGCCGGTCGCACGAGGTGGGTTGCCCTTCGACGGGCGTCGTGCTGCCATCGCCGTCGCACGAACGTCGGACGAGGCGAGGCCCACGCGGTTTGGGGTGCTCGGGTTGGTGTCCTGTGCCGGGGGCCGCATGGTGGGAGACAACGTGTCCGCGCGAGTGACCGAGGAGGGAAGCGGCGCTGACGGCGGGCTGGCCACGGACACCGACGGAGGGTCTTCCGGTGTGATGAGCGGACTTGGAGCGAGCAGTTTGCCCACGCCCACACCCAAGAGGCCCACCGTCGAGAGGATGGCGGCGACGAGTGCGACGCGCCAAAGGGTCTTCGGCCGACGACGCTTCAGCCGCGTGTCCAGGTCGGACAGGTACTGCTGAAGTTTCGCAGTCGCCGCCTCTTTGGCATGAGAGAGCTCTAGTTCGACGTACGCGCGGCACCCGGCGCTAGGGTCCGACGCTCCCATGTCAGCCATTGCGTTGCCGATCGTTTCGGCAACCTCCGCCGCAGTGACCGGTCGCTGGTCGCGATGACCCAGGAGCCGGAAGAGAAGTTCGACGACCGTGGGGGGAACGTCTCGCCGAGACTCCAGGACGTCCGGCGGCAATCCCGCGAGGATGGCGCGAACGGTTTTTTCTGGGGTGGGCTCTTGATAAGGTCGGCGGCCGGACAGGAGCTCGAACAGTACGACTCCCAGTGAGTATAGGTCTGACCGCTGATCAAGGTCGTTGAACCGAAGCTGCTCCGGCGACATGTAGCCGAGCTTCCCTTTGAGAATCCCGGGGTCGGTCTTGGAGAGGCTTCCCCACACTCGCGCCACCCCGAAATCTGTCAACCGCACGACTCCGTCGAACCCCAGCAGCAGATTGTGCGGGGAGACGTCACGGTGAATGAGACGAAGCGCCCGTCCCTTCGCATCCCGCAGCTCATGCGCGGCGTGCAAGCCAAGCGCGGCTTGTCGGACGATGCCGAGGCACACCGAAACGGGGATGGATTTGTTCCTCCTGGCCGCTTCGCGAATAACCGCGGACACGGGCAAGCCGTGGATGTACTCCATGACCATGTAGGGGCCAGACGCGTCCTCGCCGATGTCGATGACGGGAACCACATGCGCGTTGTGAAGCTGCCCCGCGATCTGAGCCTCTTGGAGGAACATCCTTCGGAGCTCGGCGTTGTCATCAAAGCCGGCCTTGAGGCGCTTCATCGCAAAGATGCGTCGAAACTCTGCGTCGGCGCGGGCGACAAGCGACACGGTGCCCATTCCGCCTGATGCCAAACGAGCGAGCGTGAAGTAGGGCTGGGACGAGGTTCCCACAGGGGACGAATCTAGCACGCCTTGTTATCCTTCTGGTGGTGCCCTGGATTCCGACTTGCACTTCCGTGGCGTTGGCGTTGCTTCTCGGAGCGGGATGCACTTCCGACCCTTGGGTGACGGTGATTCTCACCGCGGATGACGATGCCCTCGTGGGGGTCGAGGCGCTTCAGGTGGAGGTGTACGGGGTAGACGTACGTACGCCCGCCACGTTTCCGGTGGGCGATGAGGGTGGCGGCGGATTTCCGCGCAGGTTTCATGTCTTTCCACTCGATGGCGATTCCACCCGTCTTTGGGGTCTGTCGGCGACGCTTCGCAACGCGAACGACGCCGCGGTGTCGACGATCCGGGCCGAGGGACGGTTCGGAAAAGGCACCATATACCGATTTCACTTCGATCGCCGATGCACCGAAGTAGAGTGCCCACGGAATCAGAGCTGCAGCGGTGGTGCCTGCGATGGCCTCTGTGCGGTGCCGTCCCTCGGCGATGGAGTTTCGGCGCGGATGAGCTGTGCATCCTTTCGCGAAGGACCGGATGCAGGAACCTCCGATGGCGATAGCGCGGACGTCGTGGTGGATGGGATGCCGGCCCCGGACGCGGTCGCGATGGACCAGGCCGTCGATCAGGCGATCGACTCGATGGGCCTCGGGTTCGATGAGTGTCCTCCGAACGCGTTGTGCGACGACTTTGAAGGAGCAGTGATCGACAGTCGATACCTCCGCGGCGGAACCAGCTCGGGCCCCACGCAGAGTCGGTTCGTTGCCCGAAGTGGAGAGTTCTCGATCGAAGCGAGGATCGAAGCGGGAAACAACCATTTCTCGGTTCTCTCCCGCCCGCTCGGGCTGGTTGGGCCGGTGGTGTATGCGCGGGTGTTCGTCCACCTCGCCCGGAACCCGCCTCCCTACGAGACTTCGATTCTCTATCTCGGGGGCGATGGCCGCGCCGATGAGTTTACGTTCCGTGGTGGACACGCGACGCTGAGCCTCACCGATGTTTCTCTGGTCTCGACGACGCCCAACGGGTCGGCGCCCGCAGCCAACCAGGTCAGTGACAACGATTGGAACTGCATCGTTGTGCGGGTAGACATGACCGGGGCTACGGCGACCGCCGAGCTCTCGGTCAACAATGGTCCTCCCACCGAGCTTCGCGGAATCGACCGGCCCGACAACGGTCTTGCGGACTACGTGTCCGTGGGGATCACACGGTCGAATGGGCCAGCGCTTGAGGCCGCGGTGTTCGTGGACGACCTGACGGTGACGACGGACGGAACCGCTCTGAGCTGCCCCGTTACAAACTGACTTGCTGACGGCGAACTCAGCCTTGGGTGAGAGAGTGCTTCGTGGTGGCCGGAGAGGTGGGTCCAGTCTGAATGGGGTCCGCCGCTTCAATGTCAGGTACCCAGTCGGCCGCGGAGGATGTGGGCGCAGCGTCACAGCGGCTCGAGACGCTACTCCGCTCAACTCTCTTGCTATTCCCATGGAGGGCACGGCATTCCCATGGAGGGCACGGCATTCCCATGGAGGGCACGGCACTCGCCTCATCTTTCGTGCCACTCCCATCGTAGAACGGTCGAGTCTCGTTCGGCGGGCTAGTGTGAGGCTCGCGGTGTGCCGAGCAGGCGCGCTTTTTGGCCGCACACCCTCAGGATTCCTATGCAGTTCTTACTTCATGCGCGCGCGGTCGTGGAACCTCGCGCAAGCGAAGTAACACCAAACCGGAATTCCGCAGCGATCCCATCTGACGGCCCGTCTCCTTACGTCGGACGCGCACACGAAGTGCACAACTGACCAAAGTTTGAGCGTCGCGTCGCCAACCGCACAGCGGATCGAGACCAGTTCGAGAAACCCATCCCTCGCAGCGGAGGGTTTCTGGCTGTCCTGACGTGGCGTACGGCTTGCACTGCTCTACGGCAAGCGCTCCGACTCGGAGCAGGAGGTGTCGCATGGAACTGCGGATTGGACGACTCAAGAAGTGTGAAGCGGGGATCAGTGCCGTGGAGTATCTGATCGCGATCGGGGTTGTTGCCTTGGTAGTGATTATTGGGTTCAGTGCGCTTGGCAGCGCGATCAACGCGAAAGCCGAAGAGGCAGGGCAGGCGGTGAATGAGCAAATCACCTTCGGTGCGGCCGAGTAAATCGGTTTCGTCGGACGACCGGGGCTCTGCCGCGGTCGAATACGTTTCGCTGCTGTTTGTCTTGGGCCTCGTCACGGCCGTTGCTGTCGCCGCACTCGGTCCGGTGCTTTTGAATCTGTTTGCTCGTGCGAGTGGGCTTCTCCTACTGCCTACCTAGACGTCGAAGAAGGAGGAACGCGTCGTGGAAGTTTGGGTGCAAGAGCCGTCTTCGGCGGCGTGGATCATCGCGCTAGGGGCCGTCCTCGCTGGTGCGATCACCGATGTGCGCACCGGCCGAATCCCGAACTGGCTGACGTTTTCGACTCTCGCCGCGGGACCCGCGTTGCACTTAGCGACCTCGGGGGCTGTGGGGTTCGGTCTGTCGGTTGGCAGCATTCTGTTGACGTCGCTTCTTCCGCTGTTTCTCTTTTCGAAGGGCGCGCTTGGCGGAGGCGATGTGAAGTTGTTCGCGGCCGTGGGCGGATTGGTGTTCTTTCCCGAAGCGGTCGGCGTGCAGCTCGCCTCCTTCGTGCTTGGAGCGACCTTTGGACTCGCGATGGCACTCCGGCGGGGAGAGCTCGGCCTGCTCCTCGCACGGACCGTCTCCCTGGCTCACGGGAAGACGCCCGAGACCACGCTCATTCAGATTCGCTTTGGCCCGGCGATCGCGGTGGGGGCGCTTCTCGTGTTCCTCACCGGTCTCGGATTCGATGGCTGTTCTAGGCTGGGAGGGGCGTGGTGAGGTTTGTCCGCGACGAGACCGGCGCAAGCTATGTCGAAGCGCTGATCGTGCTGCTGCCTTTTCTTACCGTCTCGCTCGTGCTGCTGCAGCTTGTCTTGGCGTTGTCCGCACGGGTGGTGACCCAGCACGCTGCGTGGAGTGCGGCGCGATCCGCGCTGGTGGTGCTCCCGGAGGGGGAGCCTGCGCTCCAAACGGGGGGAGACGAACTGGAGTCGCACCTCGAGGCGCTCGGAACCACCTCCGCCGGCGCTGGGTCGGCGGACGACGTACGTCTTCGCACGCTTCGGGCCGACGCCTCGGCTCGACTTCTTGCGATCTCGCCTTCCGCGGCGACGGTTCGGGAGCGCTCGGTTCGTGCTGCATTTGGGGGAGACGAGCGGGGCCTCGGTGGCTCTGCCGAATATGTACGAAGAGCGGTCGCGGTAACGTATCGCGATGGCGCGGCAACCAACGTGACGGTGAGCTACCTGTTCTACTGCGCGGTGCCGCTCGCCGACCTCCTCCTCTGTCAGAGCGATGCCGCACTCGGAGCCGTGCCCGAACTTCAGTCGACCGCGGCTCCGTGGCGGGAGCTTACGGGGGGAGGCAACCGCTTTGTCGTAATCCAGGCGCACGCTCGGATCCCGCGAGCTGGCGACATCCCCGCGGCCCCCGGCCTGCGGGCTGAACTCACGGAGGCACCGTGATGACGTCGCTGGTTTTTGACGAGCGGGGTGCGGTGAGCCTCATGGGGCTCTTTATCGGTCTCTTCGCCATCGGTGGACTCTATCTGCTGTTGGGCTTGACCCAGGCGATCGATCACCGGGAGCGTCTTCAGAACTCTGCTGACGCGGGTGCGGGGGTGGTCGGCGCGATCTACGCGCGCGCGATGAATCATGCGGTCCAGTACAATCACGCGAGCCAGGAAGCGATGGCGGCAGGAGCGGCCGTGCAGACGCTTATCGATGCAGAGGCGAGCGTCTGCGTCGATCCCGAGACGCGAGAGGTGACGGTCGAGTGTGCGACGGCTCTTCGTCGGGCAGAGGGACTTGCGCGAAGCGCCGACCAATCGATTCGTCAACTTGAGGGGGACGGCCTCGCTCTGCAGGCCGAGGAGGCGATGCGCCGGCTCCCTGGCTTGGGAACCACGACGCCATTTCTTTTGAGTGCTCCAAGTCTGCAGCTGCCGGCATCCGACCATCATGACGATCGGATCGTCGCGTCGGTGTCTGCCTGGCTGGACGAGAACCGGGACCGCTTTGGATCGGATCTCATCGTGCCGCTGGCAGGACGCACGGTGGACGACATTGGAAGTCCGTATGGCAACCGGCTTCATCCGACGCTGGGCTACGAGCGGCTCCACGCAGGAGTGGATTTCGGAGCGCCGACCGGCACCGAGATTCTTGCGGCGGGGGCGGGCACGATTCGGTCTCGGTCGTTCTCGAGCTGTGGCGGCAACATTCTAGAAATCGACCACGGCAACGGCCTTGTCACCCGGTACCTGCACATTTCTCGGTTCCCCGCCGGCGCAGTGCCGGGTCGGTCGGTTGCCGCGGGCGAGCTGGTGGCATTTGTGGGTAACACCGGGAGCTGCACCACGGGGCCGCATCTTCACTTCGAAGTGCGACTCCACGGCGTTCCGGTCGATCCCGAACCCTATCTTCGTGGCGGAGGCGGGCGCGACTTCTCTTCCGAACTCGTGCGCGCGGCCGTAGCCGAAGTGCGGCGCAGTTGGACGGGGGCGGGGATTCGCCTCTACCGCCGACTCGAGGTGCCGGTCGAGCACCGAGCACTTCGGGTCGTCGTCGCCGAGCGTGCCGCACTCGAAGAAACGGAGAGCGGCGTGCTGATTGGAACGTTTGGGGCGACAGATTCGCGGTACTTCGAGCTACGAAACCTTGGCCGCTATGCCTGGGCGCAGTCCGAGTTCGCGGGACCTGAAGACGCGCCGCATTGGGCATTTCAGCTTCGGCGGTTCACCCTGCCAGACGCTGGGCTGAGCGTTCCGAACTGCGTTGAATGCGGAGGCCTCGCCGAGGCGCTCGAACGGTTCGGGGGAGCGAGCACCAAATGAACTGTCGGAGGAGCGCGAATCGTGGTGGCCGCTCCCGGCCAAGGCGTTTGGCCTTGGCGGTCGAGGGTTCCGTTTCGGTGGAAACGCTCGTCGTGATCGGTCTCGTCTTCATTCCCGTGTTTGTCACGATGGAGGCGCTTCACCGACAGGCCCTCGAGCGAGGCCAGCACAGCGCGAAGGCTCGGTACGACGCGCTGAGTGAAGCGCTCGATCCGTCCTGCGCCGAAGCCCCGAGTGCGTGTGCTGTGGACCCGCTCGTCGGGATCCTCCCGGCGCCCACCGGCCTGGTGCGGGACGGGGTCCAACCCGACCGGGACATCGCGCTCCGGAGCTGCCGGAGCGGGCCCGCCCAGTACACGTTTGCCTGTCAGGAGCCGGCCGACCGGCCCGCGGAGCTCGATGTAGAGCGCGTTCTTTGCCAGCAGCCGTATCACCTCGGCGGAAGGGAGTTGTGTGCCAGTGAATAACCACACGAAAGCGGCGGGGGCGATCCGATGAGGTTTAAGGCCTTTATTGCTGCGCTCCTCACCGCATGCATCGGCATGGGACTGCTCTTTGTCTACATGCAGCGGTACGAGGCGGAAGTCCGGGGCGGTGCTCCCGTCGAGGTACTCGTCGCAACGCGGGATGTCCCGCTTGGCGCTGCGCTCTCCGAAGACATGCTGGGCACCCTCGAACTCCCGGCCCGCTATGCGCAAGATCGGAACATTGGCCGCACCGATGCGCAGCGCATTCTCGGCGTCCGGGTTCGCAGTGCGATCCGAGCCAACGAGATGGTGCTGTGGACCGATCTTGCCACCACCACGGAGGAGAGTCGCGATCTGTCGGCCCTGGTTCGGGAGGGCATGCGCGCGGTGACGGTTGGCGCATCCGTGGCGAGTACTTTTGGTGGGCTTCTTCGCCCCGGCGACCGGGTCGATGTGCTGCTAACGATGGACGAGTCGCCGCGCGGCCCCGCAACGCTGCCCGTTCTACAGAATGCCTTGGTGCTTGCGGTGGGGGCCGACACCGGCCGAGTCCGGGTCGGGGCCAGCGAGACGGATGAGCGGATTCACCAGGTCACGCTTGCCCTCACGATGGAGCAGGCGCAACTGATTACGTTCGGGGGGTCGCGGGGACAGCTGAGTTTGACGTTGCGAAACCCGGACGATGTTGCGGTGGTCGAAGCGCTGCCCGACACCCAACTCGACGACCTTATCGAAGTGGAGCGACGGGCGCGGGTGCAGCGTCGGGGAGTGGAGCCTTCACCGCAGGCGGTCCTGCCGCAGGAGCTTCGGTGATGCAGCTCAACGTTCGCATCGAGCGGTTTGGCAGTCCAGTGGAGTGGCTGCCTATTCTCTCCGAAGGTGAAATCACCCTGGGACGCGACGTGAGCAACCACGTCGTCCTCCGGTCCCCGGAGGTGTCTCGGCGCCACCTTCGCGTCCAAGCCGATGGGTCGAAATGGCTACTGACGGACTGCTCGGCGAACGGCACGAGGGTAGGGGGGCACTGGGTAAAGCGGTCGGCCACCCAGTGTGAAGAAGGGACTCCGGTTCAGGTCGGTTGCTTTTCCATTCGGCTCTACCGGGCCGATGGAGATCGCGCGGCTGCCCCGACCGCTCCGGTGGAGAACTCTGCCGAACCACATCTCCCGGCACCGGAAGGACTCCGTGAGGGGAGGGCAACCCACGCGGCGGTTTCGCCGGCGGTGCGGAAGCGAATGCACGCCCTGCTCCTTGAGAATCTCGAGCTTGCGCAACTGAAACGAGGGCAGATGGAGGACGCGGTGCTCCGCCCGAAGGTCCGCGCCGCCCTACGTCGGATCAGTGGCATTGTGGCTGACGAGCTTCCAGAGGGGGCGGATGTGCCTCGGCTCATCGATGAGATCTGTGACGAGGCGCTCGGCCTCGGGCCGCTCGAGAAGCTGATTCAAGATCGCTCGGTCAGTGAAATCATGGTTGTGGATCCAGCGACGATCTACATCGAACGCCGAGGCCGAATCGAGCGGGCGGAGGAGTGCTTTACAGACGCCGAGGCGGTTCGCGCGATCATCGAACGGATCGTCACTCCTCTCGGTCGACGCATTGATGAATCCACGCCGGTCGTCGATGCGCGGCTTCCGGATGGTTCGCGGGTGCATGCGATCATCCCGCCCCTCGCCACGCGTGGCCCAGCGATCACGATTCGAAAGTTCTCAAATGTGCCGTTTACGATGGAACGGCTGGTCGAACACGGTGCAGTCACGGAGGGAATGGCACGTTTCCTTCACCGGTGCGTCCTCGCACGAAAGAACATCCTGATTTCCGGAGGGACCGGTAGCGGTAAGACGACCCTTCTCAACGTACTTTCCGCCTCGATTCCCGCGGCGGAGCGGATCATCACGATTGAAGACGCAGCCGAGCTTCAGCTTCGGCAGCCCCACGTTGTGTCGCTCGAGTCTCGACGTGCGAACGTGGAGGGGCGGGGTGAGTATCCCATCCGAGAGCTTGTGCGGAACTCGCTTCGCATGCGACCGGACCGGATCGTTGTAGGTGAAGTTCGAGGCGGCGAGGCTCTCGACATGCTGCAGGCCATGAACACCGGACACCAGGGCTCGATGACCACTGCCCACGCAAACAGTCCAAGAGAGGCGCTCGACCGGCTGGAGACCCTCGCGTTGATGGGCGGCTTGGAGCTGTCCCTCCCCGCGGTACGCAAGCAAATCGTCAGCGCGGTGGACATCGTCGTTCAGACCGAACGGTTTTCATCCGACGGAACTCGGCGGGTCACCGCGATTAGTGAAGTGGTAGGCATCGACGACGAAGGGGCGTTCGAGGAACGTCCAATCTTCACCTATGAGCACAGCGCATCGGGCCCCCGTGGCGAAGTCGAAGGCGAGTTTCGACAGAGCGGATATCTCCCGTCGTTTCTCGGGCGGTTTCTCGCTCTCGGGTTGGTCCGAGCGGGGGAGCCGTACCTGTGAGCAACGCGGTGCTATTTTGGGCCGGAGGCTTGTTTGTGACGCTTGGGGCGGGCGCGATGATCGGTCTCGTCTTGTCCTCCAAGGACAATCCGGTTCGCCGTCTGTGGCATCGCTACGAGCAGCGACTGGATGGGCGACTCAAATCGTTGTTCATCGAGCGTCAGGGTCGGCACATCGCCCGGCCCCAAGGCGCGGTGGTGGCGGTGCTTTTGGTGGCGTCCCTCGGGTTTCGGAGCCCTTTGCTCTCCTTGGCGGCGATCGTGTTTGCCGCCGGTCCGTTGGCGTGGCTTGAGTGGGCTCGTCAGGAGCGGGTCAGCAAGATTGAGAGTCAACTCGAAGGGTGGCTCCAGCTCGTGGCGAGTGCGCTCCGCTCGTCTGGTGGCATGGGGTCTGCGGTTCAGTCGACGGTGTCTCTCGTGCCGAAGCCACTGCAAGAAGAGCTCGAACTGGTGGTGCGCAAGACCCAGCTCGGAGTCACGCTCGAGCGGTCGCTCGAGGAGTTTCGGCATCGCACAGATAGCCAGACGGTGGCCGGTGCGCTCTCGACCATCATCGTGGGTCAACGCACCGGCGGTGACATTCCCCGCCTCTTGGAAACTGCGGCGGAGTCACTTCGAGAAATGGCACGGCTCGAGGGGCTGGTTCGTGCGAAGACGGCTCAGGCCAAGCTCCAGACCGCGGTGATGGCGCTTCTTCCGTTCGTGTTTTTGTTGGGCCTCGAGAAGCTTCGACCCGGTTGGTTCGAGCCACTGCTCGCCGACCCGCGCGGCTACTACGCCGTCGCCGGCGCAGCCCTGGCTTGGCTCGCCGCGATCGCGTTGAGTGCCAAAATTCTACAGGTGGAGGATTGATGGATCTCCTCCTCGGTATCGGCGTCGCATCGGTTGGCGCATCCCTCTTTGCGGTGGTCTATCTTGCGGTGAGCGAACCTCCGGTGGTGGTCGCGCCTCGGGTGGGCCTTCGAGGACTCAAGCGCCAACGAGCAATGGAGGGGCCGTTTGCGGCCATCGACCCGCTGGTCCGAATGGTGGCCTCCGTGTTGGCTCGCCTCCCGATCGCTCCGGCGCGGCGTCGACTCGCGAGGAGCTTGCGGCTGGCGGGCGACTTCATGGGTCTCTCGGCCGATGAGTACCTCGCCCTCACCGCGATCTTCGCGCTCGTCGGGGGGATGGTTGGCCTCGCTCTCCTCTTGGTGAAGCCATGGTGGGTCCTCATTCCAGTGTGTGCGGTCCTTGGAGGGCTGATGCCGTTTGGCCGAATGAGCGATGTCGCGGGCAGCCGACAGCGCGCCATCAATCAGGCCTTGCCTGGAGCGATGGAGCTCTCCGCCCTGTGCATGGGAGCGGGCCTCGATTTTCCTGGCGCGCTTCGAGCGTTGCTTGAGTCGGCGCCGAAGCAGCGACATCCGCTTTACGAAGAGCTCGAGCGGATCCTCCAGGAGCTCGAGCTCGGACGAACCCGGGAACAGGCACTCACAACCTTTGCCGATCGAGCGCCGACGTCGCAGGTGCGGGATCTCGTGAGCGCCGTCGTGCAGGCGGAACGAAAGGGTACACCGCTCCAAGATGTGCTTCGCATTCAGGCGGATCTGCAGCGAAAGGTCCGAAGCAATCGCATCGAAGAAAACGCTTCGAAGGCCACGGTGAAGATGACCGTACCGATGCTCCTCCTCCTTGGCGCCACCATGATCATGCTGCTGGCGCCGCCCATCCTGAAATACCTCACGGAGTTCTAATGGCTGGCAACGTCGAAGTCTGTTTCCCCGACGGATCGGTAGAAGTCTATCCCCTTGGCACCGCGGCAGTGGTGGGCCGGGCGCTCCACGCAGAGGTATCCATTCCTGACGCGCGAGAGCTTCACCCCGAACATGTAAGGCTGGAACCTCGCCGGGCCGGTTGTGCGGTCGTGAGTGCAGCGCATGCCCAGGTCGTGGTGGCCGGCCAACCGTTCACGTCCGGCGAACTCCCGTGGGGTGCAGAGGTCGAGCTGCCCGGGATTCGACTTCGTCTTGTCGAACCGACGAACGAGGGTGGGACCGCGATGGGGGTATTTCTCAGCATTCTTCTCCTGATGGCTCTTGGGGTCGCGGGATGGGCGTGGCTCACGCAGGAGCGGATCGTGCTTGATCTCAGCCACAACCTGGACGCTCCGCCGATTTTGAGCGGTGAGGGGTCGTGTCCTCGATCCGGCGAACGCGCTCGTTCGGAAGGAGTCCGACTCCTCGAAGCGGCCGAAGCGAAGAGCGACCGCTATGCGTTTAGCCCTCAAGACGGGATCGTAGCTGCGCAATTCTACCGTCAGGCGCAGGCCTGCTTTGAAGACGCCACAGACGCGGCGACCGCACAGCTTGCGGCGCGCCGTGGCGCGGGCCTGGAAAAGCGAATCGAAGACGATTATCGCACGCACCGAATCCGTCTCGAGCGGGCTCTGATGGATGGACGGAAGCGGGAAGCACTCGCCGAGGCTCTGCACGTCCATCGCTTCGTTCAGCATACCGAGGACGAATATTTTCGCTGGCTCACGTCGCTGATTCAGAAACTCGGCTTGGCCATCGAAGAAGAGGAGGCAGCATGAGCAACCAGCCGTCGGTTGAGTATCCACCGCGCGTTCATTGCGCTCTCGAGGTCGGCGCGTCGACGCGAAACTCTTCGGTCGTCGAGGACAATGAGCAAACCCAGGGCCTGGTGATCGGTTCGCACGCGACAGCGGGATGGCAGGTCGTGGCTCCGGGGGTGGCACCGCTCCATGTCGAACTCTTCCACTACCAGGGAGTCGTGTGGGTCACTGACCTTGTGCGGACGGGTCTGGTCTCGTTTTCCGGCTGCGTCGTCGGGGAGTGGACGCCCATCGCCGGAAGCGGCGTCTTGGTGGTCGGCGAGGCTCACATCCGCATTTCGCCGCTGTACTCGGGTCCTGCGGTAGGTCCGTGCGAAGGACTCATCGACGTGGAGACCGAGCTCATGCCCGTACTCCTGAGCGAAGTTTCGGACGGCCCGACCGCGCTCTTTCAGCGCTCGCTTCGCTCTCCACCGAGCGAGCAAGCGGGTGAATCAGCGCCCGCGTCAGCCCCGGTCGAAAACCGTGGGCCGGCCTCCAGCCCGAAGAGCGGGAGCCGACACCGTGGCCGACTTCTCCGCCGTCTTGGATGTCTTATCGTTCCTTTGGGGATCGTCCTCGCTTCGTTCGGGATCGTGGTGGCCCGGGCAAGTTCAGGCGCGGAAGCCCCGGTGACCATTCCGACCGATGCCCTGGCCGCTGCGCCAATGGCGGCGCGCTCGGAGCGAGCGCCCACCCCCCTCGACACCTATGTCTCAGAGGTGGAGCCGCTGCCGGCAGGAGGTGGGGCGGAGAGGGAAGGCGAAGCGGCCGCGCTTGTGGCGAACAACCGATTCGCCCAAGCCCTCCGCGTGTATCGGGAGCTCGCCACTGCTCATCCGATGCGTCTGGCGTTCCGAGACATGGTCTCGATCCTCGAGCGGAGGGTTCAAGCGGGGTGTCTCGATGGCGTCGATCCGATGGGGGAGTCATGCGAGTAATGCGCCGGCGGCGAGCCCGCGAGAATCGCGTCCGACGCCGTTCACCGATTCGCGCGGGGCAAACGTGGAAGTCTTGCGTTTGGGTCTGGCTGCTCGTCGGCGGGTGTCAGCCGGTCGCGACCACCCAGGCGTTTCCTGTCACGGTCCTTGCGACGGAGGACGGTGAGCGACCGCTGGGTGGGGTCGCGGTGGAGTCGATCGACGGTACCGGGACGCAGGTGATTGCGGAGAGTGACGCCACGGGGATTGTGCGGGTGGTCCTTCGGGGCGAAGCGGGGTCCGCGGTGCCCCTGTCCGCCTATTGTCCGGATGGTTACCGACTCGTGGAACCCCCCCGCCGGGTCATCCTCCGGGAGCTCACGACGCTTGCCGACACAGAATCGGTTCCTCTTCAGGTGAACGTTCGCTGTGCTCCGCTGTTGCGGCCGGCGGTCATTGTGGTCCGCGCAGGTGGCAAAGCCGGGCTCCCGGTGCTCCTCGACGGGGAGGAAGCCGCTCGGACGAACGACGCGGGGGTCGCTCACATCGCGCTCCGGGCTCCGCCCGGGGAGCGGCTCGTGGTGTCCCTTGATACCTCGTCGCATCCAGAACTTCGGCCTCAGAACCCATCCGCGGCGGTGCGGATCCCGGACCGACCGGAGATTCTCCTCTACGACCAGACCTTCGAGGAACCACCACCGCGCCGGACACGACGACGTCGCCGTCGACCGGTCGCGCCGATGATTCATGTGCCGATGCGACTGGGATCGGGAGGAGGGTTTCATCGATGACGCAGCCCATCGAATCGCTGACATGCTCGTGCCGCTCGGTCTGTCGCAACGACCATGGCGCCACGGCGCTCGAGTACTTGGTGATCACGAGCGTGATCGCGCTTGCGGGGGTCGCTGCGTTCGCGAGTCTTGGCTCACGGGTTGAAATGGCCTTTCGTGGGCAACCCTCGGTCGGTGCGACCGGTCCAGGAACGACGGTGCCGTCGACGATCGGTGTTGGGGGGCGCCGAGGAGGAGAAGTCCTCGGAGCCGGCGGGGGCGAGCCCGAAGGAGCGTTTGTCCCTCCGGGCGGTTCTTTTCGTGCGCTCGGGGGAGGTGGTTCCCCGGGTGGCACGGTTGGGGGTGTAGGCGGCGGGGAAGCCCGAGGAAATGGTGGCGCCGTTCAAGGGGCGGGAGGGCCGCTCGGAGGAAGCGGGCAAGCGCCAGGACATGGTGCTGTGCAAGCGGCGGGGAGCGCCCTTGGTGGAAGCGGCGACGCGTTTGGCTTCGGCCAACCCGGTTCGGCGGCTCAGGGAGGCGACCCCGGACACGCCGCGCTCCCCGGAGAAACGGCGCCCGTCGGTTCGAGGGCGCCCATCGGCAGAACCGGCGAAGAGGGGGAGTCTACGGGCGGGGTCGACGGGACATCCGCCGGGATCGGGCCTGCGCCCACCTCGTCGGGTGCAGACATCGGCGCGGTCGGCCCGGGAGGCGTTGGCGCTGAACTGCCCGACTCCACCTCGGCGGTGGTCGATGGCGCGTTGGTCGATGGTGCGTTGGTCGATGGTGCGTTCACCGGTGGAGACGGCGCGATTGGCGATGCTGCGGGACCGCTTGCGGAAGGGGAAAGCGAAGAGCCGCTTGCCTTTGCCGGACTCACGGTGTCGGGCACGGGGGCCTGGGACGAAGGGGCATACGGCGTCTCTGCGGAGGGTTCATTTAATGAGTGCCGATGGTTCTGCTCTGACCCCGCGTGGATCGTGGATCGCTGGGATGACTTGCACGACGCGAAGGACTCGGTCAACGAGGGGCTCTTCGACACGATCAATGGCGGCGTGGATGACGGGTTCGGGTGGCTCGACGGGAAGCTTGAAGACCATGGGATCGCCGACCTTCGGCTTCCCGGTACCGGGCCAAGTGTTGGCGATGCCCTCGACTTCTCGCATGGGATCGTCGATGGCACGTTGGGGATTGTCGAGGGCCTGGTGTTCCTTAGCGAACTCCAGTCGGACATCTTTCTGCTTGAGCCCGATCTCATCCGTGGGTTGTTCGAGTTTTCGGACACGGTGGCCGAGGACCCGGGAGTCCTGCGCGAACTAGCCGTCGATACGATTCGAGCGGAGATCGAACCGTGGCGCGAGTGCGTTGCTGAGCAGAGCTACTACGACTGCGGAACCCTAGTCCCCGACATTGCGATCTCGATTGCGACGGGCGGTTCGGGGAAGGGCACCACGATCCTGTCGCGGCTTCGGGGTATCGTTCAGCGTCGGGGACGAAAGCCCAAGGCCACCACGGACTCGCCGGAGGGTCCCCACGGTCGACCGGAGTCGGATGCTGGGGGAAATGGTGATCCAGACCGGGACACGCCGGACGATCGGGGGAATGGCGATGCAGACCAAGACACGCCGGACGACGCTCCACCGCACGAAGGCCGATGGACGGCGTCTCGGGGAGACATTCTCGAAGGGATTCCCGAAGAGCGCATCATCGAGGATGGCCTCCCCGAATATGTGATCTACGAACGATCGGACGGGTCGCGCGGCATTCGGTTTCGTGCCGATGACGCCAATCTCGGAAATCACCCGACCCCGGCGACCAACCGCACCGACTACGCAGAGGCGGGGATTGATGAAAACGGCGACGTGCGGGTGATCGAGGGATACCACCGCACCGCGGCCGCCGCCCAGGGCCAGACGATACCATCGGATCTCGGGGGTGTGCCGTCGGCGCCCGGTTACCTCGACTACGACTATGTGGACCCGGCTCAGTTTGGTCTTGAGGCGCTGACCCCGGGAACCGTGCGCGCGGTGGATGCCGAACTCAATCCCTTGGAAGTCCAGGAGGAACTTCGCGATGCGATGGACGCGGGTCAACCGATGCCGCCCAGCGCGGTGATCCCGCCGCCGCCACCGCCCGGCGCCGGAACCCATCCGAGCACCCCGGGTGGGTCGACGCCCGGGACTCAAACCTCCCCGGTGGATGGTCCGCCGCCGCCCCCTACGACCATCCGCGGACCCCCTGACGCTCCGCGCGACATCACGTTCAGCGATCGTCAGATCCAGAAGAAGTTTAAGCACGCGGAGGACTTTGGTGTCGAAGGCAACTACAACCGCACCACCGCGGGGGAGTTCCGAGCAGCGATCGGCGACCACATCGACGCACCGGGCACGCAGCGGATCAACGGAACCTACCGCGGCGACCCGGTGGTCCACCACTTGGACCCGAATACCGGCCTGAACGTGGTCGAGGATGCGTCCGGGAACTTCGTGAGCGGCTGGCGGCTCAGCCCGGACCAGCTCGAAAATGTCGTGACGCGAGGCAGTCTCTAGCCGCATCCGGCGGCGCGAAGCGTTGAACTGAAAGGTGTTCTAGTCGTTTGAGGCGCGCTGCCCCAGGACGTCCTGGGGGTATGGCCATGTCTACGACCCCGAAGATGGAGAGATCCCGCCCCCGTGGTGGTGGTGGGCGACGTATCGAGCGTGCGCCTCTTGCTCGCGATTGGGGTCCTTGATCCCTCCTTCCGCGGGACGCCTCCGCCGGGTGGGCGAGTCGGTCGAGGGTGCCCTACGGCGCCTGGGCGACCAAGAGACGCGAGAGCATCGGGCGTCGGGTTCGCCGCGCTTCGACTCGGAAAAATCCCGCTTCCGACAACAGCGTTCGAAGCTGGCCCGGTGACCGGGGCCTGCCTTGCCCCATGGCGAGGAGGTAGAACCCAAAGTAGGCATCGCCCACCGGCTCGGCGCCGCTTGTTCCGCTCATCGGCTCGGCGATCAGGAGGGTGCCTCCCGGCCGAAGCGCGGTTCGAACCGCACGGAGGATTCGCAGTGCCTGCGCGTCATCGTGATCGTGAAGAATTCGAACCAGCGTGACGAGGTCCACGTCTTGAGGAAGCGCGTCACGAAATACGTCTCCGCCGGTCACTCGAACTCGCTCGGACAGTCCCGAGCGCTTCAGGTGGTCCCGCGCCTGGGCCGCCACCGGGGGCAGGTCGAAGAGCGAGAGGGCAAGGGCGGGCGCATGGCGGGCCACCGCCGCAATAAAGGCACCAGTTCCTCCGCCCACGTCGAGGAGGCGCCGATGCCGATCGACGGGATACGCTTCGAGGATATCTTCGGCGATCAGCGAGAGCGAACTCGCCATGAGCTCGGAGTAAGGAGCGACCGCCTCGGCGCAGTCGCCGGGTCCTGCGGGATGGGCGTAGGACCAGAATCGCATCAGGTCGGTTTCCTTGTCTTGTCCGCGAAGGAGCGCAATGGGGTCTTGAAGATCGCGGTAGAGGAGCGCGTGGTGCTCGACCATCTTTCCCACCGCGGGGTTCCCGAGATAGGACGCACCGTGTACGCCGAGCCCATAGCGCCCCCGACTCCTGCGCTGAGCGAGTTTGAGCGAGGCCGCCGCTTCAAGGAGGCGCTCCGCGGCGTCGACCGGAAGATCGACCGCGTCGGCGAGCTCTCGGGCACTTCGGGGGCGTTCGGCGAGGAGTTCGAGGACGCGAAGCCGCACGCACGCCTGAAGGATCTGCGAGTACACGAAGCCTGCGCAGATATCGAAGAGCGCGGTGGCGCGACGGGACGCGACGCCACGAGTCATCGGAAAGCGGGCAGCCCAACGCTGAAACCGGGGGTTGGAGAGGGTCGCGTCCCGAAGGGCAAATGCCCGGTCGACCAGGCGATCAAGGGTAGGCGCGGAGCCCATGCGCCGAGTCTACGCGATCGCGGCAACGGTCCGCGTCACCCAACCTGTGAAACCGCACTGTGAGCGTACCGTCGACGGCTTCGGGCTCGAGGGTGGAGGACCCTTCTGGTCGCGCCTGAGGTTGTTGGTCGGCTCTCTAGCATCCACATGCGGATCCAGCCGCGCCAACCTCGCCGGCCCTGGGGGTCCGTGACCGGGCCCGCGATGCGACGAGGAATACCCGGTCTAGCAGGTTGCTAGGCCGCCGACTGACGAAAGCTCGGCGGTACGAGTCGCTCGGCCATTTGCACAACCATCCCAGTGAGCGCGCTTCGGCCTTTGCATTCGGGAATGGAATCGGCAGCCTCACCCACGAGTTCCCGGAGCCGGGCCACCGCCCCCGCCGTGCCGTAGGTCGAGACCGCGCTCGGCCGGAGAAGAGCCGCATCCTGTTTCGTGGGCTTGCCCGAATCGGGTGTGGCGTGCGCATCGAACAGGTCGTCGGCCACCTGGTAGGCCGAACCGAGACGTTCGCCCATCGTGCGCCACTGCGATGGATCCTGCCCCGAGCTCTGCGCGCCAGCCATTGCTGCAGCAACAAACAGCGAACCGGTTTTTGCCCGGTGGTAGCGCTCGAGGGGAATCGAGGGCTCGCTTTCCCATGCCTGGCCCGCCACAAGCCCGTCTCGCGCACCCGCTGCACGGGCGATCGTCGCGAGCAACGAGGGAAGTTGGCTCGGTGCGCTGATCCCCGCGTGAGCCAAGACCTCGAATGCCTGGACGATCAGAGCGTCGCCGGTGAGCACGGCGAGGGCCTCACCGTACACCCGATGAACCGATGGCTTTCCGCGACGCTCGTCGGCGTCATCGAAGCAGGGGAGGTCATCGTGAACGAGCGATGCGCAATGCAGAAACTCCAAGGCGCATGCGGCAGCGTCCGCCAATCGCGTCGCCGGTGCACCTCCCGCCTCTGCGACGGCAAGGCACAGCCGTGGACGGATTCGGGCGCCTCCGGGAAAGACCGCGTAACGAATGGCCTCTTCGAGGCGGGGGGGACCCTCCAAGTGAACACCGTGAAGGGCCGCCTCCAGGGCGGTGTTGATCCGATCGATCATAACTACGTTCTATCCCTCAGGAGAGTGGAGCGACCAGCCGTGGGCGGACGAACCTCGGTCTTCAAACACTGCATCCGCCAGCTCATCTGGAGTGACAATTGCGTGGCGCAGTGCTGGGTGTCAAGAAGATTTGACAGCGTCTAAGGCGTGCTCTTTTACGGAAAAGCCTTTCGGAATCACCACTTGGGTCCTCTTGCGGGCCTTGCTTCGGCCGCAGCTCACTCACGACTCGCCCCCACTTGGGGAGCCCAACGCAGCGGCCCGAGCCAGGGGGATCCGATCGCTTGGGCTGCGGGTTCTTGGTTTCTTCCATTGGTTACTCGACCCGTACGGTCTGTCGCACGACGCCTTGGACCCGAAAGGCGGCGTCGCGAAACCGCGGCGGGCCGAAGGTGCCCTGGGCGTTGTTGCTCGCTCCGATCCGTTCTTGCGGAACACCGAGGAAGTTGGTGTCGAGCTCGCCGTCACCATCTTCGTCGTGCCACACCGCTACGGCATATCGTCCTGGCGCGAGCACCGGGAAAAGACACTGCGCGCGCTGTCCACGGGCGCGAACTTGAACCCGGCGAAGTGCGCGATCCGGTTCGGTGGGGAATCCCTCCGCCGATCGAAAGAGCGTGCAGTTCACGGGTCCACTGTCGGATTTCAGATTGACGATGGTGATCACGACTCCGGTGGGCGCCGGTTCCTGAGCCGAAGCCTCTTCTTCGCTAAGGCCAACTGTACCAAATTCTGGCTGTGTGAAAATCGCGGTTGGGATCAGCTCATGATCTACCGGGGTCGGGTTGCCTTTGAATACGGTTTCGACAAAGGCCATGCCTTCGCGGATGGCAACCGGCGTTAGATTGACGCGGTTTGTGACATCCCCGATGGCATAAACAGATGGCACACCGGTTTGGCTGTATTCGTTCACATCTACGGCCCCAGAC
>JBCCZL010000057.1:0-25235 GCA_039187775.1 Myxococcota bacterium
CCGGTAAACGTCCACTCGGAGGGCGGAAAGGGCCCGCCACCCCGGTCGTCATCGATGACGTTACCGGTGACTCCGGCCCGCACCTGCGGCAGAAGTGGCGCACGCTGTTCGAAGACCCGTTCTTGTCCGGCGTCCACCGACCGCCCGGCCGCCCGGAAGCTCAAGTTGTTGCTGAGCGCTTCGCTCGCCACCTGAGCGAAGCCGATGCGCCGCTGCTCATCTCGCTCCTGACGAAGGAGCTCCGCTTCGAGGAGCGTCGCAAACGGAGGGCTGTGACCTCGTTCCCGCAGCACCTGCATGTTCACCACGAGGCGTTGAAGCGGCTGAAACGGAACCACTCGCGGCTCGATCCGACCGTTGGCGATCTCCCGAAGCACGAGAGCGGTGCGGCGAGCGCGCAATACGTCGATGTCCTCGGGGAGCGTCGTGAGAAGCGCGCCTCGCTCGACCGCCCCCGGGTCGAGGCTTCCTCCGACGGAAAGAGCGCTCGCGGCCAGGGCACGAAAGAGTCCGTCCTGGGACTCTTCGGTCAGGTACGGGAGCCCACCAAGATGGAAAACGCCGGTTCGGCTCTGGTCGGGCAGCTCGGAAAGCGGGGATTCGCCGGCCACCTCCACTTCCTCAAGCTCGTAGCCGTGCTCGCCGACGATTCGCGGCCGCCGTACGCCCTCCGCCGCGAGCCGGCGGTCGACAAGGACCGTGACCGTTGCCGCGCCGGTCACGCGTTGGAGCGCGTCGGCCCCGGCTTCGAGGCTTCCGAGGGTGGGGACCACATAAGCGCCTTGGGCCGGGAGCTCAGAGTCGTAGACCATCGATACGACCCTTGGAGCCGGTCCGGAGGAGGCCTCGAGGGCGGCACCGCTGAGCGGGCCAATCGAGAGCCACACGTCGACCTCCGCCGGAGCGGCCGAGAGCTGCGCCTGGGCCTGAGCAACCGATGTCACCCCGTCACCCGTAGTGACGAACTCCACGCGCGCCGCCCCGGTCAAGAGGACCGCGGCTTCTTGCCGGAGCACCGCAAGGTGGCGCTGGAACAGTCGCCCTTCGTCACGAACCACCGAGACCGTCCAGCTCCGATCCGGGGCTTGCCCCTGCGCTCGGGGATGACCCAAGAATGGCCCCGCGAGGAGCACGAGCGTTACCACTGCGCACACGCTGGGCGGTTGTCGATATCGCCTCGTCCTCATCTTCATCCTTCTTGTGCCGAGTGGTTCAGGCGGGAGCGCTGAGCCCGCGCGAAACTTGCTTCGTTTGCGAGCGATGACGTCGATCGAAGAACGCGATCCGGGGGGCGCACCTCTCCTGGGGTGCACCCCCACAACTCCTTGCACTCTCGGGTGAGGTGGGCTTGATCGAAGTATCCGCTGTCCGCCGCGGCCTGAGCGAGCGGGACGCCTTCTCGGATCGCCTGACGCGCGTGCCAAAGACGAACCACACGCTTGAAGGTCATCGGAGGGACACCAAAGTGTTCGCGGAAGCGCCGCACCAAATGGAACTTCCCGTATCCGATATGCTGCGCGAGCTCGTCGAGCACGACTCGCTTGTCCGCGTGGGCTACGAGCCAGCGTCGCGCTCCGAGGAGAACGGGAGGGTGCGAGGGAACGGGCCCGCCGGGAGGTACACGAACCCCGTCAAAGACCACGCCGGTCGAGCCGGCCTCAAGCACAAGCAGCTCTCCCGCGGGGAGACGTACGCTGCCCGCGCGGCACACCGCCGGGCCCGACTTCGCGACGGCGCTTCCTGCAACGACGCTCAGCAGAATATCGGAGTCGCCCTCATAGAGGTACCAGAGGGAGCTCGCTCCGAGGGCGCGTCGGTCAACATCGGTTGACGTCATGCGGATGGGATGCCCGATCCGGCGGGTCGCTTCTTCCAACGCTGCGCTCTCGTGTCAGTAAAGCGCTGCGAACCTGCCCCGCTCCGACCCCTGGGTCCACCAACGGCCCCTCATCCGCGGAGGAGGCTCGGCGTGTCGCCGAGGCCTTCCACGACAAAGCCGCGCGTCGTTGCCTTCGCACTGGAGATCCCACCGAAGAACCCCTCGTAGAATTCCCGCATTCGCTCAGGGGGACGCGCCATCTCCAGGGCAAAGCCGACAGCGACAGGCGGAAGTGAAGGGTCGTGGATAGGAAGGCCAACCTCCGTCCACTGAACGCCTCCTCGAGGGGCCGCTTCACGACCTGTTCGCGTCCACCCGTGGCGGCTCAGACTCCAGAGGCATCCTTGCTACGATCCCTCAACGTGACAGCGTCAGGGGTCCTATTTGCCCGCGCCACTTTCCTCTACCGCGAGCTCGAAAACCTTGTAGTTGCCTTCATTCCAGCTGAGCTCTTCGATGACTTTGTGGATCTTCCACGTATCGCCATGACGCCGCATCCAGAAGTTGTGGGTGCCGACCATGATCTGAACCGGTTCGCCCCAGTCGTTCTTCAAGTAGTGCTGGGCGTGGAGCATCACGCTGACATAGGCGGCGTTGTCCTCGATCACGATCTTGTACGGGATGAGATCGTGCTGAGTAGCGTCGAGTGCGCCGAAGAATGCGGCGGCTCCCTTCACCCAGTCATCCGCCTTCACTCGCTGAATACCTCCACCCCCGATAGAAACGGAGAAATCCATCTCCAGATCGTCCTCGAACAAGGCGCGGTGCATGTTCCAGTCCTTTTATCGAGACTGTACGCATAGCAGCTAACGATCTGCGCGATGGCTTCGCGGTCGACGAGACACTGGATTTTGTCGCTATCGCTCGCGCTGCGCTCGATGATGAAACCGGGAGTGAGTGGTCGGGTAGAAATCTCGCTCATTTTTTTCCTCTTTCAGTTGGAATGGGGTTGCCAGCTCTTTCCGGGGCGGTCACCAGCGGCGGTGCTGGCCACGGGTCATCTTCCGCCTGGCGGGGATCGCGTTTGACTCGAATAAAACGATCATAGTTCTCGAGCTCGACTCGCCCTTTCCGAATGCCCGATCGGCTCTGATCCCTTCTTTCAACGCAACGCGCTCGTGTTAGGAACCCGCGCCGAACCACAACCGGAAGTTGCGCCTCCGCCCTGCCCCTTGAGGCTGAGCACGGCCCGACAGCCGTACTCTTTCAGGACCTCATTCGCTGCGTCCGCCGGCGTTCGAACGGAGCAAGGGAACTTATGACTTGCGGGGTCGAACCAAGCGCTGCGATCGCGAAGGCACTGGCCGCCGCGAAAAGCCGGACCAGCCATTCAACCCTAACGAACGCTTTGCCCGACCCGTAGTACCAACGCGCCGGAGCTGTCAGCGAGGTCCCCAACGCCACACGCCAGATCAACGCCCGAAGCGAAGGCTCTCCGACCATGCTTGGTGTGGTCCACTACGCCAGGCTTCGTCGGTACGCCCCAGGTGTTGTACCGATGTGCCGTTTGAAGTGCCGGTTGAGATGACTCTGATCGTGGAAGCCACACACCCCCGCGACGAACGCGAGCGATGCGGTTCGCCCGTGCCGAGCGATCAGGTCCGCCGCATGCTCGCACCGGAGGGAGATCACGAACTGCCACGGCGTTTGGCCCATCGCGACCTTGAACGCCCTGGAGAACTCGTAGGTTCCCATCCCTGCAAGCGCAGCGAGCTGCTCGAGCTCCAGCTCCTCCGCGATGTGCGCCCGCACGTACTCCACAACCCGCGAGAGCGAGACCGCGCTCAAGGCGGACATCGGCCCGGGAGCTAACGTCAGATACCTCGAACGACGGAGGAGCGCGCGACCGAGGGCCAGCACCAAATGATCCCCATAGAGGCTTCCGTGAGCCCGATTGCCCTTCACCTCCGCCAGCATCTCGTTCGTGATTCGGTCAACCAGCGGATCGATGAATGAACCCGCGTGGAGGGGGCCGAGGTCGGATAACCGGACGCCGAGGTCTTCGAAGTGGCGCGTCAGGAGCGCTGGCGGGATTCCGACATACGACAGCTCGATGGGTCCTTCCCCGTCGTAGGCGCAGTCCAGCCCCGGTGGACTGACGGTCGTTCCGCCGCTCATCCTGAACTTTCCTGCGCCGAGGTCGACTTCTATTGTGCTCGGCATTCGAATGGTCTTCTGCAGCACGAAGTCGGGCCCCGCTGGATCGTCGAACGCGATGCCCTGGCGTGCGACCGCCACCGTGGCGCCCTGGGTTCCGATCTTCGTACCCGTAACGATCTCAACCTCCGTCGAGGAGATCTGGTGCAGGTAGCGCAAGATGTTCGGCCGAGAATGTCGTGTGCCCGCGTCTGGCTGCTGCATGGTCTACATCTCGGTTCGAAAAGGCATGTCGAGACCTACTCTTCGCAAACTTGAGCGGAACACGTGCGGCCGGAAAGGTCTAGGCACAACGCTCGGGGACAGGCGGCATGGCCACTCGTCAGGACCGAACGAACCGGCTCAACCCGCCGGACCTCCAGAAAGTTGAACTTTGCAGAACATGTATCGAACAAGACACCCCTCGCTTCCGCGCCGCGCGGTAGGGAGCAATCCCGTCCTAGAACGCCCGTGTGCGCCGAACGACAACGGGTCGGATGGACTCTCCCGATATCTGGGAGCAGGTGTTTGCTCTCCACGGCTCCCTGTGGCGAGTCGCGCGGCGCCTCCGCGGGCACCCACGGTGTCCCTCAGCGCCCATCAAAGATCTTGCGCTCGAGCTTTCGGAGCTGCTCGCTGGGTCAAGTACCCTTGAACAGCGAGACCTCGCAGAGGTCTTCGCGTGGGCACGGCAGGTCTTGGAGGGCTCGCCGATTCCTCCCGCGGTGCTCGAAGGCGAGCCAGAGCTCGTCCGGCTCCTGGTTGATTCCCGTGAACCGAACTGAAGGCCGCTTCACGTGGGCTCCGAGGGCCGTTTCAAGAATGTACAACGGGAAGATCCAACCACCATGTTCAAGCCATTTCATCTGCCCGAAGCTAGACCCTGGGTGTGGAAGCATTCCCCCCTGCGCCTCCGGTCGAGGAGCTCGTCCAGAAGGGCTGGATCCAACCCATCGGGCCACCCCGCCGCGTCGGGGCATCCGCTCTGACGTTCGTCGAGCACGCGACCCCGGTGGGCGTGTGGCGATGCCCACCGAGCTGCGAGTTGACCGTCGGTCTCGTCATCGAAGGAATCGCCACGTTGGAACTCCACAGCGTTTCGGGAACGATCCGAACGGTCGTCGCAACCCCGGGCTTGCTCGTCGTCAACACTCCGGGCCTCGAGCATCGCTTCGACGCCGACCGACCACTTCGATGGCTGCTCACGGCTATCCCGAAGGAGGCCCTCACGCGGTTCGGCAAAAGCTACGGCGATGAGCGCCTCCGCTTGCTTCGCGCCCGAGCGGAGAACTGTGCCCCGCTCCGAGATCCCCTCTGCCGCGGCCTCCTGCTCCGGATGAAACACGCAGCCCATGCAGACCCGCCCGTGGTAGACGCAACGGTGGACGCTCTCCTCGCGGGACTGGCCGTCGCGGAAATCGGACGGAAAGGAATCGCTCTCCGAGGGCCCTGTCTTCATCGCGTGCTGGAGTTGGTCGAGCAGCAGCTGACCGGACGGGTTCGGCTCGACGACTTGGCGGCGGCCGCCGGTCTCTCCAAGGCGCATTTCGGTCGAGCGTTCAAGGCCGCGATCGGCGTGTCGCCATCACGCTACGTCGTCGACCGCCGGGTGGCCCGCGCGCGCCAGCTTCTCGTGTCTGGCGAGCTTTCGCTGTCCCACATTGCGATGTCGTGCGGGTTTTCCTCCCAGAGCCACTTTACCGTCGCGTTCCGCGAGCGGGTCGGTATGACCCCTGGCGCCTACCGTCGTGAGTCGGGGGTTCGCAGTACCGACGTGCCACGGCAAGACGGCGGCTTGGATTCGTAGGGCGGCTTGGATTCGTAGGGCGGCTTGGATTCGTAGGGCGGCTTGGATTCGTAGGGCGGCTTGGGATTCGTAGGGCGAGGCGGCCAGAAAGAACCTGGAGCACGGCGCTCGGTTTAAGAGAGAGAGGATCTCTGTCGATTTAGCGAACGCGTAGACTCTTGCGGAATGCCCCAGGCGTCACTCCGATCTGGCGTTTGAAGTGACGCGTCAAGTGGCTCTGATCATGAAAGCCGCACTGAGCAGCCACAAACGCGAGAGACGCGGGATGACCGAAGCGGGCCAAGAGCTCTGCGGCACGCTCGCATCTCAAGGCGATCACATACTGCCATGGCGACTGGCCCATCGCTGCTTTGAATGCGCGTGCAAACTCCATTGGAGTCATTCCGACCACCGCCGCAAGGTCTGCTAGTTCGAGCGGCTCGGCCAACCGAGCCCGAACAAAGTCCGAGAGCCGGGTTAGTCGGGTGCCATCGAGGCGCGCGACCTTGGGCAACACCGTCAGGTATCCCGCGCGGCGGAGCAACGCGCGAGTGAGGGCCATGACCAAGTAGTCGGCAAACAGCTCGCCGCGCGCCCCCCCCGCGGTGGTCTCGTCGAACAACGACGACACAAAGTAATTCACCATCGGGTCGAAGAAGGGGCCCGCGTGCAGCGGCCCGAGGTCCGCACCCCCGAGTCCGAACTCCTCGACTTGGGCCCGGTAGATTCCCCCGGGGATAGATACCGCCTCGAGAGCAAATGGTCCGCGCCCAGAATAGCGGCCCGCGACGCCCTCCGCGCACACGTGTGCGGTGCCCGCGTGCCCGGGATGGACGAAAGCCCCGGCTCCGACGTCCACCGACGCGCTCGTTGCAGCATCCACTCGATTCCGAATCAATACCCAGTTGGGAAGCGCAACGTCGTCATAGGCAACGCCGATGTTTAGATGAGCGACTCCCACGCCGGAACCGCCGACCACCTTGGCCTCAGATACCTGGACGACGCCTTCTTGCTGCCGACGGTGCTGGTACCTCAAGAAGTGCTCTTCGGCGAAGTCGCGCATCGATCGCGCAGAGTATACGCCAGATTCTCCGATGGTGGTCGGTCGACTACCTGGACCGGAGAACCTTACTCAGGGATCGACGGCGAACTGCTCGAGGCCACGAAGCTGCTTCTTGAGTTTCCGCTTCGCTCGGATCTCGAGTTGCCGTGCTCGCTCCCGGCTTACGCCAAGCATCCGGCCGAGAGCAGCCAGGGACATCGCATCGTTTACGAGGTACCGCTGCTCGACAATGAACCGCTCCCGCTCATCAAGTGCTGCCAGCGCGTCTTCGAGCTGTCGGCGGACGGCATGGTCTCGTTGCCGATTGAAGGCTTCCGTTTCCTGATCGGAATCCTGCGGATCCGTGAGCGTGTCGAGCAAGGTCATCGTGGAGTCGCGGTAGACCGGCGCATCGAGAGACATGTCGCCGTGGTCGATGCGGTGGGTGAACAGCTCCATCTGTTCGACCGGGATCCCGAAACGGGCGGCCAAGAGCCGATTCTTCTCATCTCTATCCGAGACGAAGTTCGAGATTCGCGCGCGTTCCCGCCGAAGACGAAAAAACACCTTCGTTCCAAAGGGACCTGCCCCCGCTCCAACCATGGTCGTCGAACGGACGATCAGATCGAGAATGAACGCTCGGATCCAATAGCCCGCGTAGGTCACAAACCGTGTCCCACGCTCCGGATCGAACTTCTGCACCGCGGTCACGAGGCCAAGGTTTCCTTCGGAGATAAGCTCGGACAACTGCACACTGTGTCGCCGATATCGAACCGCGATGGCGACGACATACCGGAGGTTCGCTTCCGCGAGGCGGTTCGCGGCCTGTGCATCTCCCTCGAGGGCCGCGACGGCAAGTCGGTGCTCCTCCTCGCGTGACAGCTTCGGACACCTCCGAACCCATCGTATGTAGGCGCTCGCGGTAGGGTCGAACTTCGATGACCGCATTGTCACCTACCGAGAAACTCCCGTGAATTCCCCGAGTGCGGTCACGAGATCGGACGGTCCTCGACGCTCGCGGACCACTCCAGGCCTCGCTCGAATTCCATATTCTTCGTCTCTCGAAGCCTCGATTCGGCGCGTGGAAGCTCGCATGCACATCCCGATCAAGAGGAGTGCATGAACCCACTCGGAGCTTCTTCCGCGGTCACGACATGGTTGCAAAAAAGCGCGATGAACGACGAAGCGACTGACCCGGTGCGTGATCCGTGCCCGGCTGGGGTGAAACCGAGATGAACGCCCGATCCACGCCAATGCGGTTTTTGTAAAACGTTTTGACGGGCCCGAACACCAGAACTCCCCTCATTTTCGTAGATTCCGCGAGCGAGCCGCAGGCTTCATGACGGGTGAAATGACACTGATCCGGTGCGTCGTGGAAGCGGACGCTAGCGGACCCGCCGCGTAACCCCGGCAATCATCAGAAACCCGCATGTAAGGACGTCGAGACTATGGGCTTTGGTCGGCGGCGCGCTTTTTTTCCTGGCTGGCGCGAAGGCGCTCTTCGAACTCGTCGAGTTCCGCCCGGTCGGACATGGGATCCACCCGTACGCGAGGTTGGTCCGCCGGCCGCTGCGCTCCGATTTCGCGGAACACGTAGTGGACGACCCCGTTGGGATCGACCTCCACTCCCACCCGGCTTCCATCCGCCATGGCCGTGAGCGCGGTGTCGGCTTCGGCCATGCCGATCTGAAGCTTCCGCGAGACTTCGGTCACCGTGAGATCGCCCTCGCTCCCCTCGGCGAGCTCGAGAATCTGAAGCTCGCGCGCGGTCTTCGCCTTCTCGTCGACGTGGATCCCCGCCTTCGCCCCGGCGCGGAGCGCGAGGGCTCCTGCGCCCACGAAAAAACCGCCGAGCAGAATCGCGAGCGCCAGCCCAAGCGCTCCCTGAAGCAGTAGCATCAGAATGATGGCGCTCATCACCCCGACGCCCACCGAGCCCATGCCCCCGAGGCGGAGCGCCGCCGACCCGGCTCTCCCTGCGCTGGTTGCCGTCACTGGACCCAACGCGGGCGCGATCGAGGGCTTGCCTGCGTGCACGACCGCGCGCCCCCCTCCCCCGATCACCACCGTGCCTTCTTTTCTTTCCCTCGGCCCTCCGCACGCCGCGCAGGTGAGCCCTCTCGAGGTTTGAACCGCCGCCGCCAACGCGTGGCAGTGGGGGCATCGATTGTCCTCCCCGAACACCTGACCGCAGGCGTGACACCGGGTACGCCCCTCGATAACTTTCGTGCCGCACGTCGGGCACTCGGTGGGGATGTCGTTCACCGGACGACGACGCTGGTCGCGTTGATGCCCAGCGTTTGCGCAGCCGCCAACGCACCTTCGGACTCGAGGTGCTCCTGGGTGGCCTGGTCAAGCTCGCGAACCTCGACCGTGCCTTGCACGGTGGCGGTCTTTCCGGAAACGTCGCGGGGAAGGAAGAAACTGTGCCCCGCCATCGGCACCCGAACCGCCGGTCCCTCCGCGTCGGGGCGGAGCTCCATCCAACAACCCATCGTCTGACAGACCGCGGCGATCTCGCCTTCGGTCTTTACGACCTCGCCGTGGTACTCGTCCGGTGAGGCAAGGAGATCCTCGAGCGACGTGAGTGCAACCGTGTCATCGAGTTCCGACCCAAACACTCGGCTTCCGTCGTCCGCCACTCGAAGCGGCGCGGGCCCCTCGGCTTCTTCGCCCGCCTCCTCGTTCGACGCCTCCTCGTTCGACGCCTCCTCGTTCGACGCCTCCTCCGACGAAGCGGGCGCCTCCGCAGCTTCGGGGTTCGCCGATGCACCGGTGCCCTCCGGCGCGACCGCTTCCTCCGAACCGCATCCGCCACCAAGTGCCAGAAGCCAAACCATCAAAAGGAACACGCTTCGCATCACGTCTCTCCAAGCAGCTGGTTGATGGACGCTTCGTCCACCGGAGTAAAATCGTAGTTGTCGAACTCGTCCGACCGGACCCAGCGAAAATCGTGCACCGCGCGACACGACAGCGCATCGGAGAGGAGCTCGCACTCGTAGAGATAGAAGTCGACGGTGTACTTCTCGTAGGTCGCCGAGGTAAAGGAGACCCATCGCTCCGCCACGTTCACCTGCGCGCCAAGGCGCTCGTCGACTTCGCGACGAAGCGCTTCTTCATCCGACTCGCCCTCTTCGCAGCGGCCCCCGGGGAATTCCCACAGCATCGGGAGGACAGCATTGGGCCGGCGCTGAGTGATCAGGTAGCGACCATCGCGCTCGATCACCGCCGCGACGACCCGGATTGTCTTGGGTGGTTTCTCGCTCACAGGAAGGCGGTGTATAGCACGGCGGTGAAAATCCTCTACCTGGGCTTGCCGATCGGGGCCCTCGTCCTTGAAGCACAGGGCTTCCAGCTCACCGTCGCCGCTAACGGATACCGACGTGCGCCGGGGACTCGCCGCGTCCGCCGTCGGCTGGGAAGAAATGCGCTCTGCCTGGCTCGCCCGGCCCTCGACTCGTCGGAGGTCGTGGCGGCGCTCCGGTCGGCGGACACCGACGTCGGGGTGACCTTCTTCTTCCCCCGGCGCATCCCCTCCGCGATCCTGACGCTTCCGAAGAAGGGATTCATCGGACTCCATCCGTCGCTCCTCCCGCGATGGCGAGGACCGGACCCGACCTTCTGGACGGTGCGCTCGGGCGACACCGAAGGTGGAGTATCGGTGTTCCGGCTCGACGAGGAGTACGACACCGGACCGATCCTCGGACAGGAGCGGTTCCCCCTCACCGCCGACGAAACCGCTCGCAGCCTTGGCCGACGATGCGATCGGCTCGGCCTTCGGCTTCTCGTCGAAACGCTTCGGACGATCGAGCGCGGCGCGCCGCTCGACGAACGCAGGCAGTCCGGTGACGCGACCTCCGCACCCGTTCGAAACGAAGAGAGCCTGTCCATCGATTGGAAGGAATCATCGGCCTCGATTCTTCGGCTGATTCATGCGGCCTGGGAGCCGGACGGTGGGGCGCTTTTCCGCACCGAACAGGGCACGTTCGAAGTCTCGACCGCCCGCCGTGGCCCCCGACTCGCCGCGCTCGCCCCGGGAGAGGCGTTCGTTTCCCAAGGACGCGTGTGCATTACGACCGGCAACGGCGCGATCCAGCTCGACCGGGTCCTTCGGAACGGAGAACCGATTCCCGAAGCGGATCTCTATCCCACGCTCTTTCCAGAAAACCAGTCTTCGACGGGCCTCGGATAATCCACGGCTGGGGGTCGACGACCCGATCAGATTTCGTAGGTTCCGACTTCAACCTTCGGGGGGCGTTCGACGGCGAGGATCGAACTCGTCACCAGGTCGCGCCCGGCCGCCTGGAAGAACAGCGAGTCCCCGACCCGAGGACTGCCCGGGTTGGGCATCACGCCGCCCTCCCGGTTGAAACGAATCGCGCCGGAAACTCGGCTTCGAAGCGCAAGGTGGGCCCGAAGCCATTGGCCGGTTCGCCGGTCCTTCACCCCCACGCACTCGTCGCGGCGAATGTGGTACTCGGTGTTTCGCGTGACAAACACCCGATGAATGCGGCGCTCTTTCCCTGAATAGGCCATAGTTCTCCTGAGGTCAGACGGGTACCTACATGTAGGACCCTATCCTTCCGGGCCCCGTGGACAAAAAAAACTGCAGCTTCTCGGCCCTTCTGCTCGCGCCGGACAACTTCACGCCCCGAACCCGCACGCCGTGGGGCGGCACCAAGATCATCGATCGATACAAACGATCCCTCGGACTCGTTCCGTCGGTGGTGGGTGAATCCTGGGAGATCTCGATCGAGCCGGACTTCCCGTCGGAGGTCGATGACGGCCGCGACCTCTCGACGCTCCTTCGCGCCGCACCGTCGATGCTCGGCGAGGAGGCCGAAAGCGGAGGGACCGGCCTCCTCGTCAAACTCCTCGACACCGCGGCTCCCCTCTCGGTTCAGATCCATCCGCGCGACGACGACGCGGCCCTCGCCGACGATGAGTCGGGAAAACCGGAGTCTTGGTACATCCTCGAACGCGAAGAAGGCGCAGGAATCTATATCGGACTCACCCCCGATGCGACGGAAGCGCAACTTCGAAAGGCACTCGAAGAGGATCGGGGCGTGGACGATCACCTCACCTTCGTACCCGTCGAACCCGGGGACTTTTTCGTGATCGACGCAGGGATTCCCCACGCCATCGGGGCCGGAGTCACGTTGGTGGAGCCCCAGCGCGTGCTCCCCGGGCGCCGCGGGGTGACCTACCGATTTTGGGACTGGGGCCGACGCTATGACGCGGACGGCCACCCATCCCCAAACGGCAAGCCACGGACGCTGCACGTCGAACGCGCGCTCGCGGTCACCGACTTCGAGCGGGCGCGGGGCGACGCACTCCTCACCGAGATCCGGGTTCGCCGCGAGGTCGATCCCCCACTCCGGCGTCGCCTTTCCGGCCCCGGCGGCGCGGCACGAAGTGACGCACTGATCGTCGAACGGCTTCTCGGAAGCGGCTCGCTTTCGTTCGACACCGAGAATCGGCTTTGGGGTCTCACCGTGACCCGGGGTGCGGTGACGATTCGGGCGGCCAACCGCTCCCCCCTCCGGGTCGATGAAGGCCGGTCGGCGGTGATCGCCGCGAACGCCCCCTCGGTGCAGCTGGACCTCGATGACACCGAGGCCCTTCTCACCGCGGTCGAAGCCGCCGCCTTGACGGAGCCTGCGGCCATCCACAACACTCCGCCCGCCATGGACGGCAACCCCCAAAAAGCGGTCGAGCCGCGCGTCACCATCGTCATTCCCGTCTACAACGAGGAAGCGATCCTTCAGACCGCAGTGGTCGATCTCGTCGACCGGCTGACCGAGTTCGACTGGCCCTACGAACTCATCCTCGCGGAGAACGGATCGAGCGACCGCACCGTCGAAATTGCCCAGCAGCTGTCCGATCGCTTCGAACAGGTGAAGTACTTCAGCCTCGGTGAGCCCAACTACGGCAAGGCGCTTCGCCGCGGCATTCTCGAAGCGACCGGCGAATTCGTGATCTGCGACGAAATCGATCTTTGCGACACCGACTTCTATCGTCGCGCGATGGCCATCTTGGAGACCAACGACAAGGATCTCGTGGTGGGCTCGAAGCTGATGGGAGGCGCAAGCGATGAACGCCCGATCATGCGCCACGCGGCGAGCGTGGTCATCAACGGCATGCTTCGGGTAACCCTCGGGTTCAAGGGCACCGACACCCACGGACTCAAGGCGTTTCGTCGGGTGCCGCTCGTCGAGATCGCCCGATCGTGCCTCGTCGACAAGGACCTCTTCGCGAGCGAGTTCGTGATCCGCGCCGAACGCGGAGGCATTCGCAACACCGAGATCCCGGTTCGGGTGCTCGAAAAGCGCGCTCCCTCGATCCATCTCTTTCGGCGCGTTCCCCGGGTGATGACCGACCTGGGGAAGCTCTTTGTGGCGATCCGCATCAAGGGATGAGGCTCTGCGCCGTCTCCGTCGACCTCGACGAGATCGACTGCTACGCAGCGATTCACGGTCTCGAAGTCCGCGCGGAGGCCAAGCACGCGATCTACGACCGCGCGGTGCCTCGGCTCGCCCGGCTGTTCTCCGACGAGGCCATCCCCGCCACGTTCTTTGCCATCGGCGCGGACCTCGCACGACCCGAAAACCGCGACGCGGTAGCCGCGCTCCATCGGGACGGCCACGAGGTGGGCAACCACAGCCTCAACCATCGCTACGATCTGAGCCGCTGCGACCGCGCAACGATCCGCGCTGAAATCGCTGGCGGTATCCAAGCGATCGAACACGCGACCGGCGAGGCACCGACCGGTTTTCGCGCCCCGGGATACACGATCAATGATCGTGTGTTCGAGGTGCTCGCCGACCTCGGCGTGGGCTACGACTCGAGCGTCTTTCCGTGCCCCGCCTACTACGCCGCCAAGACGACCGCGATCGGGGCGATTCGGCTTCGGGGTCGGCGGAGCCAAAGCCTCGTCGACACTCCGGCGGTCCTGTCCGCCCCGGCCGATCCTTACCGCGTTCGCCGGCCTTACTATCGGCGCGGAGGCGGAACCCTGGAGCTTCCGATCGGCGTGACCCGACGCACCCGCCTGCCCTACATCGGCACGTCGGTGGTCCTTTCGCCCCCGACGATGAGCCGCATGCTGACCCGGATGATCGTCGGCCGACCGCTCGTAAACCTCGAGCTCCACGGCATCGACCTCGCCGACACCGCGCGCGACCATTTGGAGTTTCTCGCGCCGCACCAGCCGGACCTTCGGCGGAGCGCCGACGACAAGGAAGCATCGCTCCGCGCGGCCCTCGATACGCTGCGGGCCCATGGCTATCGGTTCGTGCGCCTCGGGGAAGCGGCCGAAGCGTTCGCAAAGGCCTAACCCTAAAGAGCGGGGCCGCTTCAGGATCGGCTCTTCACCGCCTCGACCGCGAGCTCGTCGGCTCGCTCGTTCAGCGCGACGCCCGCATGACCCGGCACGTACAAGACCTCGACGTTGTCGAACCGGCCGAGCGCCGCCTTCGTATCGGCGACGAGGGCTTTATTGGCTTTGGCTTTCCATCCTTTGGTCAGCACTCCGATCGCGTACTGACTGTCCGTGAGGATCCGAACCCGCGCGCTCGGGTCGCGAATCGCTTCCGCGGCACGAAGGATGGCCGTCAGCTCGGCGACGTTGTTCGTGGCCGTTCCCAAGTACTCGCTGAGTTCGCGCCGCTCCTCCCCGTCGAGGAGTACTACTCCGAGCCCCGCCGGCCCGGGGTTTCCACTGCAGGCGCCATCGGTATACGCCACCACTTCACCCGGCGCCGCGCTTGTGGGAAGCACGCCCGCGGCCGCCTTTTTCTTCTTCTTGGCTCGACTGGGTTTCTTGTCGGCTTTCTTGTTTTCGACCGGCTGCGCGTCGACGCAGTGGTCGTCGGGAAAGATCTCCGAATCGTTCGCCGGGGAGAGATTTCGCTCGGCCGCGCGATACGCCTTCCCGTCGGTCGGACGGTACCGAATCTCGACCCGCCCGGACTCCACCTGAAGGTCACCGCGTTCATCGCACCGGGCAAGAACCCGGCTGTCGCGAAGGATCATCATTCGCCAAGGCACCGTCCGCGTGTAGCGAAGCTAGGCGTGAGAATCAACCGACAGCGAACGAGCGTTCCTGGCGAGAAACGCCGCCGTTGCCGATCGTCCCGGGCGAGTCGTCGACGCGATCGAAACGGACTACTGGCTCACCGCCTCGAAGGCATCGCCCAGCTCTTTGGTGGTCGGAAAGCGTTTGTCCCGGCTCGCCGCCATCGCGCGCTCGACGACCTCCGCGACCTCCGGCGCGACGCCGTGTTGGGTCAACGGAATGTTCTTCCCCATCACGATCTCGAACATCAGCTTTCCCGGGTTCCGTTCGGTAAACGGCTTGGCGTTCGCGAGCGCCTCGTAGAGGATCACCCCAAGGGCATAGGTATCCACCCGCCCGTCGGGAACCCCGTCTCCCGTGAGAAGCTCCGGAGCCATATACGCCGGCGTACCGATCACTTCACCCGTCCGGGTCAGCCGGTCGAGGCCGTGAACCTTCGAAAGCCCAAAATCGACGAGTTTCGCCACCCGACCCTCGCCCTCCTCTACCAAAAACAGGTTTGCGGGCTTCAGGTCCCCGTGGACCACGCCGTGGCCGTGGACCGCCGAGAGGGCATCGCACACCTGATGCACCACCGGGCGAAGTTCCTCCGGGGACAGCGCTCCGGATCGCTCCATCCACTCGGCGAGGGTTTCCCCCTGCAGGAGCTCCATCACGGTGAACGAGCGACCTCGATCGTCGGTGCCCATGTCGAGGATTCGGACCACGCCCGGGTGATCGATCGCGGCGAGAATCGACGACTCTCGACGAAACCGGCGTCGAATCTCCGTGTCGGAAGCCAGCTCCGGATGGAGGACTTTGATCGCCACCGCGGTTCCCGCGGCGTCGGTTGCTTCGAAGACCGCGCCCATCCCTCCCGCGGCGAGACGGCGAACCAGGGAGAACCGCCCAGCAAAGGTGCTCCCTGCCCGGGGCAGTTGGGAGGCTCGATCGAGCTCGTCCGAGGCGGTCATCGCCGACAGACTATCAGACCGAACCCGTTCCAGCTCAGACACTGCAATCGCCGCCAACTAGCCCGATGCGGGCTAGCTGTCCGCTCCCTCGGCAAACGCACAGTTGACGAAGATCGGGCCCGACGCCCCAGCGCTGGTCTCGGCCCGGACGATCGTGCACTCCTCCGAAGCTGGGAGCTCCAACTCGGTCTCAAACGGATGTTCCCGCCCGCCGGCAATCAGGGTTCCCGCACCGGCTCTCCAGCGAACCCGTATGGTTTCCTCGGCCCGGAGGGCGCTCCCCAACGGCCGGTAGGGTCCTCCATCGGCGGAAGCTTCGAGGGTGCAGGCGGCGGGATCTCGAACGCACACCCGACCCGCCTGAACCGCGGCCCGAACGCCCGCGAGGGACCGCTCGGTCGCCAAGACGAATGTCACCGCGCGCAGATGATGACTATGGCTGTCTGAGCCTCCGATCGGAACGAGGCGCCGCCGTTCCCGGAGCATTGTTCGATCCATCAGACGAAGCACCGCACGGCGCGAAGAGTGCGGGCGAGCGACGAGGAACTCATCTCGAAGATGGGTCACCGCACTGTTCTCCGCTTCGTAGCCCACCGCACGCCGATGGATCGATCGAATGTCCGCGGAGTGGGGCCCAAACGACGTCCAGGGCCGCCAAGAGAGATTCCAGCGCGCGTTCGCGACGAGCGACCGCGTCGGCGTGAGGAGCGGATGGTTGATCACGATGAGGCCACCGCGCTCGTTCCATCGCTGAAAGAACAGGTCGGGGTTCGCGGCGAACTCCTCGGGTGACACCCCCGCAAGCACCTCGTCGAGATCGGCGAAGCCCATCGATGCATGCCCGCGCCCGGTGGAGTACTCAAAGCCGTAAGTGAGAAGGATATCCGTCTCCGGCGCGCTCGCCTCGAGGGCGTCGAGTGCATCCAACGCGAAGTCGCGAAGCTGCGGATCGGCGTAGAACTGGCCCCAGATGTGAGGGGTCAGCACGAGGAAGTCGATGTTCTCCTCGGCCGCAAGCTCCACCGTCTCCTGGAGGTTCCGATCGACATGGGAAGGCACATCCGGGGGCGACACATGGCAGTGAAAGTCTCCCGCGAGGAGCTGATACGGGCCCACATCGATGCTTCGATGGTCGTCCGGCCGATAGGCGGAGGCCATGACTACATCGACGAGCTGAAACTTGGTGCAGCCGCCAAAGAAGCCCGCCACCGCAAGCGCCACGACGAGCGTTCGTCCTCGCAGCGGAGGTCGAAATGAGTCAGCGGAGCGTCTCACCCGACGTCGTCGACGGAGTCGTCGGACTCCGAAGCGGGAACTCGAATCTGGACGCCCGAACTCATCGCCCGCCGGGGCCGAACCGTCAGGTGGTAGCGGACCTGGTCGAGGAGGGTTTCGCTCGAGATCGGCATCCACAGCACCCGGTCGATGAAAGCATGGTCGGTGACGGTGGCGTCGGTCGTACTCCCCGCGAGCACCACCAGCGGAGGCTGCACGTCGCCGAGGATTCTCCACGCGTCCGCCAGGAGCTCCTGCGCGAGCTCTCCGCTGTCGACCGCATCCAACAAAATGAGCTCGGGAGCTCGCTCGGGCTGGGTGCAGCACGCGCGCAATTCCTCCATCGACGACGCTTCCGAAGGACAGAAGCGCTCGTGGCCGAGCAAGTGGCCAAGGAGGCCCCGCAGCACGGGGTCTTTGCTCAGAATTAGGACGTGGGGGCGGGCGTCCATGTTAGGCATCCAAGATACGTGTACCGTGGAAAGATGGAGCAGAGCTCCGGAGCCCGCCAACAGTCTGACCGGACTCCTACACCGCTTGGGTGATAGGTGCGATGGTATCACACATCGGGGTTCCGTCCAGGGTTGCGGACAGCTTGAACCGTCTCGATGTCAGCACGCATTCGGATGAATCGCTACGATGACGGGGAGAAGCCATGAATCGGGCGGCCATTGCTTTCTTTGTCGGAACCGGTGCCGCCGTGGCGATCGCGGTCTGGGTGGACTCCGGCGCTCCGACCCTCCCGTCCGACCCGGTGGACGCGGTGCCGGCTCGAGCCGCCGCGATGATTACCATCGATCTTTCCGAAGTCCGGGCCTCGCCGGCCTTCGAGCGGATCCTCGGGCCGCCGGCCCTACGCTCGGAAACCTGCACGCGCGACCCGCTCGAGATGCTGGACCAGCTCGTGTTGTTTGCGAGCCCGGGAGATCACGGGGCTCTCGACCACGCGGGGATCCTCGGCCTTGGGGCGACCGATCGGGCCGCCCTCGCCGCCTGCGCGCGGGCGCTTCTGGAAGACGAAGGCGGAACCGTCGTTCCGACCGAGATCGATGGGGTCCCCGGATTCCTGCTGTCCGCTCCTCGCCCAGCTTCGGAATCAGCTTCGGAATCAGCTTCGGAATCGGCTTCGGAATCGGCTTTGGAGTCGTCCACGGAGCTCCCCGCATCGCGGGTGGTGTTCCTGGGCGCAGCGGTGGTGGCCGGCTCGGAAGCGACGATCCACGACGTTCTCGCCGTAGCTCGGCGTACCGCCCCGGCCTTTGGCGCCGACCCCGTGCTGCGCGATCTCTATCGTCGAATGGAAGGCCGAGGCTCGATCGTTGCCGCCGCACGGATTCCTCCCACCTGGCGAAGGAGTCTCCACGAGCGGCTCCGCGCCCTCGGCGAATCGCCCGCCCTGAGCTCGGCCCACGCGGTGGGAGCCGCACTCGACCTCGATGCCGAGCCTCGGCTTGAGGCGCGGGTGTTGACGGAGACCAGCGATGCCGCGGCCGCCCTTTCGGCGAATCTTCAGGCTCTCGTAGAGCGCGCCTCCGCGATCCCGCTATTGCGCCTGAGCCCGCTTGGGCCTCTCCTCGACCGCGCACGGATCGAAGCCGACCGCTCCGAGCTCACGATCGAAATGACTCTATCGGAGGGGCAGCTCGAGGAACTGGTCCGACTTCTAGCCGGGCAGATCGCATCCGAGACTCCGCCGCCATCCCGTGTCCCCACGGCTCCTGACCTCACGTTTCCCTAGCCAGCATTTTTTTTGTTCACAACCGGGGACCCGGTTCTCTAACGTTCGATGTGGTCTCATCGAACCCTCTTCGCGCTCGTGTGCCTAGCGTCAACCACGCCAAGCTCCGCCACTGCCTATGAAGCGCGGCTTCGAGAGCTGCCAAACCAGGCTGCGGGTTGCCGAACCTGCCACCTGAGCTCTCTCGGAGGCCAGCCCGGATGCGGGATCCAGCCGTGCCTCAATTCCTTCGGCGCCGACGTTCAGGCCGAGCGATATCCCCCGTCCGGCGCGGTTCCGGGGGACCCCGACTATCGCACCGCTGTCCAGATTTCGCGCTGGTACGAAACCGTCGCACCGCTCGACTCCGATGGCGACGGCTACAGCAATGGTTACGAGCTTGGCGACTTCGACGGGGACAAAATCGCAGACATCGCCCTCGGCTCCGGGGCTCCCTCGCCCGGCTTCGCCGGAGACATCGACGAGTGCGCCCTCGGATTCGCGTCGTGCCCAATGGCTCAGCCGATCTGCGAAGACATCCGAAACTCCCCGCCCGCAGGCCCGAGCTTCCGATGCGTGGCGACCCCGAGCGCGGGCCGCGGAACCTCGGACACCGCGCACCAGCATCCGATCGACCTTCCCGATGGACAGTGGGTTGCGCTCGACTTCGCGACAGCCACCGGCCGGGCGATGGAATCCGCGTGCGCGCTCGGCAGCGGTCCCCACCGGTTTCTCGCGTATCGCACCTCGTGCCTCAGCGAGTTCACTCGTATCGAAGCGCGATCCCTCGACGGCTCGGTCCGAAACGTGATCATCGGGGTGCACGACCCGGGGGACCGGCACCTCCCCGCACCGAAGCCGGAGCTCGGATGCGGGGTCACCCCCACCACCCTCCGAGTTCCTCCGTCGGGTCTCCTTCGGGTGCTGGGCCGAGGGTCCGTCGAGCTTCGGGCCACGTGCCTCCCGTCCACCTACTCCGGCGCGGGCTCGGGAGCCCTTCCTCCCGACTTTCCGCCTCCCCTGGTCACCGACGTGAGCACCGAAGAAAACCCGTCTTGCCACTACGCGGCGCCGGTGACCGATCGGAGTTATGTGGTCGACCTCCGGGCGGGCGGTCTTACTTGCAATCCACGGCCCAACCGCACCGATGCCTGGATGTCGTACATCTCGACCTGCACGGGCCGAGTTCGGGTCCGCGCGAGCCACGGATGGGTCGGCGCGGATCTCTACGAAGCGGGGGCGGGGATCTCGATCGTGGCCGGCAACTGCCCCGCCGAGCCGTCCACGCTCGGGTGTGACTCGGACGGTGCGGTGGACCTTCGATATTTCGGAGACAGCCGAGAGACGATCGAGGTCGAAACCCTGGTCCTCCACGGCGACCGGCTATTCATCGTAGCGTTTGGCATGGGTCGGGTGCATCAGGAGCGCGTGAGCATCGAGTGCGAGCCGTCGGCCGAGCCGATCCATTGCGACCTCTGCGCGCCCAGTGCCGAATGCGAGCTTTCGGCGGATGGGAGCACGGTCGACTGTGTTTGTCGGCCGGAGACTCCGATCGGTGACGGTCGTTTGGAGAGCCGTGGCGGAACGGGGTGCGCGCCTCCGCCCACCGCCTGCGAAGAAGCGGGGCTCACCTGCGGTGAAGAAGGGGTGTGCATCGACGAAGGTGACTATCGGGTGTGCGACTGTCCGGCGAGCTGCGATGCGCCAGACTGCCTCGAAGTCAGCGCCAATGTCTGCCACTGTCGACACGAAGTACTCTACTGTCGGTGCCCCGAAACCTATCAATGGTCTGCCGAAGGTTGCCTTGACATCGATGAGTGTGCGCAGGGCAACCACGGCTGCGGCGTCGGCGAAGTGTGTGTAAACACCGTCGGCGGCAACGACTGCGTCTGCGAAAGCACCCGGATGCGAGTATTCGAAGACGAAGGGACCTCGTCCTGCCAGATCGTCTGTGGAGACAGCCGACGCGGCCCCGGCGAAGAGTGCGACGATGGAAACACCATCAACGGTGACGGCTGCGATGAGTTCTGCGTCGTCGAGCCGACCTTTCGCTGCTTCGACCTCGGCGCCGGCAGCACCTCGTTCTGCGAGAGCACCTGCAACGACGAGTGGATCGACCCGGACGACCACCTCTGCGATGAGAATGGGTGCAGCGCCGGCGGCCCGCCGGCGGATCCGGGCGCTCTGGAAACGGGCAGCCTTCTCGCGGTCGCTCTCCTCGGCATGCTGCGGTTTCGCCGGCGACAGTCCCGACGGTCCGAATGATCCGTCCGCCCCCGCCGAGCTGGGATCAACCCTCGGGGGGCGGTGGCGACAGCGACACCATTCGCACCAGCCGTTCGGCCATTCGCGCGGGCGCGGCGATCTCCTGGCGTTCGACTTCCAGAGCGCGTCGGGCGGCTTCGTCAAACGACATCAGTCGATGGTCGGGCATGAACTTCCAAAACGTCTCGCCTTCCGCCATGAGATCGCAGGTGAGGCCCTCGACGAGCTGAGACGCCACCCGAGCGTCGGCACGGGTCACGAGCTGGATCCAAAAACTCGAGAGCCGGGGACTCACCAAGGGCACGCTCACGGTGACCGGTCGAACTCCTTCGAGCGCGGCCACCCGCTGTAGAATCTCCACTCCGGTCAGCCCCTCGGGGCCCGGAATGGGGTAGACCCCGCTCGTCCGGTGGTCGAGGCGGAGCGCCCTGTCGATCGCGGCGCAAACGTCATCGAGAGCGATCGGCTGGGTTCGGTGTCGAAGCCAGCGAGGAAGCACCATCGCGGGAAGGCGGGTCGCTAGGTCACGAACGATGCAGAAGCTCGCGCTCCCCGCCCCGATGATCATCGAAGCCCCAAGCTCGATGGTGGACACTTCGCCGGCTCGAAGCGCGGCTCCGGTTGAAAGGCGACTCCGAAGATGTTTGGAGGGCTCTCCCTGAGGCCGAACCCCCCCGAGGTACACCACCCGGCGAAGGCCCGCCTCCTTTGCCGCGCCAGCAAACGCCTCGGCAGTGCGGCGCTCGCGCACTTCGTAGTCCCCCCGGTCGGCCATCGAATGAACGAGGTACACCGCGGCATCCTGACCGGCGAGCGCCCTCCGCATCGACTCTGGATCGACGACGTCGAGATGCACAAAGCTTCGCCCCGGCCAGCGTCGGCGCGCCGATTCGGGCTGACGTGTCGTGCCCGTGAGCCGGTGGCCGGCGCCGTCGAGGAACGGCATGAGATGTCGCCCCACGAAACCCGTCGCACCTACGACGACCGTCTTCATCCCCCGTCCGCTCTCGCATCGCCAGCTTCCGCCGAAGTCGCCGACTTCAGCGATTCTGAGCCGACGACAACGTCAAACCGGGACCGCACATCGACCCCCTCTTCGATGCGGTCGAGGTTTTCGTACATCGCCGCGAGATAGACCCCGAGGAAGATGAACCCTGGCGGAAGGGTCGCCCGTGCGTCCTTGCAGACGAGGAACACCTCTTGGAACGTCGCGATGAAATCGCTCATCCGAAATCGGACGGCTTCTTGACCGGCGCCAAAGTGATGTCGGAACTGGGACTCCGCAGCCGAAAGGTTGAGGGCTCGAAGCGCCGCGCGGAATGCGGGATCGTCCCCCGCATAGAAGCCCCGGTAGAGCTCGCGGAGCGCCTCGAGGAAGTCCGGCTCCCACTCCGCATACACCGGCGCCGGACGCCACCCCGACCCGTTGGCGATGGGCACGAGCGCAGAAGCCCGAAGATCCGCAAGCACCGGCCCCGGGTGGTAGACCTGATGAAAATAGAGCTCGACCACCCCTTCACTGAAGCGACCGGGGTGTTCGGGTTGGGCCCACCGCGATGGCGGTCTCGCCGAGCCCGCCGAATCGTCAGGCCCCGCGGAATCGTCGAGCTCCACCGCCAGCGGCACCGTGGAGAGGGTCTTTCGCCGTTGGGCGAGGGCCTCGGAGAAGCGTTCGCGGTCCCGGTAGTTCCGGAGGAGCTGCCGGGCGACCGACGCAATCGACCGACTCGGCATCACGTCGAAAAATGCCGGTGAGACAAAACCAAGAAATGGCTTGAGGTCGGTCTCCCGGAGAATTTTTCCCAAAATCATGTGTTCGTCGCCGAGGGAAGCCTAGGTCCACCCGACGGTCCCGGGCAGGGCGCTCAAAGCCGCTTGCGAAGCTGTTGAAGAAACTGTTCCGCCACCGGCGCCTCGACCCGATCGAGCCGAACCTGACGCTTCGGCAGCACCGCGAGGTCGATGCCGACGGTTTCCCGCCGCGCCGGAAGCAGAATCTCCAGCGCAAAATCGAGCCCTCCACCGAGCAGCATCACCACCGCTCCCGCCATCAGGATGAAGGTCTCGCCGCTTCGTACGCCGTCGAACACCAGGAATCCTCCGAGGAGAACCCCCGCGCTGAGGCAAAGGAGTCCCACCAGCGTATGCACAAACGGGTAACGGGCCCGACGGCCAATCGTGCTGAGCGCCGCCGTCGTAAAGGTCTCTTCCCGGGTTCGCACCGTCCGTCCCAAGAACGCCCAGTGGTGCCGGTAGTGGACTCCTCCGCGCACCACCCGGAGCTCCCCCAAATGTCGGACCCCGAGCAGCGTGCCGAGAAGTCGGCCCAGCCAACTCAGGATCGCCCACCCAGTCACCCAGCGAAACACCTCCAGGCGAAGCGACCGCACCGAACTCACCCGACCGGCGACGACCGCACCCTGGCCGTCGAGGTCCGCCGGGAGGAGGAGCGCCACCGTCGGGTCTCCGCTTTCCGATTGAAGATGCGCGATGGTCTCTCGGGCCGACGCCGCGGTCGACGCCCGAAGGACCGACACCCGCATCGCCTGGCGCGCCGCGCTGTCCTTCTTCACTTCGTCGGCCTGATCCGCAAGGGACGTCGTCCCGACTTCGCGCCACACCTTTGCCGCGAGGTCACGATCCAGAACCGTGTCGACGAACGCATAGAGCGCATAGGGGGACGAGAGTTCGTGCCAGTCAGCATGGCGCACGAATCGTCGCACGGTCTCGAGCTCGTTCTCCGGAGTGGCCGCCACCGCGGTACCGAAGCCAGCCACCGCGAGAGCACTGACCACGGCGCGCTCTCGGTCGCTTTCGGGGCCCCGTTCGAGGATGTCGAGAACATCTCCCCCGTCGGTCTTGGCTTCCTCGGGACCGAGTCCGTGCTCTTCGGCCCTCCGTTCCACGTACGGCTTGCCGACCACCACCGCCTGGCTCTCCCCCTGGCGCGACAGTATATCGAAGGCCAGGCGAGAGAGCTTCGTGACCGCGGGATGGGTCTGGACGATCCCCGCGGTTTCTTCAATCTCCGTGCGCCCGATTCCCATGGGTCATGCCTTTGAACTCAGCCTTTGAACTCAGCCTTTGAACTCAGCCTTTGAACTCAGCCTTTGAACTCAGCCTTTGCCGAGCTTCGCTTTGAGCGCCTCGAGTTCGCGCTCGATTCGGTCGTCCAGCGACTCGCGTTCGGTTCGTTCCGCGTCGGGTGGCTCTCTGGGTTCGTCTTTCGATCGTCCATCCTCTAATGACATGCCGGAACGCCGCTCCGATTCCCCGGAAAGCCGCTCGAGACCGTGGGGAAGGCCCCGGGCGCGCCGCGACCGGCTTTTGCGGTGCTCCTTGTACCGCTCGCGGACCACCTTCGCCAGCCGGTCCGGGACCGAACCCACTTCCAGGGACGCCACCGCGGCCCGCGCCTCGTCGAAGGCCTCGGGGTCGAGCAGGCGATCGAGGGACACCGCGAGGGTGACGACGGAATCTGCGATCTCCGCGACCTTTGCGGCTTCGAGCGCCGAACCCGAGTCCCTCGAAAGGCGGCCGGGCGGCAGAAGGAGGAGCGGCGCTCCCACCCCGACCGCGCGTCCCACCTCGTACCCCCGTGCGCGGCCGATCACCACATCCGCGGACTGCCACACGCGATAGGAATCGGGCTCCTCGGCGAAGATCCAGGCGTCGAGGCCATGCGGAGGCACGCGCTCACGGAGTGCGTCGGCGAGCTCCGCATCGGTACCGACGTCGAAAAGAAATCCGATCGGCCCCGCGGCGAGGGAGAGCTGGACAAGCAGGGTTTCGACGCCCACTCCGTCCGCGAGGGCTCCCGGCACCAGGCAGAGCGAATGGGGCGGCAGGTCGAGTGACTCGCGGAGCGCGGCCCGATCGTTCGGGGGAGAGAATCCCGCGGGAGCGATCGGACCGATCGCCTCCAGTCGGTCTCGTGGAACGTTCCGGGATACCAGCGACGGAATGAGCTCCGCGTCGGGTACCAACACCAGGTCTGCAAGTTCGAGGTCTCCCGCCCACGCGAGGTCAAAGCCGGGAAAGAGCGCCACGCAAAACGGAACTCCCGCCTCGCGCGCGCGCTCGAGGGAGCCCCCGTCGAGCGCAA
>JBCCZL010000058.1:0-25169 GCA_039187775.1 Myxococcota bacterium
CTCCACACCTTGCGGTACCGGAACCTAAATCCGGCGCGTCTGCCAATTCCGCCATCCTCGCAAACGTGCGGTGAGCGTTCGATGCCGAGGTAGCGATGTCAAGCCTCGCTATGCTTCATCGACCAAAACGAGCTACCGTGGAACCGGAGGAATGATGACTAAACTAATCTTTTGGTTTTCCGCAGCGCTGCTCTTTGCGATATCCGCGTGCGGAGACGATGATTCACCAGCCGACGGTAGCGCGGAAGACGCCACGGTCGATGCGCCGACCGCCGATGCATCCGACGACGCCACCGTGGACGCAAGCGAAGATGCCGCGGAGGAAGACGCCTCGGACGCGGCCAGCGATGCCACGCCGGACGCCACCGCCGACGCCTCGGGCGATGCGACCCCAGACGCCAATGCCCGCGGCTGCGCCAACAATCCGAACCTCTGTGAAGGCCGGCTCATGTGCTGCTCCGGTGTCCCCTATCCGCCGGAAGGCATCTGCATGCTGGAGTGCAACATGCGCAGCGATCGGGACGCCAAGCGGGACTTTCGTCCCGTGGACGAGCACCAGATTCTCGAACGGCTCGCCAACCTCGAAGTCACCGAGTGGAGCTACCACGAACAGCCCGGAACCCGTCACGTCGGGCCGATGGCGCAAGATTTCCACGCGGCCTTCGGCCTCGGGCAAAGCGATCGGCAGATTCACTCTGTCGACGCCAACGGCATCACCATCGCCGCGATTCAGGCGCTCACCGAGCGGGTCGAGCGCCTCGAGGCCCAAAACCAGGTCCTCACTTCGCAAAACCGCGAGCTCCTCGAGGCGAACCGCGCGCTCCTCGGGGCGAACCGCGAGCTCGCGGAGTCGACGACTCCGGCCGAGTAGTCGCACCTCACATAGTCCCACCTCACATAGTCCCACCGCACATCGAGCCACACGGCGCACTCGCCGGTCCCTTACCTTTCGGCGATGACGTCGTTCGAACTCGGGATCAATCTTCCCTGGGTCACCTGCGGCCATGACTTCGGTCCCCGGCCGCCGGCCTGGGGCGGTGACGTTGGCCCTCGGGACTGGGACGAAACGAAGCGGCAGCTCGAAGAGCTTCGGCGCCTCGGCCTCACCTTTACTCGAATCTGGGTTCTTGCTGGCGGCATCAACTATCCCGCCGGCGAGAACCCGGACGTTCTGGGCGAGTTTGTATCCGTTGGCGACGGGTCCCTGCACGCAGTCGCCGATGCCGTGGGGATCGGCGACGTCGCTCGGCGCATCGTTCGAAGCTCCCGGTTCAAGACCCTTCGGCTTCACGAAGGAGCGCGCCCTCCCCGCCTTCCCGAACGCTTCGCCGAAGATTTGGTCGGGCTGCTCGAGGCGTGCCGACAAACCGGGGTCCGCCTGGTCCCATCGCTCCTGAGCTTCGAGTTCTTTCAGCCCGCGGTCCATGTCGGCAAAGGCATCGTGAAGCGAGGGCGAAAGGCCCTGGTGTTCGGAAACCATGGCGCCGAATCGCTCGTCGACCCTTTTCTCGACGCAACCCTCGCCCCGCTCCTCGACGCATCGAAGGAGGTCCCCGACGCGATCTACGCGTGGGAGGTCATCAACGAACCCGAGTGGTGCGTTCGGGGAGGTCCGGTGCAGATCGATCGCGAGTTTCTTCCCAGTCTCCATTGGGTCGACCCCGGGGAGATGAGCGCGCTGATCGAAGCCGCCCTGGACCGAATCGTGGCCGCCGGGTTTCTCAGCACGGTCGGCTTCGAAAGCGCAGACCTCGACTGGATGGCCCCTTCCCTTCAGGAAAAACTCCGGCGTTGGGCCGCCGACGGCCAATACCTTCACCAGCGCCATCACTACCCCACGGTGCTCACTCACCACCGATTGCCGACCGAGGGATCGCTCGCGCTTCGGCCCTGCATGCTCGGTGAGTTTCCCACGTCGATGGGAGGCTCCGGCCTCGACAACATCCGGTGGCGTGACCCCGAGCTCGAAGCGAGCGAAGCCGACCCCTCCCGCTATCTCCGCTCTCGGATCGAGCTCATTCGAGACCGTGGATACCCGAGTGCACTTCTCTGGTCCGGGAACTCCGGCGACCCGCGCCGAGCGTGGGGAGCCGAACAGAAGCGCCAGGTCGAGGCGTTCTGTCGCGGCCGTTGACCCTATTTCCAGCTTTCGGGATCGATGAACCGGTGCATCCACGCCTGGGTGGCCTGATGCCGATAAAACCCACCGAGGTACTCCGGCGGCGTCGCCAGGAGGTACGGCTGGAGCGCGTGTGCCACCTCGCGATAAACGTACGGATAGGTGAGCTGGTTCAGGTCGCCGAGGGTCGGTTCGGGCCCTGCCTGAAACAGAGCGCCCCCGAGATGCTCGGTGTAGCTCGCGTCGTTGAGCCGACCGACACACTCCCCGAGGGGCACGTTCCAGCGGCGCAGGAATGGCGTTCCTACCAGCGTGAGCCAGTTGGTTCCCGGAAGCCCGCGGTGAGCTTCCCAGGCGAGCGCATCGGCATCCTGAAGGTCGACGCCGACGAAACGCCGAGCCCACTCATAGCCCCACCAGAACGCGGTGGGACGATCCACCTCCCGGTAGCTCAGCTGGTAGCCGGCGATCGCGCAGTGGACCGGTTCGTCGGCAAGGTGCTCCACCAGCGCCCGCAGGGTCGCCGGGTCCGAGGAACGGGGGAGCACGATCTGAAGCACCCCGGTGCGATCCAGCCGACGGTCCACCTCGCGGTAAGCAAACCCGAGCTCGGGAGCCCCCGGGGCGTCCGCCAACCGGAACTGAAATTGGTGCCGAGGCCGGACCTGATCCGGAACGGACAGGCCCTGCGCAAGGACCTCGACTTCGTGCGGACGGATCGTCCGGTAGTCGGCGAGCATCGACGTCGTGTAGGTCGTGAGCCGCTCGCGGGGCACGCGCTCGAGAAACGCTTCGAGAAGGCGCCTCGCTCCTCCCCGAGCCCAGTGGAGCGGCTCATCGAGGTACGCGGTCACTCCGAGCGCCACCGACGCTACTCGCCGGTGCGGCGGCTGGGTTTCATAGCGTTCGAGGGGAGGAAGCACGTCAGCCAAGGGGAAACACGTCTTGTACGTAACGTGGGTCGTCTTCGAAGGGTTCGCTCGTCCAGAGCGGTCGGCGGTGATGCACGACCGCAGAGAACTTTCGGAGCGAAAGGGTAGAAAACGTGGCTCCATCGCGGGTCTCCGCCAATCCGTAGGACCCGCTCACCAGGAGGGCATCGCCATTGTCCCGGAGACTCGTCGGACGAAGTTGAAAATCGATGGGCGAAAGCGCGTTTCGCTGGAGCTCGTAGAGCCCGGCAGCTCCACCATCCGCCATGCCGGCAACCCACACCCGGCCATTCCACTTCCGCACGCTGAAGAGCGAACCTTCGGCGGCGAGCACCTCTGACCAGCCGTACACCGACCCTTCGAGGAGCCGGTCGTCCGCGCCGCAGGCGTAGATCTCGTCCTCCGACACCACGTGCACCGACGAGAGCGTCGTATCGGTCGGCGAGAGCACTCGGCTGAATCGGGATCCGTTCCAGCGCGCGATCAGCCCGTCCGCTCCCACCGCGTACACAAAATCGGTGCTGAGTCCGTGCAGGTGATGGATCCGGCCCGGCGACTCCGTCAGCGAAAAGCTCCGACCATCGAAGAACGCGAGCCGTGGCTCGCCGTTGGCCACTCCGTAGACCCACAGGTAGGAACCGGAGAGGCCCCAGATCCCATGGATCGCAAACGGAAGATGATGAACTCGCCAGTCTCCGCTTCCCGCGACCGGCGTGGGATTGACCGCCACGTCCCCGTGGAGGGTGCACACAAACAGCACGCCGCTTCGCGAGCGCCACAGCCCGGTGATCCAACTTGTGGTCACATACACCGGCTCGAGAAGATCCCCGTCGGTTCGGAGGATCCAGCTCTCCGCTTCCCCCGGGCGGTGACCTTTCGCGGTATCCAGCCGAGTGCCAAGAAAATGGCAGTCGGCAAGCGACGGTCCCATCGCCTGACGTACCGAGTATCCGAGCTGGATCGCGTCGCTAGTCATCACCGAGACAATTCGCCGAAGCAACTAGAAGAGCCGGGGATCCCCTTGCACCCGCGGTACCCGACCGGTGAGGCGAGGGTTTTGCTCGATTCGCTCCGCCTGTTTGCTCCAGGCCTGATCGGTGCCTCGCACCCGCCAGGTCGACTTGAAGCGAGTCCGGTCGCGCTCTGCCCTGCGGAGGGCCACCTGCGCCTGCGCCCGCTCCACCGAGGCGTCTTCGAGCCCCCGATCTCCGCTCGCGCGAAGCCTCTGCTCCCGAGCCTCCGCCTCTCCAACCGCGGTCTCTTTTTCCGCGACCTCCTCATCGTGATGACGAAGCTCTCCGTCGTACTCGGCTTCAGAAAGCGCCTCGACTCGCTCCGCTTCGTCTCGACCGGCCACGCACGCCTCGCGCATCGCCTGGGCGTTGGCCGTCCGCCACTCGGCGATGCACTCCGCCGCCTGCCCCACCGGATTGACGGCTTCCGCCTCGGGCGGACCTTCGGCGGAAGCGAGCTCTTCCGGTCCATCGACGCCAACCTCCTCCCCGGCCGCACCCGCCGGACCTCCCTCGGTCCCCGCACCGGTGGACGGCGGCGACGCCGCGGTCGGATCGCGCCGATCCTTGCGTCGGCGTCGCCCTCGTTCGAGCAGTGCCTGCATGCGTGCATCTTCATCGTTCCGAGCTTGATCCGGCCGATAGGGACACTGGGCGGGGTGAGCATGAATCGGCGCTGAATGCCCCGGACCGGTCTTGAGGCGTCCAGAATCGGCGAGTGCCTCCCGCCGATCGCGGTGAGCGGCATTCTCCATCGCCGCGTACTGACCGGCTTCGGTATCGAGATTCGGGTCGTTGTCGAGCGAACCGAGGGCGATTGCCGGCGCCCGGGATGAGTCGTAGCCGTCGATGTAGTTCGACCCGACATTGCCGGGCTCGCCCTGATACACCCGGTCGTGAACCGAGGTCACGGTGGTGCTTCGCAGCGATGCTTCGTCCGGGGGAATCCGGGCGGCCGAGGACTCGGCATCACCGCCCAGCTCGATCGCCTCGGCGCGCGCTTGCGCGACCGCTTGTCGCTCCTCAAGCTCCTCGACGGTCCCAAACTTCTCCTCGGGATAGCCGCAGTCGACCATCGCTCGCTTGCACGCCGCCGAGAATCCGGAACCGGCACCGGCTCCCTTCTGGAAACTCCCCGCGGTGGACCCTCCGCTCATGTCCCGTTGCCCATGCCCGCCGAGCCGGTCGTGACCACCGGGGCGCCTTCAAACATCACCGTCGCCGCGCCCACGATCGCCACCGCGGTTCCGCCGGTCACACCACTCACCACATCGCCCCCGGTTCCGGGTTCATTGCCGTGAAGCTTCGGAACCTTCCCCTTGGTGTTCATCGCCCGACGCCCTTCGATCGTCACGTCCTCGCAGCCGGGATCGAGCCGGTCGGTCGCGCCGGTGATGGGATATGGCACCGGAGTGGGAGCCGGGGCCATGGGGGTGGTGCACACGCTCGGCACGGTCGGCACAAACGCGTGACCCGAGTCTTCGCTCGCCACTTCCTGTCCCAATGCGGTCACGGTCATCGTCGTTCCTCGAGTTCCTTCAGTGGAGCTTGATCATTCGAGCAAGGATCCGGGCGGCCCCTCGCACGGGTGCCGGGCACCCACACGAAGCTCGGCCCGCTGACCCCGAAGCGACGTCAGCGTGCCCAGCAGGGCGTCGAGATACACCACCGCCGGCGCCTCGGATCGGCGACGCTCCGTTTCTTCGAGCACCGCCGCCAACGGGTCGCGAGAACCGCGCGCGTTGCCTTCTCCGGCGTCGGCCAACGAGGGCTCTCGGTCCTTTTCAGGCCGACTCAATGGCGGCTCCCCCCACCCGAACCTGGGTGCCTTCGATCACGATCTCTTTCCCTTCAATGACCACTCCCGCGTCGTCGACGGTGAGCTTCGACTTCCCGCAGACCACCGACACGGACTCCTTGGCTTCAAGCTTGGCCCGGGGCGCCTGCATCGTCACCGCACCTTGCACCTTCACCACTTGGCTGCCCTTGATCTTCTGCCGCAGGACTCCGGCGACGTTCACCTGCGCGCCCTTCTTGGCCTCGGCCTTACTGCTCTCCATCGCGATGGTGAGGGTCTGGCCATTCGTCTCCTTGACGTTGCCTCCGGACTTCGAGGCCGAACCGCTCCCAAACGCCCTGATCCGAATGCCACCGCAGACGTCCACCGCCATTCCGCTGCACGACCAGGAGTATGCGCCTCCCGACGTGATGAGGATGGCCGCGCCGACCGTCTCCACGAGGTTGCCTCCCACGGTGACTCCCCAGTTGCCGGGGCCACCTTTGGCGGACTTCTTCTTTGATTTCTTTTCGTTCGGTTCTTTGGCCAAGGTTCCGGCTCGCGCCGAGGCCCCGAGGGCCGCGCTGTCGTCGAGGGCCTCGCCCACTTCCGGCGCCGACAGATCGGCGCCTTCCACCGAGAGCGCGGCTTCCGCCGCTTCGCCCCCGGCAAGGAGGCCGCTCCCGGGTCCGGTCAGGCTCGCCCCCCCCATCGCCTGGCGCGCGATCTTGAGCGCCGGCTCGATCGCCCCGAGGAGCGGACTGACCTTTCGTTTCGCGGCTTCCGCCTTCTGCCCCTCCTCGACCTTGATCTTGCGCTCCTTGACCTTCTCGAGCTTGGCCTTCGCGCCCATGCTGTGCGTCCCCATCGAAAGCGCCGCGATGGTTCGCGTGACCGAGCCTTTCACGCCTTCGGACGCATTTCCGCTTACCGCGACACTGCGAAGCGACGCGCTGGTCTTCTGACTTCGCCCCACGCTTACGCTCTCGCTTCCGAGGACGGTACGGGTTTCATTCGCCCCCACGGCAAAGCTTCGGGCCTTCCCCACCGCATGGGTGGCCTGCTTTCCGATGCTCTCGGTCCTGTCGTGTTCGACCCGAACGTTCAGGTCTCGCTCTGCGTGAAGCTTGATCTGCTCGTCTCCGGCGGCGTCGTCGTAGACGAGCTGATTGATCCCGTCGGCTCCGGGCAGGCTTGTGGTTCGAAGCGCAGTTACCGTCTTTTGGGCCGGTAGATCGAAGTGCGGCGGGAAGAACGGGTTCATCATCCGACCGCGGCACACCGGTCGGTCCGGATCCCCCTCGACGAACTCCACGACCATTTCCCAACCCACCCGGGGGAGTGCGATCGAAGACGTCGTATAAGGCTGGGTCACGCGAATCCAGCAGCTCGTGTTTTCATCCATCACTCCATCGAGGTCCCAATCGAACTGGAGTTTGATGCGGCCGTATTCGTCGACGTGGATTTCCTGCCCCTTGGGACCGGTCACGCGAGCCGTTTGAACGCCGTAGACCCGAGGCTTGCCCGTTCGGCGCGGGGGCCGATACACCCGGTCGTCGGGTGTCGTTTCGAGAACCACCTCGCAGCGCTTGCTCCCGGCGGCAAGAGAAAGCTGGAGGTCGGTCCGCACCACGAAGACGTCGGGCCGCCCCTCCGCATACCCGTTGAGGAGGACTCGCTGGCCCGCCTGGACGAATAGTCCGTTGGTGCACACCCGCGTTAGGGTCTGCGTCCGGCGAAGCTCCTCGAGACGAACTTGGGCGCGGCGTTGGCCCGTCGCCTTTGTCTCATAGCCGCCTGGATACTCGTACCACTCCCGCTCCGATGCCGCGGGGCCGCTCGCCTCCGCCGCGAGGACCTGCTCCGGCCGGAGCCCGTCGTAGTCATCGAGGTGGACCTTCGCCTCGGCAAGTCGCGCCGCGGTTCGCTGCCCCCACGCACGAACTCCGGTGAAGCCCAGCTGCCCGAAGTCAGTGCGCAGCTCTCCTGGCTCGGACGTCTTCGCCTTTCGGCTGTCGTCACCAAACACCATCCGGTGTCCCTCGGCGGCGTGCTCGAACGCGAACCAGATTCCCTCGTCTTCGAGGAGACGGCAGACGAAGTCCCACTCCGATTCGTCGTACTGGACGCAGTAGACGCGCGGTTCATAACGGCCCTCTTCGATCCCTCCCCAGTCGAAGCGCTCCGCGGGGATTCCTGCGTCGGTGAACACCCGCCGACAGATCTGCGGCACCGAGAGTTCCTGAAAGATCCGAAAGCCATGTCGATAGGCGACGAGGTAAGGCTCGGGGACCAGCGTGCAGCGAAACAGAAACCGCTCCTCTGCGTTTGCCCGGAGTGCAGCCTCTTCAACGATCCCGTGAACGTAGCGATCGTTGCCGTTGGGGTCGCACATCCACAGGGCCGCGCTCCCTCCACGACACTCATCGAGATCGACCTCCTCCGCGTAGGCCTCCACTTCGTAGCGAAACGGTCGCGATACCTCCTCATGACCGCGAACCGCCTCCACCACGAGGTCGCCGCCCTGGCCCTTCTCCAGCGTCAAGTCCGCTCGAACCTGTTCGATCGCGTCGCCCATCATCCGCTCTTGTGCATCGCCTGCTTCAGCGTGTCCGCATTCTTCAGCATGACGGTGGGCGCTTTGATCGTGACGACGCCATCTTTGGTCATCGTCACGGAGCACGATCCGCCCGCCAACGTCACCGACTCCTCGGCACCGATGCTGATGTTCTTGGCCTCCACCCCCAGGCCACCGCGCGCCACCACCTCGGCGTTGCCCCCCGCTTCCTCGGCGACGTCGCCATCCACGATCACCGATTTGGAGATCGCATTTTCGATGATCGTCGGCGCCACCGTGGTGACATTCTTGGCCTTCACCAGTTTGAGCCCACCGACGAACGATTTCGCCGACCCGCCCTGGACCTGCGAAAAACTGCCACCCCCGATCTCGATAAACGCCGCTCCGACGAGGGTGAGCGAGTTGCCGTTCACATGTCGGCCGTAGCCGGCCATGGTCGTGATCGTCTGCACTGCGCCGATCGTTCGGATCACATTCCCGCCGACATTCTCGAGATAGTCCCCGCCCGACTGAACCTTTCGCATCGCCCCCACCGTCAGCTTGTGGGCGCCACCGATCGCGTCGCGATAGTCCCCTTCGACATTGATGGACTGAGACGCACCCACCTGAAGGTCCCGGCCCCCTTCGATGATCGCGACATGATTGCCCCCCACCCGCTGGGTGTAGTCCTTTCCTACCTTTTGCTGCTCTTTGTCCGCGACGGTGAAGGTGAGATCGCGCTCCGCCGCCACCGTCTGGTCCCGCGACGCATGGACAAACACTTCCTCCGCCCCTTTGGTGTCGTCGAAACGAAGCTCGTTTTCGCCTTCGCCCTGCTCGAGGGTGGCCGTCTGAATAGTGGTCCTCGGGTTCTCCGCGGGAAGCTCGTACGGCGGCTTGAACTGGTCGTTGAACAGCCGGCCCGTGACGAACGGCCGGTCGATGTCGCCGAGTTCATAGTCGACGAGCACTTCGAAGTCCTTTCGTGGAACCACGAGCGGCCCCTGCAGCGGCCGCTGCGTCAGCCGGAGCCACGTCGAGCTCTTGTCGTCGCGGATCCCCGACCGATCCCAGGGAAAGCGGACTTTGACACGGCCATAGTCATCGCTGTGAAGCTCCTGACCGCCGGGTACGGTCACGAACGCGAGCTGCGGACCGCCGAGCACTGGCGCCGCACGCGCAGTGTGGGGCCGAACCGGCGTGCCCATTGGGATCGCTACCCAGTCGGTCTCATACACCACATCGTCCGCCTCGAAGCCTCCGCGATGGGAGACCTCGACGAGGAGAAGATCTCGGTTCGCTTCGATTCGACGGTTTCCCGACACCGTAAAATGCCGACCGACCTCGAGGAGCGGATTGTTGCTCTCGCCGGTAAGCTCGACCATACGCCCCCGCATCCGTTCGAGGAGTCGTTGCGTTCGCCGCTGGAGCTCCTTTTTTTCGACGGTTCCGGCCGGATGGTCGTAGATCTCCCGCTGGTTAGCCGCCTCGGACTCGGCGCTCTCCGATAGGTCGATGGCCGGACGGGTGAAATCGTAGTCCCGAAGCATCGCCATGTCTGGGGCTGCGGTATGCCGTTCCACCACGTTCGAAACGATGTTGCGACCGGTCCGACTCGCGTCGCGGTCCGTCATCACCGGCTCGCCTTCGACCGCCGTGAACGCGCGACCGTCGTCGAAGAACACCACCTTTTCCTGATCGAGGTCCTGGAGTAAGAAAAACGAGATTCCCGCCTCCTGCAGGAGCCGCTGGACGAAATCGAAGTCCGACTCGTTGTATTGGACGAGATTTTCGTGGGTCGGGTAGTCCCCGACGCGCCATTCCCAAGCCTCGGTCGCAAGCCCCGCTCCTTCGAGTACTTCGTCGATGACCTCGGGAATCGATTTCTCCTGAAAGATCCGACAGTCGCGGCCCAGTGTAAGGAGCGCAAGGCGCGGCATGATGGTCGCGTGGACCCGATACTCGCCCCGGCCGAGCGGAATCACCTCGGCTTCGAACACGATTCCATGGAAATGCCGCTCATGATCGTCGTCGGTGGCGATTCGGATCGAGGCGCGCTTGTTGAGAAGGGCCTCCGGCTCGACCGGTTCGTGGGTGACCAAGTGAACATCCGCCTCGAAAAGCTCTCCGAGCCGCTCCACCGCATCGAAGCCTAGGCAACGGTCCTCGGTATCCAGGCCATCGATCGTGGCGCTGATCCGGATTCGACGCGTATCAGCCATTGCCCCCCCATTCGACTACCGCCAGCCGAAGCGCCTCGCTCGCCGCGTGGAACTGAAACGAGACTTTGGCACCACCGAGGGCGTAGACCTCGGTTTTGGTTCCCGACGGAGGAATCCGCGGATTGATATCGAGGGACCGAAGTTCGCCGAACGGAGAAAGATCGAGGTCCTCCCGCAGCACTGGGAGCTCGGCAAGCGGGGTAAGAATCAGCAGACGGTTGGCCCCGGCTTTCTGGCGGCGAAGCTCGGCCCGCTCGAACGGCCCGGCCACCGGAGCGGCGGCAAAAATGTCGAAGTAGCGGGTCCCCGATTCCAACTCGAAGCTGGCCCGAAGCACGTCTGCCACCGCCGACGGTTCGGGTGCATCGCCAAGGGCAGTGAGCGCCTGGAGCTGCTCTTCGATCATCCTCCACCTCCGGCGCGGTGATAATAGGCGCGATGGTGCACTCCGTAGTATTCGGAGTAGGGCTGACCGTCGATTCCCGTCACTTCGCCCTGTTCGAAGGCGTCGGCCATCCGCTCGATCGCATCCTCCCGACTGATCTGACCGGTGGCGTGCGCATCGTAGGCAGCCCAGTACTCCTCCGCGTTTAAGCCGCTGACGCCAGTCTCCGGGCCGCCGGCGTTGACCACCTCGGCACGCACCCAGCACTGATTGAATTGAGCGTGCGCCTCGTTGACCATGTCTTGCCGGGTGGCCTCGGCCACAAACTCCGCCTCGGTCTTGCCCGCGACCGCCGGGTATGGCGGCTCCTCATAGAGGGCATGGCCTGCCTCATGGGCCAGCGAACTCACCTGCGTCGCCGGAAGGGCGTCCCCGTTGACCGAAATGAGTTTCGCTTGGGAATCGTAATAACTCGCGTCGCCTTTGACGATGCGTACGCCCGCTTGGTCCAGCGCTTCGAGCTGCTTGGTGAGCTTCGGCGAGAGCTCGGCAATTTGGCGCACCTCCGGATCGAACTCGCGGAGCGGATGCTCCCGTTGAGGGATCGCTTTGAGTTCGGGCGGCACCGTGCTCGCCGACTTGAGCGAAGGAGTCGGTGGCGGAAGCGCCTGCGTCGTGTCGTCGTCGAGCGCACTCAGGAGGTCCGCCGCCCCACCCGAGTCCGTCGTGTCTTCCGAAGGATCGGGAGGAAGCGCCTGGGTCGAGTCGTCGGGGGGTGAGTCGGCGCCCGGCTTCGGCACCGGCCGGACCCCGCTGCCTTCTCGCTCGCCCGCACCGAGCCCCTGGCCGCCGTAGTTGACCGCTCCTTTGATGCTCACCGCGGCACCGCCCGCCGCAAACCCGGCGGCGTCGATCATCAGAGCGTCGCCCGAAAGATCAAGCGCCGACCCCGCCGACAGCGACACGCCTTCACTCCCCGTCAGCACCACGCGCTTGGCACTCAGTGCGTAGTCACCGCCGACCTTCGTGACCATCGCGCCGCCGGTTTGGGTCGAGAGGTCCGCCCCGCTGATCACCGCTTTGCTCTTGCCGGAACGCTCTTCCGCCTTACCGCTGGTCACGATGATCGTGCCGCCCGCCACGGTGGACTTCGTGCCCTCGGTCACCTCGACGGTGCTCCCGCTGACCGCCGATGAGCTGCTTCCCCCGCTCACCGAGACGCTTCCACCTGCGCCGATCGCAATGATCGCCGCGCCGACGGTTCGAAGACAGTTCCCGTGAATCGCTTCGCCAACGCCTTTGGCCATCACCACGTGGGCCGCACCGATCGTCTCGGTCATTCCGCCGTCCGCGCGCCGATCGTAGTCGCCGCCAACCTTCCAAGAGTCCATCGCCGCAACGGTGACGGTGTGGTCCTTTTTGACGATGTAGTCTGCGTTCTCCGCGACATTGATGCTCTGCGCGACCGCGACGCGATAGTCCTCGTCCTTGCCTACCTGATAGCGGCGGTCCGCACCCACCTGCTCATGGCGATCGGCCTTCACTTCCTCGGTGTGCGCATGGCCCACGCGAACTTCTAGATTGCGCTGGGCATGGAGATACCACTCCATGGCGCCATTTCGGTCGTCGAAGCGGAGCTCGTTGACGCCTTTGCCTCCCGGCGAACTCGACGACTGGAGCGAAGTCCGGGGAAGATCATCGGGAAGCTCGTAGGGGGGCATGACCTCGCGGTTGTAGTGGCGCGAGAGCACTACTGGCCGATCTGGATCGCCCGCCTCGAAGCCGACTTCGACTTCCCAGCCCACCCGGGGAATGATCAGGCTGCCCATCAGATTGGACTGCTGAACCCGCACGAACACCGAGCTCTTGTCGTCGAGGGGCCCTTCCCGATCCCAGTAGAACCGGAGCTTCACCCGGCCAAACTCGTCGCAGTGGATCTCTTCTCCAGGAGGGCCGGTGACCACCGCGGTCTCCCGACCGGGAACGCGCGGTCGGGGCGTCCGTCGCTCCGGTCGAAACTCGACGTCGTCGTAGGTCGCGGCAAATCGCGTCAGATGGCCCCACCGTTGGCCAGAACCATAGCTCTGATAGTGATGGTGGCAGTCGAGCACGAGGTAGCCTCGGTCGAGCGACGCCGGGAGCGCGTCGATCAACGTCATCTGCTGGCCCGGCCGAAGCGGCACATTGCTTTCGCCGGTGAGCTCGTGACGCCGCACGACCTGGGCCGCAGCGCGCACGTTCGCCCGCTTTGCGCCGCGTGCATTCGTCATGAAGTTTCCGGGATAGTCCATGCGCTGAAGCGCGACGCCGTCGGGTCCCGGGGCCTCCGCATGCCGCGGCTGATCCGGCTTCTCCCAGTTCCAATCCCGCGCGAGGTACGCGTCGGTGACGATTCGCGTGGCGAGCTCCAGGTGCTTTACCTGGGGACCCGGCCGCTCGTCCTTTCGATAGGGGAGCGGGGCGGAGAGCGTTGGGTGCACCCGCGCATCGTCGCCAAAGTGAAGGCTGTGACCCACTTCGCTGTGCTCGAACCAGAAGAAGATGCCCTCCTCCTCGAGGAGTCGTCGGACAAAGTCGAGTTCGCTCTCCCGGTACTGCGTGCAGTACGGGCGCTTCTCGTAGTCGTGCTGAAGGCTCCACACGACGTCGTCGTCCGAGATCCCCGCCTCCTTCAGCACCTGCGCCACGATCTCGGGCACGTCCTGGTCCTGAAAGATCCGAGAGCGGACCCGATGTCCGAGCCCCTGAATCGCCGGGCGAAGCCGGGCACGATAGATCGGGCGGTCGTAGCGAACGCCGAGATACTCGATCGCCTCGATGTATCCATAAAAGAACTGAGGCTCGACTTCCTCGGGCCGGAGCGACACCACCGCGCCGGTATAGAGGAGGGTCGAGAGATCGAGGTCGTGATCCCTACCCTCGAAGCTCACATAAAAATCGAACAGCTCCGACAGCGATTCCGTGCCGCGAAGCTCGACGACCAACGCCTCGTACCCGACGCCTTCGAGATAGATCCGTGCCGTGTCTCGTGCTGAATCCGCCACCGGTCCTCCCACGGACCACGCCGAGTGTGAAGCAAGCTTCGCTCCAGCGATACGAGTACGGAAACGCGCGGGATTGTGGGGGAGACGTGAACTCCCGGTGTGGTCACAGGTGTGACATCATGACACATGGACGCGGGTCTGGCGTATCGGATTCCTCGTCCAGCGGGTCGGACAGCCCAAGCCGAAGCTCGTTGGAATCCCTCGGGATGTTTGCGGTGCGAAGCTTGCTTTGAACCTCGATGACCTCGCCGAGCGAGCGAGGAGGAGGTCCCATGCGAATGCCTTATGTTGTCCCTCTCGCCCTCATGGGCCTGATGCTGTTCTCTCCGAACCGCGCCGAAGCCAAGCGCTGCGCCGGCGTCACCATGCCGGATTCGCTCGAAGTGAACGGGCAGGAGCTTCAGCTCAACGGGATGGGTCTTCGCGAGGTGTCGTTCATGAACATCGATGTGTTCGTAGCGGGGCTCTACCTCGAAGAAGCCAGCCGGAGCAGCACTTCGATTCTTCGAAGTCGACGCTTAAAGCGCATCGTGCTTCATTTCCTTCGCGACGCTCCGCGCGACCGCATGAACGACGCCTTCCGGGAAAAGTTTGAAGGCGCCGGCCTCCAGAGTCGTTTTCAGCAGTTCACACGGCTTATGCCCGAAGAGATCAGCGAGGGCACGGAGATCGCGATGACTCACCTTCCCGGCGAAGGCCTCGAAGTCCGCGTCGGCACTCGCGTGAGAGGCGTCGTCCGCGGCGATCACTTTGCATCGACCTTCTTCGAGCTCTTCCTGGGAAGCGACGTCGAAGACGAAGATCTCCGCGACGGCCTTCTCGGTGGCGACTGCGACTGACCGTCACCGGCTCGCGCTGACGAGCACCGCTCCGCGTTCCGGGCCGGGGCTCGAGGCGGTGAGCAGGGCGGCGGACGGTCCGGGATCCGCGCGACGCATGCCTTCGGCCATCACTGCGAGGGCCGTCGGGATCGACGCCGCACCAAGGTCGCCAAGGTAGCGCGCGAGGTACTCCACCCGCGCGTCGGCGTGGAGCATCGAGGCCACCCGGGGATAGGTCAGCTGGAACTCGTACGTTCGGAAGTGCTCATTTGTCATGTCGCTCCACCACCGAGCCACCTGCCGACGCTCCTGGGCGAGGCGATCGACGAACGGCCGCAGCGCTCGCGTGAGCCCTAGCCCCGCCCCAAATGCCCCCGGGCTCGGATCGGTGGTGCTGGAGACCCCCTCGACTTGAAGCAGGACCGGCCAGTGGAGCGTGCGAGCGGTGGCACGGGTGGTGAGCGTGAAGAACGCACCTCCTTCGCCCGGAATAAATCGACCCGGGTTCTTTCCATCGTGGAGGCGCGCTTCGTTCGTGAGCTCGGCAACTATATCGGGGTCGTAGGAGGAGCTCACGCCACCAACCACGGCTACGTCCAGCTGATGCCGCAACCCCACCGCAGCCCATTCGAGGGCGCGCACTCCTCCGGCGTGTGACGCCGGTACAAGCTCGATGAGTGGATCGAGCTCCCGTTCCCGACACTGCTCCCGGACGAACGACAGTAGTCGCTCGGCGTGGCCCGACAAGCGGGCGAAGCGTTCGTCCACCGCCAGCGCCACTCCCACCCGCTGGGCCGGAAATCGGCCCGCGATCTGAAGGAGCAAGGGATCGAGGAGCCGCGTCAGCATGGTAAAGCACCGCGGTTCGGCACGGGCCTGCGGCGGAAGGGTCGCAATCGGAGCCATCGTCACCCGCTCGCCCTCCGGCATTCGAAAGGGTGTCTCCGAAAACGCGAGCATCTCTGCGCGGTGAAACGCCCAGGTCTGGTAAGCGCTCTCCCCAAGCCCGTTCCACGCCCCGATGTGACAGACCACGGGGGCGGGGCCATAGCGTCCACCATAGTGCCAAGCTTCGCTCACCGGCGTTCCTTGTCGTGCACCTGAATCTCCCGGATGCCCCCGATCCGGGAACGAACCGGAATGGCGCTTCGCCAGGTCAGCTCTACCGCTTCGTCGTTCGGAAACAGCACCACCGTGTCCAGCTGATTTCGATACTCTTTCGCTCCCGCGGCGGTCACCGCGCCGGTGTAGTAGGCCCGGCGCGGAAGAACGAAGCGCAGGGCTCCCTTCTCGTTCATCCCGAGCACCTCCACGGCCTCGCCGCCTCTCAGAAACCCGGGCGCGATCAGACCGAGAGGAGCGATCTGATTGAATCGGTCATCGAAGTCGAAGGGGGGAATGGGCATCCGCTCTTTCCGCCACGCGTCGTCCATCGTGCCCGCGAAGGACCGACGCGGTTCCCAGTGCCGACCCACGGGAAAGAGCCCCGCGGGCGTCGGCGACTGCCGGTGATTCTTGAGGAGTGCAGTGGGATCTTCGATTTGCGGTCCCGGCTTGTCAGCGAGCTTGTCAGCCGAGCGCGCAAGCCCTCGACCCACCGGGTTTCGCGCTTCCTGGAGGGGCTTCTTGTCGTCGGTGAAATCGCTTCCGCCATACGCGTACTCCCAGCGGAGGCTCAGCGAATCGAAGGGCTGCGGGGGACTCAGGATGACCCCGCCCATGGTCTTGGTCCAGGTCCGTGGGCCGAACACTTTGAGAGCCCGCTCGACGGGCCCAACCCGGACGAACACATCGAGTTCGGTCACCGTGGCGCCCCCGCGGGCCTGGGCGGATCCATGAACCACGATGTCGGTTGCGGTTTTGGACAAGCACAGATCGCTCGCGAACTTGATACTGCTTTCCTCCGGACAATTCTCGTCCCAAAGCTCGTCGGCCGCACGAATCTCTGCACCCGGAATCGGCACCGGGTCGCCGTTCCAGCTGATCCCGAAACGCTGCTTCAGGATCACCACGACGTGAAGTCGGCCGTCCTTGCCAATCTGGTAGAACGTTCCCACCGTGGCGCGGGTCCCTCTCCGAAGCGGCGGCAGTTCCACGGGCCGAGGAGTAGCACGGGCGAGCAGCGAGCCCATGATTTTTCCGACGCGAGCCTACTCGGCGGTCGGCCAGAGCGTCATCCCCGCGCCGCGTTTCTGGTGCACTTCGGCACGGACGGCTTCCACCTGCGCCTGCTGGACCGACACAAAGGCATCCAGGTCCACCCGAGCCCGCACGCCAAGCCGGGCGGCGAGTTCAACCTGCGCGAGGCGACGATTCACCGGCGTCGAGGTCGCGGCCTGGAGTTCCCAGACATCGTGGGTGGGCGCCCACTCGCGCCCGAACCGGCACCGCATATGCCGCCGGTCACTCTTGCCTTCCCAGCGTTTCCACCAGCCGAACCAGTGCTCGGGGTTGTTCGAAAGGGGACCGGGATCCTCGGGACGCACCGTGGTGCCGGTTCCGAACGGCACGCGTCCCGCGGGATAGTCGGGCTCGGGGTTGCTCGGCGTGAGGTTCGCTCCGGTCAACCGCTGAAGCGCCGCCACCGAGGCATCCACGATCTCCGTGTCCTCATCGTAGAGACGCCCAAGAAGTGACGGCACCAGCTCGAGGTGTCCGTACCACCCGACCGCCGCGATCGTCTCTTTCGACACCGCGCCGATAACGATCTCTCGAAGGAGCTCGAGCGCGTCACGCCCGCCGGTCAGCGCGTAGATGAGCGCCGCGTGACCATGTTCGGCGCGACCCGAACGGCAAAGCTCGAAGGCCCGCTGTGCGGCCCCGCTTCGATTGAGCAGCACCGTGGTGACCATTCCGAGAAACGCGACTTCGGAATCGATGTGATGCATGAAGTGATTCAGCGTTCGGCGGTCGACTTCCCCCTGAGCCCGAAGGGTCGCAATGGCAAGGCACCGAAGCAGGGCCGGGTCGCGACTGTGGGAGAGGCGCTCGATCTCTTCGGCGCTGAGACCGCCCCGGCGCCCGAGCACCCGCACTGCGATCCGTTGGCGAGGCCCATCCCGGTCGAGGAACGATCGGAGCCGACCCGCGATCGCGGGGTTCGGGGCATGCACGAGCGCGTCCGCCACCGCGTCCTCGATCGTCGGCTCGGAAAGCGGCGCACAGTCGACCACCCGAAACGCCTGATCGACAAGGTCGTCGCCTTCGATCGAACCACAGGCAAAGAGAAGTGCCCAGGTCAGCTCCGGATCGGGAACCGGTCGGTCTCCGAGCAGTTCGACCACCGAGCCGATGGCTTCGACGCCCACCGCGACGATCGCGTCCAAACGGGTGAAGAGCCGGCGCTCCGCCTCGGCTCGCCCCAACCACCCCTGGTCATCGCGGGGCCGCCGAAGCTGGCCAAGCATGCCGAGCTCTTCGAAGAGCACCTTCGCCTGCCGCCTTGCAAGGTCGGTCGACGAAAGCGGCGTTCCGAACTGGACCGCCCGAACCTCATCGTCGGTCACCCACCGCGCGGGCGAGGTCGGCTTGTCCCCGGACTCCTCGACCGCGGAAGGCTCTCGTCTTGGGTCAAGGCCTTCGGCCTCGACCGCGGAAGGCTCTCGTCTTGGGTCAAGGCCTTCGGCCTCGACCGCTGAGGGCTCTCGTCTTGGGTCAAGGCCTTCGGCCTCGACCGCTGAAGGCTCCGTAGACTCCTCGAGCGCGGCGTGGGCGAGCGCGAGCAGCTCCGCCATCCCCGCTTCGCTGGCCGGCGGCGGTTCTACTTCCGGAGCGACAGGGAACTCAAGGACCGCGGCGGACCACGATACCGGGTACGCGGGCCACACCACATCGCGGGGATAGCTCAAGAGGGTTGGGCGCGCGGACGAAGCGTCGACCGGCGGCTCACGGTTTTCGATCGGCATCAGCGATGCTCCACTGGCTTTTGGCCGAACGAGCACGCCCATCGCCCGGGCCACCTGCGACAGCACCGGATCGAGCGCCGGGTCGGTGGAGGGCTTTTGCTGCAGGATCTCCAGCGCGCGCCCCGCCGCCCCAAGGGCGAGGGCCGCGCTGTTTCGAAGGGAACCGTAGTCCGATTGAAATGCCTCGGCGCGATAGGTTTGATACAGCGCCTCACTCACCGCGGCGGTCGCCTCTCGCTTGGCCAGCTCGGGGTCAGTAAGCGTGCCCACGCGACGAAGCGCATCGTCGAGCAAGGCGCGGGCATCCGCGAGGGTTGCGTCCACCTCCATGCAGAGCCTCGTGGTTACTCGACCGTGAGGTAGCGACCCATCCAGTAGGCGAAACGAAAGTCGACCGCGGGAAGGAGCGACTCGACGCTTCCCGGCGCGTTCACCCGAAAGGGGTTCGAACGCCAGTGAAAGTTGCTGTTCTGGCGTACTTCGATCGGGATTGCGGTGGTCGCGACGATCACATCGTTGTGGCCGGTTTGTTCGAGGAGCTCAACCTCCATGCCGTTTTCCAACGTGCAGCGAAGCGCCGCGAGCTCCGCCGCATCGCAGTTCATCCGCTCGAGACCCCAGTACGGGGCCGCTGGAAACCCGCGCAGGGTGGCGGTTCCTCGGTCGAGGGCCGCGCGGGTATCGGCGTTGAGCGATGCGGCAGCGATGGGCCGGCCGACCGAGGCTCCGCCGCGAAGCGCCACGTACACCACATCGAAAAAGCTCTGCCCGCTCGACGCCGGACCCCGGCCCGAGGACGCGGTGTAGAGCGAATCTGCGACCCCGGCTCGGAGTTCGTCGGCGGCTGCGTCGTCGCAAAGATAGCGACCCGCGAGCCAGGCCCCGTCAAACGCCATGTTGTAGTTCGAGTAGTTGATCCGAACTCCGGCATCCAGCGCGCTGATGAACTCTCCAACCACCGCGGGGAGATCGCGGGCGCGAACGAGGTCGTTGTAGACGTAGTCGAGCACTTCCTCGTCGGCGCTCACCCGGCCAAGCGCCGCCATGATGCCGAGTGACATCACGGCATGCTGGGCGTTGCCGTTGAAGTCGGGGAGGTAGAACCGATCGATCGCCGCCTCGTTGAGGAACGCATGAAAGGTCAGGCGACCATCGGCATCGGGAATCTCGAGGTCGAATCCGCTCTCGCCCACCACCATGAGGCTTCGAGCGATCGCTCGGGCGTCCGCCGCCAGTCGGTCCTTGAGGGCCTGGTCAAAGGTCGGGTCGTTTTGGATCACCTCCCAAAGCGCGGCCATGCCCACGACCCAGCCGATCAGCATGTCCCGACTGCAGCTGTCTTCCCAGATGTAGTCGCTGTACGCGCCGTCAATGCTGTTGTCTTCGCGGAACGTGCCGTTGTTTTTTTCCTCGGGAAGCGGATTGCCCGCGTCATCAAACAGAGGCACGACGCGCTCGGCAATCGTCGCGCCCGAATCGACGTCCCGCCGAAGGTATCCGCGGGCGATCACCCCCTCGACGCCGGTGATCGCGGTCGCCCGGTGCATTCCGTCGAGCGCGCGGATCACATGGCCGCGGGCGCGGTCGACGTCTTCGCACGCCGCCCCCTCATCCCGAAGGACGGCGTAGCGGAACGCGTCCGCGGCGGCCCCCACGCCCGCATAGGCACCCGCGGCCTTGTTCCACGTCGCCATCTCGGTGACGGGCTTTCCGGCAAACGCTTCGAGGTCCCAGCCGTCATGTTCTTCGAAGAACTGGCGAATCGTCTCTCGGTCCGCGGGGTCCGCGATTCGAACCTCGGTGTTGACGCCGGTGAGCATGGCGAACAGCGCGTGGAACCCACGGTCGTACCCGAGCGATTGGGCCGCGAGGGCCGCGTCGTGCCCTGCCTCGGCGGGGCCGGGAACAAGCGCAGACCGGCTTTGCGGCCCAGAACCGCACGCAGGCGGGGCCACCGGCGGCAGCGCCCGACAATCCGGCGCAGGAAGCCGAACGAATGCGTCGGGGCCGTCCCGGTCGGAAACCGCGTCCGCAGTCGATGCGTCCACCGTCGCGTCTTCGATCGGTGCATCGTCGTCATCGCCGCAGCCGACCAGGCCCGACGAGAGCACCAGGGCGCTCGGAATTCCCCAGATAGCCCATCTCTTCCCGATCATTCCGTCGCCTCCACCCCGAATCGTTCCGGTCTCTACGCACGTTCTGCCTGGCCTGGATCGACCTGGGCAGGAGTTTTCTCTCGGCGTTGCCCCCGCTCACGGGCTTTTGCGTCCAACACCGAGGCTACGGACAAACCATCCCAAGAACCAGCCTCTCAGGATTGTCCGGATGGCCAGTCAGAGCGGTTCGTGGAGCGACGCCATGAGAAGATGTCGGTCGAGCTCATCGACGTCGGCAAGGCGCACCGCAGCAAGGAGCTGTTCGCGGGCCTGACTTCGCGGGCTCCCCGGCGAAAGAAGCTCGTAGGCGACCGGCCACCAGTCAGTGCCGGCGAGGGCGAGTCGATGGGCGAGATGGGCGGCAAGCGCGGCTTGGGGGACTCCTTCGTCGGCGGCCACCGTCTCCACCGCTTCCTCGAGGCGCGGCAGTTTGCCCGCCGCGCGATCTTGGCAGGCCTTCATGAGCTCCTCTGCGCGGTCGTCGAGAAGCACGTTGCCGACAAAGCGGAGCGCGTCCCGCGCGGGCCGGCCGGCGTTCGCGATCTCGGGACTGAAGAATCGGGTGAGGCCCGTCGATTGGGCGTCGCTGGCGAGATACCACCAGCGCTCGAGCAGGTCGTGAAGCCAGAGTGCCGGAAACGAAAGTTCTTGCCCCAAGACGATGCCGTCTCGGCCCTCGTCGCGAAGGCATGCGCCCCGAAGGGGTCCTGCGTCGACCAGTGGCAGCACCACCACTCCGTGGTCGTATGCTGCAGCAAGAAGACGCTCGAAGTGCCGCTCGGGATCGTCTCCAGCGAGCGCGCGCACCGCGGCGGGCGATGACGGGAGCGGGCGAGACGTTTGGTAGGCAGTCGCCGCCAGCCCGACCCGAAGAACGTAGCTTGCATAACCCGCCATGAGACGGAGCGCAGGGCTCGCCTCCTCGGACAACCCCTCCACCGCCGGAGCGACAAGGGCTTCGTCACCGAAGATGCGTTCGGCCCCAAACCCAAAGATCCGCTTCGGCCAGGCCGCCGCGCTCAGGACAAATCCCGCGGGGGGCACGACGGCGCGGCTCGCGCCCTCGGCATCCCGGCCAAACGCCAGCGGGGTCAGTCGCGCTTCCCAGAACGTCCGGCTCAGCCCTGCAGACTGGAGCCGTTCGAGAAACCGCTCGGCACTCACCGCAGTGAGGGGTGATGGAGCGAGAGGTGACGGAGTGAGGGGTGATGGAGTGAGCGGTGATGGAGTGAGGGGTGATGGAGTGAGGGGTGATGGAGTGAGCGGTGATGGAGTGAGCGGTGATGGAGTGAGCGGTGATGGAGCAAGGGACAGCTCGTCGGCCGCTCGGTAGATCAAGCTGAGGTCGGCATACGAGTAGCTCGTGTCCTCGTACTCTTCGAGGCGGGCGAGATCGATCGCGAGGGCCCTCGCCAGATCCTCTTGACTCCGACCGGCAGCGATCCGCGCGCGTCGAAGGGTTTGGGGCAGCGCCTCGACCTCTTCGAGCTCGAGGATCGTCGGTGCCTGCACCGCAAGGGCATCGTATTCCTCGAGCTCCGCTTCAAGGTCCCGCACTTTGCCATCGAGGGCCGCCTTGACCGCGCTCGAATCGGTCGCCTCGCGGGCGGTTTTCAGCCCGGCGAGCTCCTGCTCGATGACGGCAAACTGTTCTCGCGAGTGAATCACGGAGGGACTAAAGATCGATGGCCACGATCCCCTTGGGGGCGCCCGAGCGCTTATCGCGCTGAAAGAAATCCACGATGCCGAGGCCGCCTCCACCATAGTGATCCGTCGGAAACATCTCTCCTCCGTATTTGTACTGCTGCTGGAGCCGGCCGTTCTTTAGATCGTCTTCGTCGAGAAAGGGCGTGGTCCGGCGAAGCTGTCCCTCGTCGACCCCGGTCCGATCCCAACAGCCGTCAAAGTCTCCCGGATCCCGCGTTTCTGCGCCGGGAAGCCCAGTGCCCTTGGTGGTGACGAAGCTGCCGTCGAGGAACACTCGCCTGCAGCCCGCCCGTCGGAGATCGTCGAGGGCTCGTTTGAGACCACGGAGAAGCTGGTTCCGACCATAGGTCCCACCGAATCGCTCCTCCACCTCCTCCCACGTCGCCACATGAACTCCCGGTGGCAGGTTGCCATCTTCTTGCCACTCGGGAATCGAGGTCTCCTTCTTGAGTTGGAGCACCTCGGTCTTGGTCGGACCAAGGAGCTTGACGGTCTTGGTCACCGGTTGGTGCCCCGGTGCCTCCGCGCGAATCTCCACCTCGGCGTGGCGAGGAAATGTCTCCTTCAGGCGGCTCTTTCCCGTGTCAGCACCGTTCAAAGAGATCTTGGCGTCATCGGCGAGCGCGATCACGGTGAGCACGCTGGTCTGTTCCGGCTTCGACTCCTCCTGGCTCGGCTCTTCGGGAGCCGGGGGCTCGACTGGCGCCGGGGCGACCACGGCAGGCCGCGGCGCATAGTTCACCGCGCCGCTCTGACGCCGAAACAATCGAAGAGAACCGATTCGAAGCGACATCTCGAGGAGGTGCCATACATTGTCGTCCCCGCGGTGACGATCGGCGTGAGACGGCGTTCCGTTCGCCGAAAGCACCAGCCCCCGAAGGGGACCGTGCATGGCGCGGCGAGCGCGGAGAACTCCGATCACGGTGGGGACAGCCGCATCGGCAACCTCCTGATACCCCTCGAGATTTCGAACCGAGAGGGTCTCAAACAGCGCGTAGCGCCAATCACCGGCGGTAAAGCGGAGAGGCTCCATGTACGGGAGTGTACGACACCGCGAGATGACTTCACCCCGCGCTCCAAGTTTTTTGCCGGCTAGATTTGCGTCCCAGAAACCATGTCGACCGACGCTCGGCTCGGGGTCTGATAACCGAGCGTGTCTCGTAGCGCGCCCATGCTGTATCGGTCGCGTGGAACGTTGGGGCCGCCGAGGTAGAGAAAGACGCCGCGCCCATCGTGGTACACGGTGATGTGGGTAAACGAGAAGTTTCCGACGTTCACGGGGTCGCCTTCATGGCGGTTCTCCCCCGGGTACTCCCAAAGGCCGCGAGTGCCCACCTGAGCCAACGGCACGTGGGTCTCTAGGCACTCGGCAAGGTGTTCCGCAAACGTTCGGCTCGCGTTGTCGAAGAGGATCTTCGTTCCAATCATGTACACCTCGGGTATTCCATAGAGACGCCAAGTGTACGCCATACCTGCGTTCAAATTCCGGTTAAACCCTCACCGAGCCCTGAGCTTGAAGCGTGGACTTCGTCTCTTCGATTGCCCAAGGCTTGCGAACGCGGCGGACCCGCCGGGTTGAAGCAAGCGACTTTGTTGGCGGTTCGTTGGGGCTGGGTAGGATGAACGCATGGTCATCCGCGCCGTCACCCTCCTCATGTCTCTCTCGGGCGTTATCGTCGGGTGCGGCGGCACCCCCGAAGCGCGCCAAGCCCAGCCTTCAGACCTCGAACTCGACCGGTGGAGTCACGGCGAGGGCACCGGCGGCGAGGACACTGGCGGCGAGGACACGACCGCATCCGCCCGTTCGATCCGCATCGCGCTTGGCGAAGGCGACGAACTTCGCGAGCTTTGGGGCATTAGCCGAAGCGCCGGCGAAACCGTGCGATGCGCGATCTACGGGCTTCGCGTCGGTCCGCGCGGCCTCGAAGAGGGCCGGAAAGAAGTGGGGTGCGAGAGCTCCGACTTCGCGAGCCTCGGCGCAGCGGTGAGCTTTGCGCCGGTGGAAGAGGAACGGGAGCTATTGGTTCGTCGGGCCCTTCGAGGCGCCACCTGCCGGCCCGGTCCGATCCCCGACGGTACCGAGACGGTTCAGCTACGGGTGGTCACAAGCCGAGACGTGTATGAAGGCGTCGTCGCTCAGGCGGCCTGGCCCGAGCCGTATCAAGAGGTCACACCGCGACAACGGCCTCCCGAGCACTTGGAAGAACTCTGGGAGGCGGCGATGTTTCCCGAGCGCTACGGACGAGAGTAGCCACGACCGGATGGTCGGAACGGGCTAACCAACGGCAGACGTCTTCCGAGCTCAATCGTCCCTTCGATGCGAAGGCCTGGGACAATGGTCTCGAGGAGTTGGCGATCGAGGTGGGGGAAGGAATTACCTCGTCCCCAATGTGAAACGCCGCGCTGACAGACGTCGGCGCGGCGTTTCGGGTCGAGGCAACGCGTCGGGCTAGAAGCCCATGCCGCCCATGCCGCCCATGCCACCCATGCCCGCGGCAGCCGCGCCGGCGTCGTCGCCGCCTTCTTCGGGC
>JBCCZL010000059.1:0-25097 GCA_039187775.1 Myxococcota bacterium
CGCCCAGCGCACGAGCGCGGTGCTGACTCCCTCGCACTCGTGGAGCGGCAAGACCCGAAGTCCGGGAACCAGCCCCGGCCGAAACTCTGCCTCGCCCGTGTCGACGACGACGAGCTCGGTGTCCGACCGCTCGAACTGGCGGAGTTTCACAAAGATGGTGCAGCCGTCCCGAGTAAACGGAGCGTGGGACGAGCCGGGCGGGTTTCGAACGTAGCTACCCGCGGGGAAGTCCCCGTGCTCATCGGAAAAGACCCCGTCCAGCACATAGAACTCCTCGCCGAGGTCGTGGGTGTGAGCGTCGAAAGAACTTCCCGGCTGATAACGAACCACACTGGTGGCCCGCGCCACTTCATCGCCGACCCGGTCGAGCATGCGCCGATCGACTCCGGGGAGCGGCGATGGCCGCCACGGCTCGTCGTCGAGAGCCACGACTTCCCGCTGCGATAGGTCAGCTCGAATTCGAAGCGGCTCGGCCATCATGGCTCTCTGCTCCTTCGCCGGGGCGAGGGCAAGGCCCGTGTGAGACGGCGTCCTACACCCACCACTCTGGTGAGCCGTTTTGCGAGGTCGCGGCAGTATCATCGCAAGGCCGCCATGGTGTCGTTTCCTCAGTCATTTCAGTCCGCGTCGCTTCGGCCACGGCTGCGCCTCGTCCAAGGAGGACAGGAATCGGTGCCGGAACTGGATCCGGACGGGGTGCCCGATCTGGGCGCGCTGTACCGGCGATATGCTCCCTATGTGGCCACGATCGCGTTTCGGATGACCGGCCGCGATGCGGACGTCGACGACATCGTGAGCGAGACGTTCTACGAGGCAGTCCGGTGCTGGGACCGTCTCGAAGACCGAAATCAGCTCAAGGGTTGGCTCGCGACGGTGGCGGTGCGGGTCGCGGGAAAGCGCCTTCGCCGGCGTCGCCTTCGCCAGCGCCTCGGCATCGAGCGCCGCGCGGAGTACGAAGAGGTGGCGAGCCCTGACGCGAGCCCCGAGCAGCGCGCGCTTCTCGCGCGCGTCTACCAGGCGTTGGACCGGCTCCCGACCGAGGAGCGCTTCGCATGGACCCTCCGACATATCGAGGGCGAAGACCTTCAGACCATCGCGGAGCGGCTCGACCTATCCCTGGCCACGGTGAAGCGCCGGATCGCGGCGGCGCGAACCCGTCTTCAGAAGGAGCTCGGCCGTGGGTGAGATCGAAGAGCAGATCGAAGGCGCCCGGGCGGCGATTCGAACCCCGGAGTGGGACGCGGTGCGGCAAACCGCAGCCATGGCGAAGACGCGTCGGCGACTTCGTCGTCAGCGCCAGGTGTTGCCCGCGCTTGTCGCGGCGGCGGTCCTTCTTGTCGGGTTCGGCACAGGGTGGTTTGCGCTCTCGGGCACGAAGGATGGGGAACTGGCGACGGAGGGTCGCAACGAAAAGGTGCCGGAGACCGACTCGGTGGGCACCGAAGTGCGCCTCGCGGATGGCTCGCGGGCAGTGCCGCTCCGCACCGACACGATCCTCACGCTCGAAACCGATCGGTCGGTCGAAAGTCGAATCCTCTTGGGGTCCGGGTCGGCGCGCTTCGACGTCGAGACGAACCCCGACCGACGCTTTATGGTGCAGGCCGGCGACGTATCGGTCGAAGCCCTCGGAACCGTATTCGAAGTCGCGCGGTGGACGCCCGGTTCCGATGCCGTCCCCGAAGGCCGCGTTCGGGTCAAGGTCAGCGAAGGTCGGGTCCGGGTGCGCTGGCCGCGTGGTGAAGCGGAACTTCCCGCCGGTGAAGAGTCGCTCTTTCCACCGGAGAATGACCAGGGTGCAGGCGAGTCCACCAACGAACGGACCGAGGCCGACAACGTGGGCCGCGACGCCCCTCCACATGAGCCATCGGGCACCGCGCCGCGCGAAGCCTCGCCGGACCATGGGCCGGACCATGGATGGCGCGCCCTCGCGCGCGCGGGAGAGTTCGATCGCGCCCACCATGCGCTCACCGCCGCGGGGGCCCAAGCGGTGCGCGACCGGCCCGCGGAGCTTCTTCTGGCGGCGGACGTTGCTCGGCTGAGCGGTCATCCCGGGGAGGCGGTCTCGCCGCTTCGCCGCGTGCTCTCTGCACATGCATCGGACGCGCGCGCACCGCTCGCCGCGTTTACCCTCGGTCGGATCTACCTCACCGACCTTGGCCGACCCGGGGAAGCGGCGCGTTCCTTTGCCCGAGCTCGCCGCATGCAGCCGGGGGGCTCGCTCGCCGAATCCGCCCTCGCGCGCGAGGTGGAGGCATGGTCGCGCTCCGGGCAGTCCGAACTCGCGCGCGACCGGGCCGAAGAGTACGTCGCCCGCTACCCCAGCGGGGCGAGAGTGCGCTTGGTGCGCCGCCTCGGCGGCTTGGAGTGAAACCACCATCAAGAAGCTTGTTCCCCTCGCAGTAGTCACCCTGATCATCCCGCGCCCAAGCGCCGCGCAGGATGCGGGGGTCGAGGTGCGCCTTGATGACTGCGACCCGGAACTCCACCGCGAGATCCGGAGGCTTCTTCCGGTCGAGCTGGGGAGCGCGGTCGTGGCGCCGGGCGAAACCACCAACGGACCGAAGGTGGCGATTCACTGCGACCCCGCCGCCCTTCGAGTCGAAGTCGGGTTTGAACCGACCGCGTTTCACACTTCGCGCGCCGTGCTTCGAGAGAGTGTCGAGCCGCGGGCCCTCGCGCGCACCACGGTGCTGCTCGCGGCCGAGCTGGTGGTCGCGGCTCAGGCCACCGCACCGGATGAACCCGAGGAAGAACGTGAGGCGGTCCCACCAGAGCCGATCGACACCTCGCTTCATGGCGAGCCGGAACCACGAGATACGGACGCCCCGAGGACCGGCTGGACGTTCGACGTTTCGGGCCGCTGGGCTCTCGGTCGCTCGGGCCTCTTTGGCGCCCGAACAGGAGTTCGCATCGATTGGGGCGCGGTCTCGTTCGGAGCTTCCCTCGGAGGAGAGTACGGCGCCGACTCGTTTGCCATCGGCGATACCGAGAGCGCGGGGATCTACGCTGCTCCCGAGCTTCTCTTGTGGCTCCCGTTCGAAGGGCGCGCCCAGCTCGGCATCGGCGCCATCGTCGCGGTGGGCTACGCGCGGGTCAGCGGCACCACCGATCGCAATGGCGTGGTCGCGGATTCGGTCGGCGGGTTCTGGGCAAAACCCGGGGTTCGCGCCGAGTTTCGCTTTCGAGCCGCGGGCCCCCTCGACCTTCGGATAGGCCTCGACTTCGGGTTTCCTGTTGCCCAGGTGGTGAGTCGGGTGGACAACGAAGAGCGAGGACCCTGGAACGTCGCCTCGATTAGCGGCTACCTTGGAGTGGCAGTCGTTCCATGAATGTGCATCGGCTCCTGGTCCTCGCTCTACTCACGGGTGGCGTCACAAGCTGCGTCACTGCGGACGGCGATGTGCTTCGAAGCACCGACGGCGGGCAGACCGGCGATGCAGACCCCGATGCCGCGACCTGTGGAACGCGCACTGTCCTTGCGACCGGCGAGACCCGCCTCGGAACGAGCACCCTCGAAGGTGAGCCGATCTTTACCTATCAGGCCAACCAAAGTGCGTTCGTGGGTCGACTTGGCGCCGACGGCACGCTCGCCGAGAGCGTCGCGGTTGGAAGCACCGAGTGGGCGAGCCTTCCTGTGCCCGCCGCGATTCCCGGCGGCGTGCGTCTCGCCGTGCAAAATCACGCGTTCGCTGGCGACTGGCGGGTATATGTCGGCGATGTGATGTGGGACGCCGGCTGGAGCTGGGATCGCTTCGCCCCGACCGCGGTGCTCCCCGGCGACTGCACCTCGCCGTTGATTGCAGAGGGCCACGGTGGTTTTGGGGTCGCGCATCGCTGCGGGAGGGCCGTCGTCTTTGCGCGCTACGGCCCGATGGGCAACCAAGAGCGCATCACCCCCAGCGATACGCCCACCGTGCCGCCCAACATGCGCCGGCTCCTCGCGACTGATTCGGGGTGGCTCGTGCTCCTTCGCCGAAACCGGCTTGAAGTGAACGCGTTTTCGGCGGACGGTTCGGCGGTCGCGGGCGGCCTGGAAATCGACGGCGACGTATCCGACCTCGTGGCTGGGCCGGTCCTTTTAACGAGCGACGGGGCTCGGCTCGAGCTTCGCACTCTCTCCGAGCGGGGGGAGATCCTCGGCGCGCCGGAGATTCTTGGGGAAGGCTACTCCGGGCTCGACCGAATCGTCGGTGAGGTCATCGGCGGACAGCGGTTCATCGCGTGGCACGAGGATCGCGGAGTCTTTCTTGCCGAACTCTCCGCGAGCGGCCTGAGCAATGTGCGCGAAGTCTCCTCAGGTCAAGATAGTGAGATCGCGCTCGTTTCCGGGCCGGGGCGGCTTCCCACGGTGCTCCTCGGCGACGGCTCTACGATCCGCAGCGTTCGCCTCTGCGAATAGCGGCGCTCAAAGAAGGAGGAAGCCGTGTCGCGCGGCGATCACCACCGCCTCGGTCCGACTGCCTGCGTCGAATTTCTGAAGGATGGAGTTCACGTGGAACTTCACCGTGTGTTCGCTGATCGCGAGCCGCTTGGCGATCTTGCGATTCGAAAGCCCTCGCGCAATGAGCTCGAGCACCTCCTGTTCGCGCGCGGTGAGCGCCTCCGGCGCGGCGTCGTCGTGCGGATCGACGCTGGTCTTCGACTCGACCGGAAACGATCCGTCGATCACCCCAAGGCCGTAGTGTACCGCCTGCACAGCCGCGCAGAGCCGCGATGGCTCGACGGTTCGAAGCAAGACTCCCTGAGCCCCCGCCTGGAGTCCCCGCTCGAGCCACTCTCCGTCGGGAACGAGGAGCAGGACTTCGCTCGAGTAGGAGCCGACCTCGTCAAGAACGGTGGCCACGTTCTCGGGATTCGAGCCCGCATCCAGCAGCACGAGGTCCGCCTCCTCCGGCGCCACCACCTCGAGGCCGGTGTCGGCCAGAAGCTCAGTAAACCCATTGCGCACCACGGGGTCGGGCGCGACCACCGCAATGCGCGGCGGCGCGCCATGTAGAGGGACCGCGGAATCGAAGGGAGGCCGGCCTGTCATAGCGGCGTCCTCCCAAGATGCGTCGTTCTTCCCCGAGGTCAACCTGGTCGATCGGATAGGCCCACGCGGGGGCCCCCAAAGCACGGGGCCGCGAGCACTGCCGGCCCGTGGACGGCTGACTTGTCACTCGTTGGCACACACAAACAGCCCCGTGCACTCAGGAACCGTCGACCAGCGCTGTGCCTGGATCTGACGCACAAGCGTCTCGCCGAAGAACTTCCCGAGCACCACGACAGCGTGCTCGGGCGTCTCAAAACGATAATCCGAACGCGCCCAGGTGCGCTCAAATCCATGCACCGATTCCAGTCGCTGAAAGTACTCGTCCAGTGCCGGGTGATCGCGCGGCGTCTCGTGACCCGTTCCCAAGGTCTCGATGACGACGAGCGCGCCTCCCGGCACCACCGCGCGTCGCATCTCGATGATCGCCTGGTCGACTTCACGCTCCCAGCCGTCGGGCATCCAGTGGCGGAAGTGACCAAACACCCATCCCGCCATCGCGACGTCGAAGGCGTTTGTAGGGACGGGGAGCTCCCGGGCATCGGCGACGTGGTAGGTCGCCGCTTCGGACAGGTGTCCCTTGGCAACTTCAAGCATCGCCACCTCTCGTTCCACCAACGTCAGGGTCTTCGCGTGCTCCGCAAACCATCGAGCGAGTCGACCGGTTCCCGCGCCGACGTCTAGCAAGCGCTTTCCGCGCACATCGACGCGGCGTTCGACTTCTTCGCGCAGTCGCCCATCGCAATCTTCCGCGGCAATGAGCGTTTCGTAGGCTTCCGCCTGAGTTCGATACATGGCCTTCTGCGCATCGCTGCTCGCCATTCGTCCGGCCCTTCGTCGTGTTTTCGGTAGGGGACATGCCTTACCTGCCATCCCTCTTTTGCACAACGCTCTTCCCCAAGCGCGGTCCGCACGGAACCGATAGGGGCGCGCGGATCCCACCAAGCACCACCCAGGTGTGGACCTCCGCTCTCGCGTGACAGCGATGAGGTCGCCGTGGTAGGTGGAAAGCCCCGCTCCGAGGCCGTGAGGAGCGAAATGCCAACCCTCCATCAACATGCCTAGAGCTCATCTCAACACTCCTTGGCGCCGCTCCGCGGTTGGGAGCACGCCATCGGCTGCCCTCCCCTCGGGCTTCGAGATACTCGGCATTCCTCGCCTTCCGGACGCACCTCGCCCACTCCTTTCCACCGATCGACTTCAAGGAGTGTTGAGATGAGCTCCAGTCTCAACAAGGAGCTGACACTTCTACAGCGGTCGATTCGTGAAGAGTGGCTGGCCGAGGCGACACACCGGATCGATGCGGCCATGGCGCAGGAGAGGGTCGAGCGGGGAAGCCGGCATCTCAGCGCGACGCAGGGGTTCAGCGATGAGGCGGCGGAGCGTGTACGCGCGCTGCTGAGCGACGTTCACCACCACCAACGGTTGGCGTGGTTGGCGGCGAATCGTCTGCGCCGTCTCGAGGGACGGTGGAAGGCGGTGCTCACGAGCTTAGCGGACGCCTATCGAGGAAATGCGACGTGAGCAAAGCGTGGAAACGCCTTGATGGCTTGCCCGTCGTTTCATGCCGCTCAAGCCTCCATCTCCCAGATCGAACTTATGTTGACTGGCTCCTTCGGGTGGTCGAAGACGCCACGGTATCGCTGAGGGCCTTGGTCTTTATTGTGGCGCCGGACCGGGACCCGGAAGGGAAGGTTCGGGAAGTACTCGAGGCCATTGCGGATGCGGTGTGGCGTGGACTGGATGTGCGCGTGATGGTGGGAACGGGGCGTCCGGGGAGCAGTATCGAACGGTCGAACCGCATCGCCGTGCTGTACATGAAGCGCTTGGGCATCCCGGTGAAGATGATCAAGCCACTGTTCACTCACAGCGTTCATAGCAAAGCCGTAATCGCCGACTCAGACACGGTGATCCTCGGGAGCCACAACTGGACACACAACGCCTTAGCGCACTCCACCGAAGACAGTATTGCCTGCTTGTCTTCCCCACTTGCAGATGTGTTCTCCCATCAGTTTGATCGGCTCTGGTTCGACGCAGAGGTTGTCGATGCCTACGAGGGGAGATGAGCGCCTCAGAGTCGACCGCCTTTCAAGAGGCGCTCTCGTGGTTCGGACCGCTGGCCTGGAGACCCTCGGAGCGCCGTCGCGCGGAGCGATACCTTCGGCAGATCGGTCGCGCCAATCGCGCGTTGGCGGCGCGGGGTGAGAGGCCGAACGAGGAGGCGTACCACGCGTGGCTGCTGCATCGGACCCGGCAGAGCCTAGTGAAAGCGTTCAACGTTTGGCGGTCGTCGCTGAACGAACAGGTGAATGGAGGGCGGAGACGCGTTCAGGCCGTTCCGTTGGAGGAGCCGGCCGATGCTCGAAGAACGGACCTGGCGTGGTCGGATGGGTTGATGAAGGACGGCAGGATCGTACCGCGCTTCGATCTGAACCTCATCTCCGCAGGCATGCTCGAACGCTTGCCGGGGATTGGCTCGGTGAGCGCGGCCCGTATTGTCGAGAGTCGTCGTTTCGATGGTCCCTTCCACGCCGTAAGCGAGCTTGAAGATCGTCGGCTGCTTCGGGGTGACGCCTATGACTTGGCAAGGGTGTGGCTCTACGTAGCGATGCACGGAGCACCCAGGTGGCACCTTTCGAGTCCTGCGATCGACCAGTTCCTAAACTCCCCATCGCCGCTGACCCTAACCGGTTTGATAGCGGCAACGGAGGGGGAGTTCGAGCGACTGGAGAGTTCCGGGGTGCCGACGTCTCGGCGGCCCCTGACGGCGCGTCTCTTGTCCGCACTCAAACACGCCCAAGATATCGTCGAGCAAGATGGAAATCCAAGCGCCCTGGCGCGGGTGGATGCGGACACGATCGAGGCCTGGTACGAGCGCTACCTCCGTACCGAGGCAATCCGCGCAGCTCAGGCCGCGGAGGCGGACATCGCCGGAGCGGGGATGATCAAGGACTCGCGGTATCTCCCGGTGGCGTTGCGCCTTATGGGCGCGGCGTCCCAGACCCTTCGTGTCGTCATGTTCTTTCTCAACTACCGGAAGGACGACCTTCGCCACCCTGTGCGACCACTTCTTGAAGCGGTGGTGAGCGCTCATGAGCGGGGAGTTGACGTCCGGGTGATTCTTGACCGAGACGCCGACGGGGAACCCTACGGGTCGCGGATTATCAACCGCGAGGCCTTCGACACGCTGACGCAGAAAGGCGTTCGAGTCCGCTTCGATGCGGAGCACACCCTCACCCATACCAAGGTCCTTGCGGTGGATGACCGTCACACCCTTATCGGAAGCCATAATTGGACCGCCGGGTCGATTCACGCGTACGACGACATGAGCGTCTATATCGACTCGAGTGCGTTGCGCACCCAAATGGAGGAGCGTTTCGATGCCCTCTGGGAAAAAGCAGCCCAAGCCGGGGGACTCGCATGAGCTGTCATATCAATGCACGGATCGCTGCCTCCGAGGGCGTCGCAAAGGCCGAGCAAAGGGAAGTCGAACACAAGGCGCAAGCGACCGCTTCGGCACGCCAGCGGTTGCAGGGGGCAACGACGGCACACCAAGCGCGCTCGGAGGAGCGGCGGGAGGCTGGCGTCCAGCGTCGTTCCGCGGATATCCAGCTCGAGGTTCAGCGGGAGCGTGTCGCGCAGGCAGGGCGCCAGGCAGAGGAGGCCGCGGAAGAACTGGAAGGCGCCGAGGGGGTTCACGCAGAGGCCGAAGGGGTACGAGAGGACGCAGAAACCGAGCGGGAGGACACCGAAGAAGCCTTGGAAGAGGCTCAGGCCGAACGGCAGACCGCTCGCGACGACTTGGATAGTGCGGAACAGGACAGACGGGACGCGGAACAAGCCCAGCACGAAGCCGACCAGGCGCGGGCGGCGGCCGAAGGCGACCGCCAACAAGCCAAAGATGACCTAGAGCAGGCCGAACAAGCGCGGGACGCGGCCGCCGACGCGTTGGGCGACGCACAAGACGCACTTGAATCCGCGAAGTCCTCTCTCGAGGCCCTAGAGGGGGAGCTCAAGGGCGGCCGCGAACGCCAGCAGGCGCTGGAGGAGGCGATCGGAGATGCGCTCTCGAAGCTCGAGTCGCGTTGGGGCGAACTCGACGAGCTCGAAGAACAGGACGCGGACAGACCGGACGAGGACGGCGAGGACGGCGAGGACTTCTTCGAAGACAGCGACGAAGGTGCCGGGTCTAGCGATGGTAGCGAGCTTGTTTCCTAAGCGAATGGGCTAAGCGATGTCGAGACGAGAAGACCTCAAAGCCCAGATCGAAGAGACGGAGCAAGTCCTCGACAAACTCGAGAGCGAGCTCCAGTTGCTAGAGGAGCAGCTCGCGGTACTGGAAGACGACGAGACCCACGGGCTTGAAGAGGTGGAAGAGCGGCGGCTCCAAACCGCGCACCTCGCCGCTAGGCTGGCTACGGCTCAGGCACTCGTCGATGCCCAGCGCGAGCTGTGGGAGGCCGCTGGGCAACAACTCGAGGACCGCGAAGAGGCGACCGAGCGGGCCGAGGGAGACCTCAGGGAAGCCCAGGCGGATGAGGAAGCCGCCCAAGACTCGCTGGAGGAAGCTCAAGCGCGGGTCGTGGCCGCCTCGGAGGAGCTGGAGGGTGCGGCCACCTCGCTGGAGCGCGCCGTCGAAGCCGAAGAACGAACCGAAGCGGACGAAAACGAAGCGCAGGAAGAAGCCGAGGAGGCCGAGGAACAGCTATCGGAAGAAGAGGCCACGCTGCTTGCCGCGCAAGAGGCCGCGCGGGCCGCGGAGGAAGCGGAGGAGGCGGCGCGGGAAGCGGAGATCGCCTCAGCGGAGGCCGTCGACGAAGCGGCTCGAGCCGTGGAGGAGGCAGAACACGCCGAAGAGGAAGCCAGACATCGGTTGGCATTGGCGGAGGCCGTGCTTACGGAGCGTCGTCGCTGGCGCGCATCGATGCGCACTCCTCGGCTCATTGACTTCGCACTCGCTGGCGAAAACCTCGCTCTACGGTTTACCCGGCAGTATCACACCGCGCCGGGGTCGGGTCCCGGCCCCCTCGGCCCCGGGTGGCGCCATGGTTGGCAATACGCACTCGTGGAACAAGCGCGGGGGCAGATGGCGCTTCATGCGCCAAGTGGGGTCACGGCCTATTTCCAACGGCGGCGCCACGAAGCTACGCAATACGATGCGGTTTCGCATCCTGAGCTCGCGCTCCGATCGGCGAACGGAGGCGGCTGGGATCTTCATTTGGGAGACGATCGCATTCTCTCGTTCGACCGTCAGAGACGGCTCCAGTCCTACCGCCACCGGTGGGGGACCTTGCTTACGTTCACCCGGCGAGACAACGACGGTCGGCTCGAGACCATCGCCGATCCTTACGGTCGGGCGCTGCGGTTGAGCTACACCGCGGAGGCCCGTCTCTTCGAGGTCCGTGGCCCTCACGTCGGACCCGACGACCTCGTCGTTTCCTTTGCCTATAGCCCTGCAGGCCAACTGATTCGAGCCACCCAGGCGAACGGGGTCTCGCAGCACTACGCCTACGACCCTGCCCATGGCCACCTCACCCAGATTCTTGCAGGCAATACCCAGCTCCTGAACTATCGCTATGACTCGACGGGAGCGCTGAGCCACGTCCGGAGCCGCTCTGGATCGAAAACGCATGATCCCGATCATCGGCCGGACTACGCGATGAACTCGGCCGGCCTCCCCACCGAGTACGAGGATCGGGCGGGGTACACGCATCGGCGAGCGTGGAATGACGCCGATCAGGTGACCTCGGTCACGGGGTTCGCGGGTACGTCGTCGGAGCGCACCGTGGAGCAGACCTACACTCCCCAAGGGGCGATCGCGGAGCGGCGCCATCCGTCTCGCTTTGGGGGTGGGCGGAAAATGCGTCTCGTCATCGACTACGACGAGATACCGGGCCCCCAACCCAACGCTGCCCCTACGGCGGTTCCTCATCGGGCCTTCGAATTCGGTTGGACGCGTGATCTCGACGATACGGTGGTGCCCTACACCAAGCGCATCGACTTCGAGCGCAACGGCCGTGGGCAGCTCTTGCGTACCCTTGGTTCACCCCCAGGAGAGATCAGTACGGAGCTCTCGTATTGGCCGATCACTGCGGAACTCCACGACCGAGGTCAGGTCAAAACGATCACCACCCCCCGCGGCGGCACCGTACGCCTTTCCAACTACACCCGCTTCGGTCAACCGCAACACGTGCAGCTGCCGGATGGACGCATTGTCGAGCACGGCTACGACCCGGGTGGCCGCCGGACGGATACGCGTGTCGATGGTCGCGTCACTGCCGAGTACGGCTATAGCGACTCAGGTCGACTGCGCTGGGCGGGCAGTCGCGATCGCGGGTTTGTGTGGTACGAGCGCGATGAATGGGACCGCCCGGTCCGCGTCGTTCATCTCGCAAAGCGGCCCGAAGAAGCGGTGCCCGCATATGCAGATGGCGACATTCTCAGTCACGTGGAGATCGCCTTTCCCGCCGATGGGATGGCCGGGGAGTACAAGGTCACTCACGTCGAAGCAACGACAGGCGAGAAGCGAATCCTCGATTGGCGGGTGCGGGACGCGCATGGGCGGGTCGTGCGGCGCGTCCAGCCGAGGGTCGCGGACGGTTCGAATTTCGTGGAGTTCATGTACGACGCAGCGGGGCGGCAGGAGCGGATCGTTCAAAGCGACGGCTCCGCGACACTGGTGAAAACCACACCTCGTGGCTACCTCTCCCGCCTGGAGCGCGAGCGGCCCGGCGGTCCACGCATGACCTTCGTCTCTTTTGAGCGAGGCATGACGGGGGTACCGGAAGTAGCGCGGGATGCGCTCGGAAACGAAGCCCACTACGCCTTTGACGACGCAATACGCCTTGTCCGCTATCGCTCCACCTTTGGAGCGGAACAACGCTTTCGCTACGACGACCGGGGTCTTCTCATCGAGCGGGTGGGGCGCGCTCACGAACGGCTGAGCTACGATACGCGCGGGCGGCCTACCGGCGTGGAGACCGGGGTGGCGAAAGAGTCGGTGACTCTATCGTGGGGAGCGGATGGGGGAAGCCCTGTTCGTTCCGTCGAAACCGACCGTGTCGAGCTCGCCTACACCCATGCCGCTCCTGGCCATCGGCTCAATCACTGGCGCCAGACGATCGACGGCGTCGCCTTCGATACGCACGCAGAGTGGGACGGTGATCACCTATCGAAGATGTCCTACCCGAGCGGTTTGAGCGTCACGTACACCTTGGCGAGTGCAGCGCCCCGGCGCGTTCGGGGTATCTCGTTGACGTGGCAGGGAATGACGAACGACGTGATCTCGGCACTCGTCTTCTCTTCACAAGGCCGACTCGAGGGATGCACTTTTGGCAACGGCCTGACGCTGAAGCGGACTTGGGACATGGATGCCTCCCTGAAGCGACTCCAGAGCGGACCCATCGATATTCAGTACGCACGACGTCTTGCCGACAATCGTTTGTCCACGACCACCTGGGATGACGGGGTCACCGAGGAACATGACTACGACGCGCAGGGTCGCCTGATTCAGTTTCGCGGCCGGGCCGGGGACTTTTCGATGCAGTTCGACGCGATTGGCAACCTGCTGCAGCGCACCGAAGCCGGGGTAGGCACGACTCCTTTCTCGTACGATGGCGAGCTGCTCACCGCCATCGGGAGCGATGCGGTCGTCCACGACGCGTTCGGGTTCCGCACCCAAGATGGGGATCGCACCCTGGAGTGGAACGGCCTCGGTCGCCTTGTCACCGTCCGCTCCCCGCACCACGGGACGATCACCTACGCCTACGATGGGCTCGGCCGCCTCGCGCAACGAACCTCCCCTGCCGGGCGCCGCATCTACCTATACAGCCCAGCCCACGAGCTGCTCTCCGAAATCCATCAGGATCCTGCGGGTCAGGAGATCGAGCGACGCGACTACATCTACCTGGGCGCTCACCGGGTTGCCACCGCCGTCCACCGGGCCGGCACCCTCCAGGTCCTGTTTCACCACAACGACGATTTCTATCGCTGTCGGGCAACCACCGACGCCCATGGCGAGGTGGTATGGCGGGCCGACTATACCCCGCATGAGGCTGCGCGCGTCGATCCAACCGCTACCACGACCGATGACTTTCGTGTCATTCATCACCTCGCCGATCCCGAGACCGGATACCACTACAACCTTCTCCGTTGGTACGATCCGCGCTCGGGCCGCTACCTGAGCCCGGATCCCCGGTTGCTTCCGGGGCGCGATACACATTCATTTCTCTACGCGCTGGGCGATCCCGCGAACCACGTCGATCTCTACGGCCGGCAGACCGCGGGCGGATGCGAGATCCCCGACATCCCTATCTTGGGGTCAACAAACATCGGGCACATCGCGCACAGCCTCATCGAGGACTACATCATCGAGTCGGAGCCTCATAAGGACATCAAAAAAGAGGTGTGGGTGCAAAATGCGATCGGGATGGTGGGGCGGGTCGACCTTTTGCACTTCGATACCCACAACCAGATCGAGGTGTATGAGATCAAACCCCACCGCGTGTCCGGGGAGGGGCGCGCACACCCCGATAACCGCATCGACGAATACGTCGATGATTACGTTCCTTGGCAGTATCGATTTGCCAAGCGAGACGTGGTTCATGGAACCGAGCTCTTGCCCGACTACATGCTCCGCAAGGTGCCCGGGTTTGAAGTGCTCAATCCGAATCAGACCTTGGTGATATTCACCTATCCGGACGAAGAGCCACACGAAGGGATGATCTACTACAAGTGCCTGAAGCGAGATCGGCCGGCCCCCGAGCCGGAGCCCGAGCCCGTGCCGGAACCATGGCCGATCCCGGAGTTCAAGTTTCAGCGCCAACACGATGTGGAGGAGGAGCCGTTTCCGTGGGAGTGGGTGGTGGGCGGCGCGGTCGTCCTGAACCTCGCCCTCTATTCGCTACCCTCGGTGGCCATCTTGGGCATCGCCACAAACTAGGCACGTCGCTTCGGGCCACCGTCTTTCTCTGGCGTCGGACCGACCCTGCTCCCGCCTCCGCATCCCATGCAACTGACCGCAACGTCGAGGCGAGTTTCGATCGCTGCGTTCACCGAAGGTTGGTCGCGAGGGAATCAATACGTGCGTGAAGCCAACGCGCTCCGGAGAGCCGGCCCCCGACCGCGGTGTTGCGCCAAAGTATCCCGCGGTATCGCGCCACACCGTCGGTTGTTCCACGGTACTCGGCGTCGATGTGAGGTATCCTATGCGAGTGAGAGCGCTCCCTCCTTGGATGTGGGGCTTCGTGCTCGTCGCCTCCAGTTGCGTGGCCGATCCCACTGAAGTCGTCGTCTACACGTACAACAACGTGGATCTCAGCGCCGCCGAGCCGGCCTTCACGCACGTTCGGTTTACCGCGGAGGCGGGGGGAACTCCGGGATCGCGGGCACAAGCGGTGGACGCGACGAGCTTTCCACTAACCCTCGACGTCGAGGTCCCCGATGACGTCTCCGAAGTCCGCATCACCGTCGAGGCGCTTCGCGTCCGTTCCGCGGATGGCACGTTGATGGACGCCGACGCAGTCATCGTCGCCGAGCAGCTTGTGCAAACGGTCCGCGGAGAGGCGGTGTATGTGGAGGTCTCGCTCGATCCTGCCTGCCGCGACACGATCTGTGCGCCCGGCCTGGTGTGCGATCGAGGCCGGTGCGTCTCCCCGGCCGTGGTTGAAGGCGTGTCTTCGCCTCCGCCGGATCCGTTCTCGTGCGATGAGTGCGACCCATCCGTCACGAACTGCGCTCCCTGCCGGGGAATGTGTGTCGACTCCGGCACCGAACTTCAGTGTTGCACGACCTGTTTCGACGGGACCATCTGCCGGGAGCGGATCGACAATGCGCACTGCGGTCGCGATGGGGCCACCTGCCAAGCATGTCGGTGCACCGGCTGTCGGGATGGCGCATGCGCCGGGCGGTGGAGTCAAATCGCGGTCGACAAAGGAAACGCGTGTGGGATCACCAGCGACGGTGACCTTCGATGCACCGCCGACGGCTTGCTCCCGCCCACTCCCATCCGTGACGTTGCCCGGATCGGCACCGCGCAGGAGATGAGGTGCGCAGTCGTCGGCCCGGGAAGGGACCGCGTCGTGTGTTGGGGCCGAAACGGGGCGGAGGAAGCCAACGCTCAGTTGACCGCACCTGTTGAACAGATCGCGGTGGCCGGAGAGGCGTGGTGTGCGAGGACGGAGGCGGGAGAGGTCACGTGCCGCGGTGGAGGGGAGTCGTTCTTTTCGGAAAACCCACTGGCGGACTTTCCCAATGCCTCTCGAATTCGATTTCTTGTCGGCCAAAACAAGGACTTTTGCGCGCTCGGGGAGCAGAGCGACCTCTATTGCTGGGGCCAAGATGGGGTGGTCGACGCGGGAAGGGATTGGGAGGCGGTGGCCGTCTCTTTCCAACAGTATGTGTGTGGAATCCGCTTCGACGCCACGCTGAACCGACACGTCGCGGAGTGCTGGGGATCGAATCCGCCGGATGTCTCGGATCTGCGGCCAACGGCGCCATTCGCTATCGCGGCAGAAATCGACGTGTGCGTCCTCACGGATGGCCGCCCGACTTGCGTTGGCGACACGGACGACGACTTTCCGTCGGACGTCTCGTTTCTATCGCTTCACGGAGAGAGCGACGGCGTCTGCGCAATGGCCTCCGATGGATACGTATTCTGTGCTGGCGCCACGTTCGGCGGCATCCGCGGCGACTGGCTGTGCCACGATCGCAGCGCCTTCATGGAAACCAACTAGCCATCCAAGGAGGACTTCGTCCTCCCCCATTCCGGCGTGAAACGCCTCCATGGGTCCCCCTCCGGTTCCGCGAGCTCGGCTCGCGCGTCGCGTCTTCGACGCGCCGTCTGACCAGTGCACACTCCGAAGTCCTTCGGCTTTCGTCGTAGTTTCAGCTTAGGGACACTAGCTCACTCCGTCGGGAGTACAAACGTCTGGTCTCCGTGCATCACCACGCGAGGGTTTTCCTCCATGCGGATCATCGGAGCAACCATCCGCGGTCGGTTTCGAGCGCTAGCGCGAGGTCGCTTGGCCGGTTCTTCGGTCGCTTCCACTCCCGTCTCCACCCCGGCGGACGGAGTTTCGGTCGGCGTTTCTGCCGACGTCTCCGCCGCGTTGTCCTCGCCCGTGGCTTCCTCGAGTTCGACGGGCTCCGACGCCATCGCGCTTTTCTCATCGAGCGATGATGCTTGCGGGTTCGCCACGGACCAAAGTCCAACGCCCGTCCCGATGGCCGCGGCGACGACGAGTGCGGCGATGCCGATCCACGGGAGCGCCCGGGCCCGCCGGGGCACCGGCTCAGGCGAGGCTGGGGGTTCCATCGGCTGGACGACAGGCGCGGCGACGGGCTCGACATCCATCGTCAGCGTATGAACCGGAGCGGAGGCGGACCCCGTCGGCGGCGGAACATCCGAGGCGGTGACCACGTCCGCGCGCCGAACCGATCTCGGTAGCGCCGCGTCGAGCGCCTCGGTATCGACAAACGTCTGCACGACTGTCGCCAGCTCGTACGGAGAAACCGTCGCGACCTTGGAGTCGGCGCTCTGGAGGGCCTCCGCAAGGCCCCGCGCCGTCGCAAACCGCTCTTCTCGGTCCGACTCGAGAGCGCGCATGATCGCGGCGTCCACGCCCTCACGAATGTTGGGGCGGTCTCTCCGTATCGAAGTGACCATCGGCTCTCGCACCGCGCCCAGAAGCGCCAGGTCGGACAGGCCCTCGTGCATGCGACGCGTCGTGAATAGCTCCCACGCCAAGACTCCCAACGAGAAAACGTCCGCGCGGCGATCGACAGTTTCACCCCGCGCCTGTTCCGGCGGCATATAGCGCAGCTTGCCTTTGATCACGCCTTGGGCGGTTTGGTCTCGGCTTCGCGCGCGCGCGATGCCAAAGTCGATGAGCTTCACGTGCCCATCTACGCTGATGAGCACGTTGGACGGCGACACATCTCGGTGAACCACTCCAAGCCAGTTGCCGTCGCGATCTCTCGCTTCATGTGCACCGTGAAGACCCGCGGCAACTTTCGTCACGATGTAGGCAGCAACATGAGGGGCGAGGCACTTGCCTTGCCGTCGGGCGAGCCGCGTGAGCTCGCGGAGCGAAAGCCCATGGACGTACTCCATGACAAGGTAGTAGCTCCCGCGTGCTTCACCCAGGTGTTCGACTTGGACCACGTTGGGATGGCGAATGTATGCACACAGATGGGCCTCTTGTACGAACATGCGGACCGACTCGTCATCGTCCAGGAGTTCCGGCCGGAGGACTTTGATCGCGACGGGACGCGAAAAGCCCGCGGCCCCTGAGCGGCGGGCGAGGTAGAGCGTGCCCATTCCTCCAGCCGACAGCGGGGCTAGGACTTCGTAGTCGCCGAGGCGGTCGCCGACCCGGAGGATCACCGCGTCCACCCTACCACGGCGCGGGCCTACTGTCGGCGCAACCCGTGCGCGGTGATGAGCTGGCTCAGGTGGGTTCGATGCATGCGCGCCGCGGCGGCGGCGGCCGTGACATTGCCCTGGTGCTCATCCAGAAGCCGGAGGAGGTACCGGCGTTCAAACGCCTCGACCCAGCGTCGCTTCGACTCCGCGAAGGTGAGATTAGTGCAGACGCCTACATCCGCGGGCACGACCCCATGGCCGTCGATCGCGTCGGCAAATCCCAAGGCGAGCGTGCGGCGGACCGCATTGCGGAGCTCACGCACATTGCCCGGCCAGTGGTAGCTCGCTCGCGCAGCCACGAGGCGCTCCACATCGTCGATCGCGTCGCTGCTCAACGTTCCGTGCTGGCGAGCCAGGTGTCGCGCAAGCAGCCCGAGGTCGCGGCCTCGCTCGCGCAGCGCGGGTACCCGCAGCTCGAACACGGACAAACGAAACCAAAGATCTTCCCGGAACATCTTCTCATTGACGAGCTGGGCGAGCGGGCGACTCGTCGCCGCCAAGACTCGGACATCGACGTTGCGTCGTTCGTTGTCACCCACACGTTGCACCGACCCTTCATCGAGAACCCGCAGAAGTTTCGGTTGCACCTCCGGCGGAACGTCGGCGATCTCGTCCAGAAGCAGCGTGCCCCCCGACGCACGTTCAAACGCGCCCGGTCGATCTTGATCGGCGCCCGTAAATGCGCCTCGAACATGGCCGAAGAGCTCGTTGCTCGCGAGTTCACTCGATAGCGTCGGCCCATCGACGACGACGAAGGGGCCTCCACTCCGCAGGCTCAGGTTGTGAACCGCGCGCGCGACCAACTCCTTGCCGGTTCCGGACTCGCCCGTGATAAGAACCGGTTCGGTTTGGCCGGCAACCTTGGAGGTTGCCGCGAAGAGGCGATGCATGACCTCCGACCGGCCGACGAGGGCATCCAGCCGGTGGCCGCCTCGCCATATGGGCATCATGCGCTTGGCTTGGCGCATGGTGATCTCGACCGCGGTCGTCGCGAGCTTGAGGTGCGTTCCAGGGGCTACTTCGATTTCGCCGATCCGACAGGCACCTAGCCACACGCCGTTCTTGCTCCCGAGGTCTCTCACGCGAACACGGTTGCCCACCGCGACGAACTCGCAGTGAAGTCGCGACACGGTTCGATCGGGAATTCGAATCTTTGCGTGCTCCGCACTGCCGGCCACCGTCCCCTCTCCGAGAAATGCGAACTCCTGTCCGCTCGCGGGACCGCTGAGGATGCGTAGCACCCCGACATCGGCCGGTAGCTCGCTCATTCCCCAGGTCGCGGTGACGTCGTTCACAGTTCTCGCTGCCCTCGAGGGTGCATCACACCATATGGTAGTCTGTATGGTCTATGGCGTCGGTTCGGCCGCTCGGGCTTTTGGTGGTTGCGGCCTTGGGGGTGACAAGCTCCGCCGGTGCGCAACCCCCTGAAGACGCTGCCCCCGAACACGCTGCTCCCGAAGACGCTGCTCCCGAAGACGCTGCTCCCGAACACGTGGCCCTCGGCGCCCCGACCGAGGCGCAGGCCGAGGCCGCGACTACTGCGCCAGAGAACGATGTGGAACAATGCATCGCGCTGACGGATCGTGGTACGCAGACGGCGGTCGCCGAGCTTTGGGAAGAATCGCGCGATGCGTTGACGGCCGCGTTGGAGGCGTGCCCTCCACGGCCATCGCTCTACTTCAATCTCGCGGTCGTGGAGGCAGAACTCGGGGATCTGCTCGTCGCCAAGACGCACTTTGAAGCCTACCTCCAAGCGCCCGGTGACGGGGACGTAAGTCGGCTCGTAGACGCCGCGGAGCGAGCCCACGGGCGAATCGTCGCTCGGTTGGGACGACTGACGCTGTCGATTCGCGGCCTGCACGAGGCCGATGTCATTCGGCTCGACGACGAAGCGCTGGCCCACCGTTTTGACGACCCGATCCTCCTCAATCCGGGGAATCACCGGCTGACGATCACCCGCCCCGATCGCGCGGATTTTCGAGAGGCTTTTTCGCTGGCGGAGGGCGAGGCACTTCGAATGGCGATCGAACTGACCGCGGAAACGGCGCGCCTCTCGGAGCCACTGCACGTCGAGGAGAACACGACGGTGTTCGAGTCGCCGTGGTTCTGGCTGACCGTCAGTCTTGCAGTGATCGCGGCTGCCGTGGTGCCGGTGGTGCTCGTCACCCAGGCGCCATCCGATGGAGTGACTGGCAACGTGGGCACGATCGACTTGCGATAAATCAGGCATCACTGCGTGACGGGAGACACGGCATGCATGAGGGCGCCACGGCCGTCGTCTCGGAACACCACATGCTGCTTGTTGCTCGGCCCAATAGAAACCGCGATCGCGGAGGTCACGACGTCCGAGACTTCCACCGCGCGACCGTCGGGCCCAAGTTCGCCGGAGCAGTGGACGCCAGTGGTGGTTCCAAAGCAGAGGACGGGATCGTCGTCGATGCCCAGCGTGAGACCCACCGCCGTGACCCCCGACTCCAACGTGCGCATCACCAACGCATCGAAGGTCCCCGTTCCGTAGCGAAGTTCACCCGTCGTGAGTCGGTACGCGAGGTAGAGCGCCCCGCGGGCATCGGCAGCAAGGTGGATGTGGTCGGCGGTGCGAGCTTCGACAAGCGTGTGCTCCCACCCATCCTCGCCACGCCGGGCCAACTGGACCGAACCTTGGGTACCGTCGAGGTATGCGATGACGGGCCGGCCGGCCGGGTCGAGCGAAAGCGAGCTCCAACTCCCGACGTCCCCGTCCGCGTCCACGGTTTCTGTTCGTTCGAGCGTCTCACCGTCCGCAGCGAAGCGGTGATAGAGCAAATCTTCGATCGTGTAGTCATAGTGGCTCACGTGAGTGACCCCCGATGACTCGACGTGGACCGAGTTGAAGCGACCGCCGAGCGAGGGCGACTGCGTTGTCCAGTGGCCGTCGCGGGTTCGGGTTGCCCAACCCAGTTCATCGTTCGTGTCGATGTAGTACGCCACGCGTACGGTTCCTTCGAATACCGCGATCGCACAGTACGCTCCAGCCCAGTCTCGACGGGTGATCGCTTCCGTGTGCCATCGGCCATCGTCCGACGGCTCAAGTCGGCCATAGAGAAGATCGACATCTCCGAGCCCGTTCCCGACCGAAAAGCAGGTGTGGGCGATCCCCCGGGTGTCGACGATGACGTCGAGGTACTGCGCGACGTCTCCATCGATTGCAACCGTCGCGGCACCGGGCGGCGAACATCGACCCGCGCGGCAGTTCCAACCCTCCGCGCAGCTTCGGTCACATAGACCGCAGTGTTCGGCGGACGACTCGAGGTCCACACACGCGAGCGACTGAGAACAATACGTCTCCCCCACGGAACATCCGCCACCGTCCGGAGCCTCGAACCTTCCCTGCTCTGCCGGCTCACAACTCGTGAGGAGCAGGACCACGAGGTAGAGGGCACGGGGAGGCACGCCACGAAGAGAGCAATCCTCGTTCCCCCCGTGGAACCCCAAATTATCAGCCCCTTCTTCGCGACCGGAGCGCACGGAGCGCGCCTCGTCCTCCCAAGGTGTGGGTCAGATCAGACACCGATGAGCCTCCGCGACGGCAGCCTGGAGCGCGGTGGAGGAGCGCGGTGAGGGAGCGCGGTGAGGGAGCGCGGTGAGGAAGCGCGGTGAGGAAGCGCGGTGAGGTAGAGCGGTCGGCGTTCCAGCCGTTGCCAGAAACTAACACGCGGCACATTTCACCAACGATCGCGGCTGGCACGTCCATTGCGCCCGTCCCGAGCATGGCGCACAGGAGCAATCAGATTTTCTTCGCTATGTGGGTGGTCGCGTTGGCCGGGTGTCAGGGGCTCGTAAGCGGCTTTCCCGACGACTCACCGGGTGCTCCCGAACGTCCGGGCCCGGGGCGACAACCCGTGCTCTGCGAGAGCGACACCGTCGCGCCGAGCACCGACATCGCGCGACTGACCCGCTTCGAGTATGGGCGGACCCTACGCGACCTGCTCGGGCAAGAGGTCGCCGGCGCAGCCACCAACGCACTGGCCCTGGTCCCCGCCGACCGCGGTGAGCACACGCCCGACCGGCTATCGCAAGACGTGAGCAGCAACCACGTGCGGGCGTACGCCAGCGTCGCCACTGCGGTGGGTGCGTTTCTCGAGGCAGACGAAGATGCGCGTCGAAACCTGGTGCCGTGTCTTGGGGAAAGCGAATGCATCGAGGACTTTATCGAAAGCTTCGCGTCCGAGGCCTACCGGCGTCCGCTGCTCGAGTCCGAGCGTGCTGCACTCCTCACGACTTACGATCGGGGAGCGTCGGAAAGCCCAGCGCTCGGACTGAATCTCCTGGTGCAGCGGGTCCTTCAAGCACCGGCGTTCATCTTTCGTCCGGAGCTGGGCGATGAGCCAGCTGCGGACGGAGTGGAGTTTGCCCTGACCGATCACGAGATCGCCTCCCGCCTGTCCTTCTATCTGTGGGCGGCACCGCCGGACGACGCTCTTCGCAGAGCGGCCAACGCGAGAGAACTGAGCGATCCCGCGCAGATCGAGGCGCACCTCGACCGCATGCTCGACGATCCCCGCGCCCGCGAGGGCATCCGGCGCTTCTATACGCAGTGGTTGGTACTCGATCGTTCGTATGACATCGACAACCTCACCGGCCCGATCGCCGAATCGGTGGAGGACACGGAAAACCTCACCGCGGCCGCGCATGAGGAGGTCGATCGACTGCTCGACTTCGTCCTCTTCGATATGCGCGGGACCTATGCAGATCTGATGACCACTCCGGTTGGGTTCACCCATACGCCGAGCCTGGCAGAAATCTATGGGGTCGAGCCCGGCACGGTGGACGACCCGATGGTGATGCTCGACCGCGAGCAGCGTTCCGGTCTCCTCACCCGCGTGGGGATGCTGGCGGGAGACAACGGCCATACCACGCCGTTTCATCGGGGCGTGTTTGTGGCTCGGCGGATGCTCTGCCGCGACCTTCAGATTCCCCCGAATCTCGATGAGAACGCGACGAGCGATCCGCCGGCCGATCCGGAGGCCACCACTCGTCAACGTTACGAGGCCAAGACGAGTCCCGCCGCCTGTGCCGGCTGCCACCGTCAGTTCAACCCATTTGGGTTCGCCCTTGAGATGTACGATGGCGCCGGCCAGTTCCGGACCGAGGAGTTTGCCCTCGACGAAGACGAAATTGTCGTCGGCTCGCTCCCGATCGACGCCGCGGTCGATCCCGGTTTGCAGAGTAGCGACGCGGTGAATGGAGCGGTCGAGCTTGGAGCCGCGCTGGGCTCCGACCCGGAGGCGATTCAGTGCGCAGCCGTCCAATGGTACGAGTACAGCCGCCGCACCCGCGTCCGTACCGCGGAGGATTCTTGCGCGGTAGAAGACATTGGCGACGCGGCCCGAGCCGAGAGTCTCTACGAGATGATTCGGAGGTTGCCCCTCCGACCCGAGTTCGTCGTTCGGCGAATCGAACCCAATCCCTAGGAGCCGTCATGAAGATCGACCGAACTGGACGCAGGATGTTTCTCACCGGGATGGGCTCGGCAGCTCTGTCCGTTCCGTTTCTCTCCTCCTACGCGGGAGTCGTATCCGCGGTCCCGCAGACGCCCCGCATCAAGCGCGCGGTGTTTATCGCCGTACCCTACGGCACGTGGCGAGATGTGTGGTTTCCCGCCGATCGCGACCGCGCGATGACGCGCATATCGGGGCGGGCGACGACGATGCCACTCAGCGGATTTTCGGGCGATCCCTCCGAGGTATGGAATCGCGCGGAGTTCGCTGACATCTTTCCGCACATGGTGATGCTCGATGGCATCGACCATTCGTACCGAACCGGACACACCAAGGCTCTTCCGTACACCGGGTACAAAGGCGACAACGCCTCCGAAGTTGGTGGCCCGTCCATCGACCAGATCATCGCCGAGCGTGCATTGATTTATGAAGGCACGCCGACGTTTCGTTCCTACAACATCAACAACGGTCCCGGATATCACCACGGCACCACCATCAGCTATCGCGAGGTGGGCGGCCAGCTTCAGGAAGTGCCTGCCGTCAATGAGCCCGAGGCGGTGTGGGACGACGTCTTTTCCAATGTCAGCGGGGGGGACCCCGACGAAGACGCTCGGCGTCAGCGCCGGCAGATGCTCGGGCGGAGCGTGCTCGACGATGTGATCGGAGACTATCGGTCGCTGCTTGCGAGTCCACGACTCAGCGAGAACGACCGACGCCGGCTCACGGCCTACGTGGACTATCTCCGGGAGTACGAACAGAGCATTGGAGAGGCTCCAACCGTCGCCTGCACGCGCCCCGTCCGTCCTGAAACATTCGACCGCCGAAGTCAGTGGGAAGAGCGCGGCATTGCCCACGCGCGCAACATCACCCACATGCTGCGGTGCGGGGTGACCAATCTGGTGTCGTTCAATCTCGAGCCCACGTCCCGGGAATATCCATGGTCCGAGGGGGAAGACAGTCACCCGCTCAGCCATCAGATGGAAGATATGGGCCGGATCAACGCCGCGCGCGACGTCATGGCGCAAAACGACCGGGCCCAGATGCGCATGGTGCGCGAGATCGTGCGGGGCCTTGATGTCGAAAACCCAGAAACGGGCCGGAGCTTTCTTCACGACACCGTCGTCTGCGTGATCAAGGACATGGGCAGCATCGTCAACCACCTCGGCGCACGTTGCCAAACCGCGCTGTTCGGCGGCAAGGATGTCCTGCAGAACGGCGTGTTGATGGACTTTCGAAGCGAAGTTACATGGCATCACGCCTCGATCGATGGCCGCAGCGAGGGCGTGGGCATCGCGACAAACAACCTTTGGATCGAGTTACTCCAGCTCTTTGGCCTGCAACCCGAGGACTACGAGAACGGACAGGCCGGCTTCGGTGCCTACGATCCATCGAAGTACTACTTCCGCTACTTTCCCGGGGGAAACTCGGACGAAGGTCGAATGAACTACGAAGCATACGCATACGGCGACAAGCGTACCGGCATTCCGGAACTCCACCTCTAGGACTTCGTCCTCCCCATTCCGGCGTGAAACGCCTCCATGGGTCCCCCTCCGGTTCCGCGAGCTCGGCTCGCGCATCGCCACGAGCACACGGACATGGCGACGGCAATCTCGGGCTCTGCGGGACGGCAAACTAAGGAATGGACAGCCTCACGACGCTATCCGGCGGGCAGAGGAACCGCTTGAACGAATCGCCTCCACGAGACGCTCGGCAGCTCGGCGGGCGCCGGCAATATTCCGAGACACCGGGCCCAGCTCGAGCTCGGCCAACGCCCCCGAAACGAAAATCCGGGGATGCCAGCGGAGTGCAGCGTCCACGATTGGGTATCCGCAAGGGGCACGCGGCAACGACGCGTCGAGGACCAGCCGATCGACCAACTCTCCGCCGGGTCGCTTGGAGCGAAAGCCGGTGGCGAGTAGCACCCTCTGAACTTCCACCACCTCCGTTGCGAGACGTATCGAAAGGTTCGCTCCACGCGCGTCGAGCGCTTCGATGTCCCCTTCGTGCCAGGAGATTTGCTCATGCGCGATCGCTTGGCGAAGCACCTCTAACACGTCGGGGGGTATCGACCCCGGCTGGCGCGCCCGCGCGATCAGCGCTCGGCGTTGATTGGGATCCGGTTCGGCGCTGAAGCCGTTCATAAGCCTCGGGCCAAGCCATGCCG
>JBCCZL010000060.1:0-24853 GCA_039187775.1 Myxococcota bacterium
CCTCGATGACCCGTTTGCAGAGGCTGAGGCCAAGCCCCAGCGGCTTTTCTACCCCGTCTTTTGCGCGGGGCTCGAGGCGCCGAAAGAGCTCGAACGCGCGGTCGGCGTGCACCATCTCGAACCCCTGGCCGTTGTCGCTCACCTCGAAACGCCATCGGCCCTTGTCTTTCGAAGCAGAAATCTCGACCACCGGCGGAGCGTCGCTTCGATAGCGAAGCGCATTGGTCAAGAGATTCTGAAACAACGACTCGAGTTGGGATGCGTTCCCCGACACCGCCGGAAGGTCGCCGACCGTCACGGTCGCCGATGCCTCCTCGATGCTCGCGTGCATCGATTCAATGACCCCGGCCACCAGTTCGTTCAGCGGCACCGAGGTCCACGCGGCTCCGGCACGCACCGTCCGGGCGAAATCGAGGAGACCCTGAATGAGGTTCCGCATGCGGCGCGAGTTGGCCATCATTCGTTCGAGGTAGTGGTTCGCCTCTTCCGAGAGATCCTCGCCAAGCTCCTCTCGCAGAAGCTCCGCGAACCCGACCATCGTGCGAAGCGGCGCCTGAAGGTCATGCGAAGCCGCGTAGGCAAAGTTCTCGAGCTCCTCGTTCTTCCGGCGAAGCTCTTGGTGCTGCTCGGTGATGTCCTGAAACACCCCGATCACTCCGACGACGGACCCGTTGGGCCCGAGCTCCGGCCGCCCCACCGAGCGGACAAGGCGCTCCTCGCCGTCGGCCCGAATCAGGCGGAGCTGAAAGTCGAAGCCCTGTTTTTGCTCGATCGCTTCGGCGACGTGGGCCGCCACGCGAGCCCGATCGTCCGGGTGGTAGGCGTCGATGGCATTGTCGAGGGTAGGCGTGAACTCGGACGGATCGAGGCCGTGGATGCGGTAGACCTCGGGAGACCAGTAGAGACTCTCTTCTCGGAGATCGACGCGCCAGTGCCCAGTGCGACCGATCGCTTCGGCAAGGTTCAGAAGCTCGAGCTGTCTCCGAGATTCGGCGAGCGTCATTCGGTGCTCCGTCACGTCTCGGGCGCTCGCGTAGATCAAACCATCGTCGCTGGGTCGGGCGGTCCACTCGAGCCAACGAAAGGTCCCATCCCGATGCCGGTAGCGATTCATGAATCGAGCAGTCGGAAGGCCTTGCGCAAGCCGCGCGACCTCCGCCTGGGTCGTGCCGACATCGTCGGCGTGGACGAATTCGAGGAACGGGCGGGCCTGAAGGTCCTCGCGGGTCCAGCCGAGATGTCCTTCCCATGCCTCGTTCAACCAATGGAAGTGGCCATCCGGCCCGGCGACGCAGAGCAGGTCGAGGGACTCCTCCGTGAAGGGCGCGTAGTCGAGATCCGGGGGACGAGAGGAGCCGCTCATCAAACAAAGCTTTCCGAATAGGTCGAACGGCACAAGAAAGCGGCACTTGAGGGACGTGGGCACACCGAGTGACGACTCCTTCTCGCCCTAGGGTCCCTCGACTGACTTCTGCGATCTTTTCCTCTTCGCATTTCGTCATCCCAATCGACAGGCGGCAGGTTTCCGCTCGCGCCGCCCGTCATCTATTGGGGTCGAGGCTACGAAGCCGTTGTTCGAGGAATCGCCGCTCGGGGTCGTTGCCCACGAGTGCGATCGCCTTTTCATACGCGTCGCGGGCCGCGGCCACGTCTCCAAGCTGGCGCAGAAGGTCTGCGCGGGCGGCGGGGAGAAGATGGTACCGGGCAAGCTCACCCTCGCCGTCCAGCGCATCGAGAATCTCGAGGCCCGCCGCCGGTCCCTCCACCATCGATACTGCCACCGCGCGATTCAGCTCGACCACGGGACTGGGGTAGAAGCGACTCATGACCCCGTAGATGCCAGCGATCTGCTCCCAATCGGTGTCCGCCGCGGCTTCGGCGCGGCAGTGGAGCGCGGCGACCGCGGCTTGCAGCGCATAGGGACCCGGCGGGAAACTTCCGAGCGCCTCCTCCACGAGGGGAAGTGCTGCCTCAATCTGCGCGCGGTTCCAGCGCGCCCGATCCTGGTCCTCGAGGAGAATCAGCGCCCCGTCGTCGATGCGGGCCTCGCGCCGGGCATCGTGCAGGAGAAGCAGTGCCAAGAGACCACGGCTCTCGCGATCGTTGGTGAGTTCTCGAAGGATCCGCGCAAGCCGGATCGCTTCGCGACACAGGTCTCCTCGCACCAGCCGTTCACCCCGAGTCGACGCGTAGCCTTCATTGAACACGAGGTACACCACGCCAAACACCGTCGAGAGGCGCTCCGCCAGCTGCTCCTGCGGCGGAACCCGATAGGGGATCTGTGCGACTCGGATCTTGCGCTTGGCCCGAACCAAGCGTTGGGCCATGGTCGACACCGGAAGAAGAAACGCCCGGGCGATCTCCTCGGTGGTCAAGCCGCACACCGCCCGAAGGGTGAGTGCGACTTGCGCGCCCTCGGCGAGCGCCGGGTGGCAGCAAGTGAAGATGAGCCGGAGGAGATCGTCCTCTACCGAGTCCTGAACGTCGACCGGCGGCACTGCCTCCGGCGAGAGAGCCCGAAGGTCGTCCTCCTTGGCCCGGAACCGCGCCGCACGCCGCATGCGATCGATCGCCTTATTGCGCGCGGTCGCGAGAATCCACGCCCGAGGCTCGGCGGGAAGCCCATCGACGTGCCAGCGATCCGCCGCCACCGCAAAGGCCTCCTGCACTGCTTCCTCGGCGAGGTCCATGTCCCGCGTCGTTCGGATGAGGCTCGCAAGAATGCGGCCCCAGTCCGAACGGTAGACCGCCTCGATGACCGCCTGCGGGCTGGCGTGGGAGTCCACGACGCCTCCTAGGGAAGCTTTGTCGGGTCGGACCAGTCGTGAACGACGATCGGCCGGATTTCGATCGTCCCGGTTCGTGATGTGGGAATCTTCGCCGCGATCGCGATCGCGTCATCGAGGTCCGCGCACTCGACCAGGTAGTAGCCGCCGAGCTGCTCGCGTGTTTCAGCGAACGGTCCGTCGGTAGTTACCGTCTTCCCGTCTTGCACCCTCACCGACGTGGCGGTCTTGGCGGACTGAAGCGCATCACCCGCTTTGAACTTTCCTTGAGCGATGAGATCTTCAGTGAACTTCGCGTACTCCTGAAAGATGGCCTTGCGTTCGTCCTCGGGCATGGCCTCTTGCTTCGCCTCGGCCTCGTAGATCATGAGCAGGTATTGCATCTCCACCTCCGTGTCGGACTCTAACCGATAGGCGACGCGCAGAAGAAACGAAGGAGGAGACCACGGGTTGACGCGGAACTCCTCCAACTCCGCTTCGCGCCAGCCGAGCTACCTAGCGCTCCGCCGGCTTGATGATGCCGAGGATGGCACCGGTAGGGTCCTGAAGATGGGCAAAGGCACCCACGCCCGGCACCTCGATGACCTTGTCGCCGCTCAGCACCTTCCCGTCATGCTGCTTTGCTCGAGATATCGTTGCCTCGACGTCATCAACGATCACGTAGGGCATCCACATCGTGGGGATCTTGCGGTCCGGCGCCCGCATCAGCCCCGCCGCGGGTTTTCCTCCGACCTGAAGCATATGGTACGGCCCCTCGGGCATCTCCATGGTCTCGGTACCGAGATCGAAGGTCTCCGAGTAGAATTTTAGGCTCGCGTCCGCGTCCTGGCTCCAGAGTTCGTTCCAATGCCAGGTTCCGGCCACTGGATCCTTATCGGGATCTCCATGCGCCGAACGGAAGAGAGAGAGCGTTCCGCCGTGGGGATCGCTCACGACCTGCATTCGCCCCACGTCGGGGATATCCACCGCGTCGCTCACGGTTTTGCCTCCGCTCGCAACCACTCGCTTCGCTGCCGCGTCGACATCGGCAACCGACAGATAGGTAAGCCAGTGCGCCAGCACGCCGTCGGCCTGCGGCTTCATGAACCCGCCCACTCCCGCATCTCCTACTTTGATGAGGTCGTACGTGGCGTCGCCCATGGGCATGTCTTCTACCTTCCAGCCGATCACTTCGGTATAGAACGCCTTGGCCTTCTCCGTGTCTGGGGTCACACACTCGAACCAAACAAACTCACCCGTTTTGTGCATTGTCGCTCCTCCTTTGGACGCTGTCTTTCAGCGCTGATCTTTTCGGCGCTACCCGGTACGGGCGCCAATCGTGAAGAGGACGAACGGTGGGTCGGCAAATCGACAACCCGACTCAAAAATCGAACGCGAAAGGGTGACGCGGTTCGACGGGCCGCGGCCTCAAGCCCAAACCCAGTGCAATGTCAGCGAGTTGGGGACACGAACCCGTCGCGTGAAATCCCGAGCTTTCGCATCTTTGTCTGGAGGGTGCTCGGCGGAAGACCAAGACGCTCGGCAGCACCACGAGGGCCATAGATTCTTCCCCCACACGAGCGAAGCGCGTCTTCGATCGCGGTCTTCACCGCCGCATCGAGGGTCGTCGCCGGCGAGCCACTCGGTTCCAGATCCGGAGTCGACCATTCGAGGGAGTCCCCACTTAGGAGGGCGGCTCGCTCGAGTTCGTTCTCAAGCTCACGAACGTTCCCGGGCCAATCATAGGTGGAGAGCGCGGTAAGGACCGTGGGGCTGACCCGCGGAGGCGCCCGTCCCAACCGATCGCAGATCGAATGAAGCTTCGCATCTACCAAGGCGAAAATGTCCTCCCGTCGATCTCGGAGTGGAGGAAGCCGCAGGTGAAACACGTGAAGTCGATAGAAGAGGTCTTCCCGAAACGTGCCCTCGGCCATGGCGGCTCGAAGGTCCCGATGAGTCGCCGCCACCACCCGCGCTTTGACCGGCACCGGGTCCTCGGCGCCCAGCGGCGTGACGACCCGTTCCTGGAGCACGCGAAGAAGGCGGGCTTGGGCAGAAAGGGGAAGTTCGCCGACTTCGTCGAGAAACACGGTGCCTTTTCCCGCTCGCCGAAAGAGTCCGCGGCTCGCCCGGACCGCGCCGGTAAACGCCCCTTTCTCATAGCCAAAGAGCTCCGCCTCGATCAGCTCGGACGGCAGGGCGCCGCAGTTGATGGCCGCAAAGCGATCCCCTCGACGGGAGAGCCGGTGGAGAGCCCGCGCCGCCATTTCCTTGCCCGTACCGGTCTCCCCCTGAAGGAGCACCGTCGTCGGGTGGAGCGCCACGGTTCGCAGAAGCCGCCGTACTTCCTGCATTGCACTGCTCTGTCCCAGAAGGCCAAGGTCGGCACCCGCAAGATCCGCGACCTCGGCTCGAAGGGCGAGCCGGTCGCGCTGAGCCCGTTGCGAGATCCGCGCAAAGCGATGAAGTCGGTAGAGCCAGTGGGCGCTCATTCCAGCGAGTTCGAACAGCAACAGAAGCTCGGTTTCGTCGAGCGTCGACGCCCCCCACAAACGAAGCGGCCCTTCCGAACGCGCGGGCCCGTGGCAGCGGCCCGACCGATGAAGACGTTCACCCACTTGCAGGGCGAGGCCATGGACGCCGGATTCTCGAAGAAGCGCGAGCCAGCGATCGGCGAGCGCTTGGCCATGGGTCGCTTCCCGGGCCGCCTCGAAAAAATCTTCCAGCTCCAGAGTCACCGATATAACGGTGGATATCACTGTTATACCGGTGCGTCACGGATTCAGTTCTTGAAATTGCTCCGAAAATTTCAGGCACGGACCCTGCGTGAAGCAGGGCATGACCTACGTGATCACCAAAAGCTGCGCCGATTGCCTGGACACCGGTTGCGTCGATGTCTGCCCCATCGACGTCATTCATGGCCCTCTCCCGATCGAGGACATTCGACAAGGCAAGGCCGAGGGCACCGGCATCCAGCTCTACATCGACCCGGACGACTGCATCATCTGCGGCGCGTGTGTTCCCGAGTGTCCGGAACAGGCGATCTTTCTGATCGAAGATCTGCCCGAGGAACACGCGGACGCGGCCGAAGCCAACCGGCGCTTCTTCCTGCACTGGAAGTGACATCCCTTCGCTTATCATCGAGCCATGGCGAGGCGTGGGCGCGCGGAAGATCGAAGCCACATCCGCGAACCTCTCATCCGCGAACCTCCCGGTGGCAAATGAAGGAAAATCCGGTTCAGTTTGCCGTGGTCCGCGAGGACCCGCTCACCGAGGCGAACATCGTCCGAGCCCGGGGCTGTCAGCATGCGCTCTTGATCGCGTCCGGTGGCTGCACTGCGCTGTCTCTCAAGGCGCTGATTCCCAAACTCGCGATCACCGTCGTCGACCCCAACCCGGCGCAGCTCGACCTCGTTCGTCGGAAGCGCCGCGCCGTCGCCGAGGGCCACCGAGCGCAGCTCAATATCGGATCGACCGACCGAACTGGCCTCAACGCCTGTGGAAACTTCGAAGGACTCTTCGCCGGTCTTCGCCACTTTGTCGAGGAGTTCGCCATGCCGCGGGCGGAACTCCGGACGATGTTCGAGCCCGAGGCTCCAATGGAAATCGTCGAGTCCCTGCTCCGAAGCCGCTACTGGCCGGTGGCGTTCGACCTGTTCTTTTCCGACGCGCTGCTCCGCACGATGTTCGGCGACGCGGCAATTCAGCACGCGGTGCCGGGAAGCTATCCCCGCTACTTTCAGCGCGCGTTCGAACGCGGTCTTCGGCGCTCCGACCGGACGACCAACTACTTTCTTCACCACGTGTTGCTCGGCGCGTACCTCGACCGGGACGACTGCTTGCCGCCGTATCTCGCCGCCCCAGGTGACTACGCCTTCGATACTGTCGAAGGATTCGTTTCTGACGTACCCGCCCTCGATCGATTCGACTTCATCTCGCTCTCCAATATCACCGACTGGATGGATCGCGACGACATCGAGGCGCTCGGCGCAGACCTCCGACGCCACTGCCGACCCGGCACCACACTGCTTCTCCGGCAGCTGAACAATCAGGTCGATCTCTCGAAACCTTTCTCCGGGTTTCGACCGGACCTGGAGCTCGCCGACGAGCTCTGGACGAGGGACCGGAGCCTTTTTTACGCCAGGTTCATCGTCGCAACGAAGGAAAGCCCTTAACCCTCAAGGCCGGGGGCCTTGGTATCCAGGAGTTGGTCGTGGACTCACTGATCGAGCAGGTTCTCAAAGAGACCGATGTCGCCCAGAACCCGTACTTCCGTGCGCTCAACGAAGGAAGCTTCGAAAAGCCCGACTTCGTCGAGACCCAGATTCAGTTCCACTCGGCGGTCGACTTCTTCAGCCGGCCGATGGCCGCAGTCGCCGCAAAGATCCCGACCGCACAGCGGCGAAAAGAGATCCTGCGCAATGTATGGGAAGAACACGGCGAGGGCGAAGACCTGGGGACGCACGGCTCGACGTTCCTCGAGTTTCTCCACCGCCTCGACGGGGTGAGCAAAGCCGACGTCGAACGACGCGTCCTTTGGCCTGAGGTTCGAATCTTCAACACCACCCTCGTCGGAGCCGCGGTGCTCGACGACTATCTCGTAGGCGTCGCAATGATGGGGATCATCGAGCGGATGTTCGTCGATATTTCGAACTGGATCGGCAAAGCCACCGTGAACCGAGGCTGGATTCCGAGAGACCGGCTCGTCCACTACAACGTGCACGAAGAGCTCGACATCCGCCACGCCGACGATTTCTTCGATGTGCTTCGGCCGGAGTGGGCGGAGCCCAAAGAACTCACCCAATATAGTATTGCCCAGGGCCTTCGGCTGGGGGCTTCGGTCTTCGACGGCCTCTACCGCGGCCTTTACCACTCGCGGAAGCGACGGCTCTACCGGTGATTTCGGTTCGCACCGTGCGGCCCGAGGACCGGCATCGGTTCGTCGACGGGATTCGCGCACTGGAGTCGGGAGCGGTGTATCCCTTGGGCGACGATCACTTTCGCATCGACCATGGCGAGGACTACTTCGCGTTCTTTGATCGATTGGGAGCGCTCCGCTTTGAAGTCGCCCTGGACGCGGGCGAAGTCGTGGCCTGCGCGGCGGGAATCCTCCGGGACGTCCCGATCGGAGACGGAGCGCAGCGGTGTTGGTATCTCTGCGATCTCAAAGTGCGCCCCGACTACCGGGGCCGGCGGATTCCCTTTCGCATGCTGCTGTCGGCGTTTCCGAGTGGCTACGCCGCGTGCTCGCGCGGCTACGGCATCTCCATGAACTCTGCCGGCGATGCCGAGAACCGGGTCGCTCGAATGGTGAAGCGGTTTCGACTTGTGCCGATCGAGGTCGACGGACCGCTTCAGCTCTACGCCCTCACCGAAGGTGAGATGCGGCGCTTCCGCCCGCGCATAGAAGCCGAGCTTGGGCCCATCACGTTTCTTTCCCTCGGGGGCGTAAAGGACATCGTCCTCGAAAGCAGTGGCGCTCCCATGCCGCTCCTTCATGTGCAGCACGGGCCGTGCGCGGCGGTCGGCCTCGACGAGCCTCAGCCGGGACACCAGCACATGTTTTGTATTCCCGCAGGGAGTCCGCTCGCCGAGGAAATGAAACACGCGCATATCGCCATCAACTCCACCGCCACCGTCGTCTCGCACGGGATGCGCGGCGCCGACTGGAGGTTTGTGCTGACGAGCGACATCTAGTAGCGACATCTAATATAGTGCCGGCATGAGGCGGAGAGAGCTGATTCTGTTGTGCGGGCTGGCCTCGATCGGCTATGCGGGGTGCGGCGCGAAGTCGGCGCTCTCGATCGAAGACGGCGAGGACGATCCCGTCCGAAATGTGTTCGAGGACGCACGGGTTGATGGCGATGCGGGACGACCCGCGCCGCCTCCATGTACCGCCGCCCCTCCCACTCCCACGGTGCTGGTGCAGGACGAGTCCTTTCGGCCGGAATGGCTGGGCGTGCGAGACACGACGCTGTTCTTTGGGGCGCGTGACGAGCGACCCATTAGTGAGGTGCCGGGGGGTGGCATCTATGTCGTGGACGTCGAGGGCGGCCCAAGCACTCGGCTCGACCTGGCCGCCTCTACCTTTGCAAACCAGGTGCTCCTCGGACCCGACTATCTGGCGTACCACGAGGTCGTGCCGATCGCCCAAGGAGGCGGATGGGGATTTACCTATCCTCGCATTTTCGTCGAAACCGAGGCCGGCAACGTGGAACGACTGGAAACGGCCCTCGAGGATGGCGCGACATCGGCGGCGGCAATGGCCCTGACGTCCGAAGACGAAGTGCTCTTTGCCCGGCGTCGCGCGCCTCCCAATACTGACGAAAGCGAAGTGTGGCTCTTCAACATTCGCACCGGAGAGCTTGCGACGCTCCTCCAGTCGGTGGACCTTCGCGTGGCGATCTCCGACGGTGGCCCGGTGTTTCTCTACTTTCGCAATCCGGACGGTTCGGGTCGAATCGCAAGCTACGATAGGGAGATCGTCGAACTCCAGCGCTGCGACCAGCTCCGCGATTGCGGCCTGTGGGCGGCGGACGGCACCACCCTTTACCTGCGCGAACGCGGCACCCTATATGCCGTGACCGGGAGCCAACGGCGGGAGGTCGGGCGCGTGGGCAGGGGTTCGCACGTTGCCCAGGACCAAAACTACCTCTACTTCGCGAGCGGCGCGGAGGTGCGCTACATCCCCAAAGCCGGCGGCGCGATCGAGTCGCTCGTGGACATGGATAACCAGTTCGTCCAGGGGATCGCAAGCGATGGGTGCCAGGTCTTCTGGTCGACGGTCAACCCGCCGCAGATCTGGGCCACTGCCGCTCCGTAGACACTGCCGCTCCGTAGACACTGCCGCTCCGTAGACAACCACGATTCGTCCGGCGCGAGGAGCCCGGCTGGCTTCGTGCAAATTGCTAATAATACCTGACACATAGCACGTGTGCTGCAGCGAGTGGTGGGGTCGACCCAAACCTCGCACAGTCCGCTGATGACGACGTCGCACAGCTGCCTACATTGGATCCTCCTCTGCTCCTTGGTTCCGGCCTGCGCGTTCGGTACCGACACCACCGACCCAGGGCTGCTCAACGGCAAGCTCGACGGGTTCGGTGACGCGAGCCCGCTCCTCCCTTCAGCCACGATGGACGTCGCTCAGAAACGCTGTCCGTGTCCCCCGCTCCGCACCCTTCGGCTGAGCGTAGCCGAGGAGCTCAAAGAGGTCATTCCGATCGGCACACGGTTCTGGGGAAGTCTCCAAACAGAACTTGGCGATCGACGAGCCGTCGCGTTCCGCTGGGACCCGTGGGCATTCGAATATGTGTCGGACCCGTTTGGTCTCGGGGGGTGGGCTTCCGACTCCGTCTATCTCGATCTTCGGGATGAGCTCGACGGCGAACCGATCCGAGCGGTCTATCGTTTCGCTCTCGCCACCGCGGAGGGCAGCTACGAAGGTGAACTGGTAGACCCTGCCTCGGTCGAACTTCTCGCACCACCGGCCGTAGAGAGCCTCCACATCGAGACGGAGATCGATCCCGACCTCGTCGCGGAACGCGCGTTCTTCCGACTCACCGCCGACCTCTCGAGTCCCGCGGCTCCCGGCGACGAACTGACGGTGATCGCGCAAGTGAGGCGGTCGGACGCCCCAGACACCGCATGGTACCACTGGGGTGGCGTGCCCTTCCGGTACGACCCGCGATCGAAGAAGCTCACCGAACACTTCATCGTGTCGCCCGAGGAGGAGCAACCGAACCCGCTCGCCCCGATCACCATTCGCCTGACTCTGGAATCTCTCAACGGCACTCGCGTCCAGCAGGTGTACGAGTTCCAGATGGATGGTGGATTCGTGGTCGAAGGCTCGCTGACTGCGATCGACTAACCGCTCGGAATCTCGTTTCCTCACCGGAACCTACGACGAGAGCCGAGGATTTCGGACCCCGCGCATCGAAGACGCGACACGCGAGCACGCGGAACCAGCGGGAGAGCCCACAGACTCTGAAATGCGGGAGGACGGAGCCCTCCATGGAAGCTCGCCACAATCGCGAAGCAGATATAACGCCGCACGCCTCGGAAACGTGGGACTCCCTTACATGGCTCGGGTGCTCATGTTCGTCGCCGTCCTGCTTGCCGGTTGCACCGGCACGACGGAAGACGTTCACCGACGCGGCGCAGCGCACGTACTTCGGTTTCGCTAACTCCTGGGCACCGCCATCGCTCCCCCGCAGAAGTTCACGCACAGAAGTCGACTAAGCCTGGGCGAGCAGCTCTTCGCTGATCGACCAAAGCTTCTCCGCCGACTCGTCATTGCAAGCGTGGGCGTTGACGCCGAAGAAGCGAGCGGTGGGACTGTCCGGATCGGTGGGCGCGGCGACATCGCAGTCTTCGCAATACACTCCCGGCTTGCCTTCCAGCGCAGCCGCGGTCGCTGCCCACAGCGTCGTCGAGCAGCCCTGCTCGGGCGTCTTGAAGCCCGCTTTCGCGAGCTCGCTCGGCTCTCCGTTCTCGTCGAGCCACCCAAGCGCGATCATCTCCTCCTTCGGAAGATGACGCTGAAGCGGAGTGAAAATGCCCCCGGGATGCACAGCAAAGGCGAGTCCCCCGGAGTCCCGGAGCTTCCTCGAAAGGGCATTGGCAAAGAGCGCGTTGGCGGTCTTGGCTTGTCCGTAGGCCTGCCACTTATCGTACTCGCCCTTCTCAAACTGAATGTCATCCCAGCGGATATCGCTGAGCTTGTGCGCGGTGGACGAGAGCGTGACCACCCGCGCATTTGGAGTCTTCGTGAGAAGTGGAAGGAGCGCCTTGGTCAACGCGAAGTGGCCCATGTGGTTCACCCCGAACTGCGATTCAAAGCCCGGTCCGACGCGCGCCTCCGGGCACGCCATGATCCCCGCGTTGTTGATCAGCATGTCGAGCTTGGTCAGTTCGCTCAGCATCGAATCGGCGAACGCCCGAACCGACCCAAGATCGGCAAGGTCGAGAGCAGCGGTCGTGACATCGCCTTCGATCGACGCGAGGCTCTCCTTCGCTTTCTGCGGCGATCGCACTGGAACCACCACCTTGACGCCCTTGGCAGCGAGGGCCCGGGTCGTCTCCAGGCCGACCCCGCTGTAGCCGCCCGTCACGATGGCGACTCGCCCACTTAGATCGAGGTCGGCGATAATGACCGAACCGTCGGTCTTTGCAGCGTAGCCAGAGTTCGTCGGGACTTGATCAGAAACGGCCATGAGATCTCCTCGGTGAAAGTACGCGGACGCGTATCCTCCCCGAGGCGCCGTTCGATGTCCATCACCGTGCAGGAACCCAGCTAGACCCAATGGAGCCGAGACTCAATGCGGCGAAGAGGGCGGCGAAGGGGGCGGCGAAGGGGGCCCCGCAGGGGCGCGGAAGGCAAAGTAGACCACGAAAAAGAGACTCGCGAAGACCAGGGTCACAACGCACATCCGGAGGTTGTCTTGGGGGGCGAGCACTCTCGGGAGGATCTCTTGGGCGATCGCGTCGGGGCGGAGGAGTGCGTCCCAGCTGTTCCAGCGGAGAAACCGACCCATCCAGATTCCGAAGCCGGAGAGGACTGTCGCCACCAATACGCTGGCCCACCCGTACACCGCGCCAAAGCGACGTTCGATCAGGCGGTGCACCATGCCGAGGGATCTGACACCGAACACGAGCGCGCTGAGCGCACAGCTCGTCACCAGGGCGGAGTCGAACCACAGGGGAGCCCCCGCACGCTCCCGAAGATGAATGAAGTCGCTGATGATGTAGGGGGCATTCGGCAAAAACAGAAGCCAAAGCAAAAGCGCAACGCCGAGGCGAATGCGACGACCGACGCTCCGCTCGAGGTCCCCGCCCTGGTCCTCCCACATGGCCCACACCGCGAAGCCGAGGGGGAGCGCCCCGAGAAAGAGGTTGAACAAGAGAAAACCATACGTTGGCGCGCCGCTTCGAAAAACTCGGGCGGACCATAACCCCGCGGGCAAAAGAAGAAGAAGCGCCAGCGGCGCGGCGGCGGTGGTGACACGACGGATTTCGTTCGGCATACGGAAGCCCCTCGAAAGCTGACCAAGAGCCGTCAAGGCCCAAAGAACCTCGACTACGAGCGATAGCAAAGCGATGTGGCGGTCTCGAGGCGAGAGCGAGATCTTCTCTCCCTCACGCCCCGCAGGTTGCTAGCGCCCGACCACGCCGCGTTTATTCCCGCAATCTGGTGGAACCGCCGCGAGCAAGGCCTCCCCCATCCCGCGGGCCACGCTTCGGAACACGGCACCCCGGCGTTGACAGGGCGGAACGAGGCGCCGATCAATTGGCGCCCTTGGGCTTCGATATCGAATCGCTGGTCGTCACCCACAGCCACGCTTCGGGGCGCGACACCGTCCAGCCGATGGCGGACCTCAGCCTTCGCGCCCACGGCGTGGAGGCCCGGGCGGAGCTTCGTCTCTATCTGGAGAGTTTTCTTCGCCGCGCGTCGGCAGAAACGCGCGCTCGGTTCTCCTCCGAGCGCGGTGTGGTCCTTCGGATCACCGACGTGTTGCTCAGCCACTCGCAGACCCCGAAGCGCTTTCGCACCGACCTTCCGCTCGCGATCCCATCCCTAGTCCTCGAGCTGGAAAAAGGGCGCTGGGTGGTCGTGATTCCCCTCGAGCACACGTTCTGGGTCGACGCGGAAGAGGACCTCGACGAGGCGATCCGCGACGAAGTCCGGCGGATGGTTCGCGCGCGTCGAGACGACCCCTGGGACTTCCTGGCGCTGCTTCCCGCCGTCGAAACAACGCTCTCCTGGCTCCGCATTCCCACCGGAAGCGCCGCATCGGCAGCGCTCGAAGTCGCACGAAAGCGCCATCGGGAAGTCGAGCTCGCCCAGAAAAAGAAAGCTGCCCTGCGGACCCTCGAATCGGTCGCGACTCCGTGGCACGAGCTTCAAGTCGAAGCTCCCAGTCCACCACAGCACGGCCGGCACCGGGAGCACGCGAGCCTCGCGATGCTCCTCGAGGCTTCGGAACGCGGGTCGGTGTTGCTCGTCGGCGCCGAGCTCGTCGGCAAGACCGCCCTCTTTGAAACGTGGTTTGCCGATGCCTACGCCCGGAACGCGGCGCGTCCCATCTATCAGACCTCCGCCGCGCGGCTCATCGCCGGGATGAGCGGTCTTGGCCAGTGGCAGGCCCGGATGGAACGCGTGCTCCAGGCCGCCGAGACCCTCGATGCGATCCTCTACTTCGAGCACCTCGTCGAGCTCTTCGGAGACCGAAGCGACAGCAGCGTCGACCTCGTCGGCGCGATCAAACCGTTCCTCGAAGGCCGCGTCCGCCTCGTCGCCGAAGTCACTCCCGACGCCCTGCGGGTGCTGGAGCCGCGCCACGCCGGGTTCTTTGGTGCGCTCACCTATCTTCGCCTCGACCCACTCGACGCCGATGCGTCCCGCGCCGCGCTCGCGCTCCGTCGACGGCACCATCGCGACCACCAACCCGACCGACCTCAGGTCGACGACGCGGCGTGCACCGCGATCGTCGAACTCGTCGACCGCTACCTTCCCTATCAACCGCACCCGGGAAAGGCGGTCCGCCTTTACGATGAACTGCGCGCCGCCCATGAAAAGGACCCATCGCTCGTCGGTATGGCGAGCCAGCTGGGCCCCGGCGATGCCGAACGCATCTTCAGCGTCCGCACCGGTATTCCCACGATGCTTCTGAGCCAAGGTCGCGCGCTCTCCACCCACGTCACCGAAGCCGCGCTGCGAAAACGCGTGATCGGTCAAGGGGAAGCGGTGCGTCAGCTTGCGGAAACCATCGCCGTACTGAAGGCCGGCCTCGCCCCAAGCGATAAGCCGCTCGGCGTGTATCTGTTCGTCGGACCCACCGGCGTGGGAAAGACCGAGCTCGCCCGAGCCCTCGCCGGATTCGTCTTCGGCTCGGAGTCGCGAATGGTGCGCTTCGATATGAGCGAATATGCCGACGCGCACGCATCGCTCCGACTGATCCGGGGGACCGATCGGCATGATGGCCTCCTCACGCAGGCGGTGCGACGCCAGCCGTTTTCCATCTTGCTCCTCGACGAGATCGAAAAAGCGCACCCCGCGGTATTCGATCTTCTCCTCGGCGCGCTCGGCGAAGCGCGAATCAGCAATGCCCGGGGCCAGGTCGCCTATCTCCACAACACGCTCGTCGTAATGACAAGCAACGTCGGTTCGCAGAGTCAGCGGCGCCCCATAGGAATCGGGGCGGAGAGACGCGCCGAGCTCGACCGTTACCTCAACGCCGCACAGCAGCACTTCCGCCCGGAGTTTCTCAACCGCTTGGACCGAATCATCCCGTTTGCCGAGCTCACCCCCCAAGAGATTCAGGCGATCGCCGAGCTCCAGCTTGGCCACCTTGATACGCGCCGGGGCCTCACCGAGCTCTCGGCGTCGATTGCGGTGGATGCGCCCGCGGTGGCCGAACTCGCCCGACGTGGCTACTCGAAGGAGTTTGGTGCCCGTCAGCTTCGACGCACCATCGAAGACGATGTGGTCGTTCCTGCGGCCGAACTTCTCGCCGAACACGGAAAGGCCGCCCGGGCAGGCCAGCTCCAATGCTCTCTCGACACGGAAACGGGGACGAAGGCAGAGCTCGCGTTTCGTTTCGTCGCAGGAGGCGAACGAACGGGCGGACCCACCGGCGGCGCCTACCGACGGATCGCCACCATGCGTCGCGCCGTGGACACGTGGTTCTTCCTCTCGGCGGTCGTCGAGCTCCGCGAGCGCGTGGACTTTCTGGTGGCGCAGATGAACCAGCTCAGCCGAGCAAAAACGAAGAAGCAGCAACGGCGAGCCGCGATCCAGCTTCCGGAGTTTCAAAAGGATCATCATCGTCTGTCCGAACTAAACGAGCGTCTTTCGGACTCTCTCAACGAACTCTGCGAGGTGGAGGAGCTCGCCCTCACCGCACATCTGGCGGGGGAAGACGGCACCGAGCTGACCGAGGAGGCCGAAGCCTGCTATCGGCGGTTTCGAGCCGATCTCCCCTATGCGCTGTTGACGATGGCTCCCGCTCGCGATGCGGCTACGCTGATCTGCCAAGAGCCCGACCCCCACGGCGCCTTCGAGCGTTGGCTCCTGCCGTTGCTGCGTCGGGCGCCAGCGATTGGCTGGCAGACCTTCGTGCACATTCCGGCGACCTTTCGCCAACCGGGGCTGGACGAATGGCCGGACCATCGCTTCTGGGGACCCTCCCAGTCCGCCGCGTGGATCGAAGAAGAGCTCACACGCCGCGGACGGAGCGTCCGAGACGTCCTCCTTCGAGTCAAAGGGCCGTATGCCGGCGTGCTCGTGGCCCTCGAGGCGGGACTTCATCGCTGGGCGAGTTCTCCCCGCTCCGATGCGGCGCACCTCGTAGTCACCCTCGCTCGAATGGCCGACGCCCAAGACCAAGACCACGAAAACCCGCTTCTCCGTCCCTTGGCGTTGGCCCAGCGATCGATCCTAAAGCGCCGTCCCACGATTCGATCCCACCACGCGGAAGGCGAGCTCTCACTCTTTGACGGCGCGGTCAAACTCCCGGGCCGCTCCGGCGGGGCGGTGTACTGGCAAGACTTTCCGGAGATTGCGCTCGAGCACTTGCTCCACCTGCTCGGCACGCAGAAGACCCCCGAAGACGCGTACGCACCGAGGCTCGAAGCCTCCCACGCTCCGGGTGAGGAGCCCGAGTGAACCTCGCGATCGCCGTCTATGAAGATCGGTCGGTCGGCACCGACCTTCACTGGGTCACGCTCGCCCTCGGTCCTCACACCATCGTCCGGCAAGGGCGCTCGGTGATGAAACTGCAGCGCCGCCTCACCGACGAGCTCAAAAAGAAGATTCGCACCCTTACCCCGAAGGACATGGTGTGGTTCGAGTTTCCCACGGGGGTGCGCCTGGTTCGGCTGCACCTCGAGCTCTCGCTCCGAGGCGGCGGCAAACGTCTCAGCGTGAGCGGCAAGTTTCCCGTGATCGTCGAGCCGCGCTTCATCAACGACGACGATCGACGCCAGCGGATTTACCACCCCAAGCGCCCACTCGAGTGGGCGTGGATCGATCCGGAGAAGCTCTTTGGCGACCAAGTCGCGGAGCTCTTTCAGACGTCGTGGGGCCGCCTGTCCAAGGAAGAGGTCGAGAAGCTCCAGACGAGGGGCAAAGACGGCATTCGGCGGGTTGCCTTTTCTGCCCAAGCCCGCTCTCCCATCGATGATCTCGAGAGCGCGCCCGGAATTTGGGACGACTTGGATGTCGATCCACTGGCCCGAAAGAAAAAGAAGAAGCGTCCGCGGCGGAAGGTGCTCACCGAACTGCCGCGACTCGCCCAGGACGAAACCGCGCTGGTCCTGGAGGAGGGGTACGACCTCGGAGTCCCCCGTGAACCGTACCGTTCTGCGCTTCAGCTCGCGCTCTCGGGCAGCCGCAAGCGCTCCGCGGTGGTGCTTGGCCCAAGCGGAGTTGGCAAAACCACGGCCCTTCGGCGGCTCGCCCACGATCTCGCGTTGGCCGACGGATACAAAGCCGACCGAAACCTCGACACCATCCATCATGTATGGCGCCTCTCCGGGCGACGAATCATCGCAGGCATGACCCACCTTGGAGACTGGGAAGAGCGCTGTGTTCAGCTCATCGAAGAAGCACGAACCCACCCGGTGATTCTATGGTTTGACGACATTCATGCGTTTGCTCGGATCGGTCGCTCCAAGCAGAGCGAGCGGAACCTCGCGGAGTTCTTTCGCGGGCCGGTCGCCCGGGGCGAAGTGGTGCTGGTGGCCGAATCCACGCCCGAGCGCTTTCAGCGCCTCGAGCTCGAGGCTCCGTCGTTTGCCGAAAGCATGCTCAAGATCGTGATGTCTCCTTCGAATCCCAAAGAAACCTTGGGGCTCATGTTTCGGGAGGCCCGGAACCTCGAGCGACGCTATCAGGCGGCGATCGCCCCGCGGGCGTTCAAAACGGTCCTCGATCTCGGCTCGGCGCTCTTTCCGGAAACCGCGCTTCCCGGCACCGCCGTGCGCCTCCTTCGTGAGGTGGTGCAGTCGGACCGGGGCTCGATGACCGAAGTCCTTCGCCACCTCAAGGCGGGGCAGAAGATCCAAGCGATCAAGGCCTATCGGAAACAGACCCGGGTCGGTCTCCGCGAGGCGAAAGAGGCCGTCGAGCGCATGACCGAGACCGCCGACTCCCGGAGCCCGCCGCGGCAAGAGGTCGGGGAAACGGAAGTGCTTCGCCTCATCGCACGCAAGACGGGATTGCCGCTCGAGCTTCTCCAGCTCGACCAGCCGTTCGCTCCCGCCGATGTCGCGCGCACGTTTCGCCGCTACGTGATCGGCCAGGATGCGGGCGTTCGGGCGGCCCAGGATCTCTTTGTGCGGATCCGCGCAGGTCTCACTGCGCCCGGGCGGCCCTATGCGGTCTATCTTCTCACGGGCCCCACCGGCACGGGGAAGACGGAGCTCGCAAAGTCGATCGCCGAGGCGCTCTACGGCGACCGGCGGCGTCTCCTGCGTTTTGACATGAGCGAGCTCTCGGGCCCCGACGCGGTGGCCCGACTCATCGGTGACGATCTCGACCCGCGAGGTCTCCTGACGGAGAGCGTCCGGCAAGAGCCGTTCAGCGTGGTCCTCTTCGACGAAGTAGAAAAGGCCCACCCGTCGGTGCTTCAGCTCATGCTCCAGCTCTTTGACGAAGGCCGGCTCAGCGACGCGGCGGGCGACACCGCGAACTTTACCCACGCGGTCGTGCTTCTGACCTCCAACCTTGGCGCGCGAAACACGAGTCCGGTGGGCTTTGGGCGAGAGGGAAGCGGGGCCACCGAGGCGATGCTCTCCGCCGTCAGAGAGTTCTTTCCCCCGGAGCTCTTCAACCGGATCGACCGGGTGGTGCCGTTTCGCCCTCTCGGACGGGAGGCCGCGCTTCAGATCGCACGAAAAGAGCTCCGCCAGCTGCTCGGCCGGCGGGGGCTCATTGCGCGACGCATCTGGGCCACCCCCACCCGGAGCGTGGTGGCCAAGGTCGTCGAAGAGGGTTTCAGCCCGGAGTTCGGGGCCCGGCCGGTCAAGCGCTACCTCGAGGACCATGTCGCCACGCTCATCACCGATCATCTGACCGAAGCCCCCCGGGCGTCGATGCGGCTCCTTCGAATCTACGTGCGGGATGGCCGCTTCGCGATTCACACCGAGTCACTCGTCGAAGCCGAGCCAACTCCGGGGGGTTATCTTCTTGCTGGCGGCGCGCACGATCTCTCGCGCGAAGAACTGATCGAGCGAATCAAGGAAGAGTCGCTGTTTCTGTTCGACGACAGCGACGAGGGAACGCTCGCAACCATCGGGGCGGAGGTTTCTCGCCGCATGGCGCAAGGCCAGACCGACGCGCTGTACGAACTCGAGCTTGCGCGGTCTGCGCTCGAAGAACTCCGACAGCGGATTCAAGACCTCCGACGAAGCGGACCTCATCGGGGAGTTCGGCGCGCGACGAGCATTCCCGATCCCAGGAGTCGGAGCCGGAGCATGCCCACTCGGACGGTGCTGCGGGGCGAGGCGATCGAGCTTCTGAGCGAACTCTTTTTTCTCCGCCGAGTGCTCGGAAACGCCACCGATGGCGACCGGCATGCGGTGTTCATCGAGCTCCTTCGGGTGGGTGAAGCGAGTTCGGAGCGGCGAACCGTCGTTGACCAAGAAGGCCTCATGAGCTGGCTCCTCGCCGTCTACGGGACGGCGCGGGGCGAGTGCGAAGAGGTCGCCGCTCGGCGCCGCGGGGAGGCGCCACTCCAGGTTGATGCGGAGCCCCGCGAGGCGCTTCGCCGGCTCCGAACCGATCGACCCGATCACGTGGTGCTTCGGGTGATGGGACTTTCCGTGGTCGACTTCTTCGAAAGCGAAAACGGCTGTCACGTGTGGGAATCGCTGACCCACGGCACCGAGGTCCTTCGGGTGCGAGCATTTCCGGCGGGGCCGAACCAACGTGCCCAAGACGTGCTTCAGGATCATCTCGACCGGCGCCGCGCGTTCGATGCGGCCCTCGAGGCGGGAGCCGAACTGCCCACGAACCCGGAGGCGCTGCTGCCGACGGTACGGTCGATCCGCTTCGACCCGCCGAGGGACCCGACGCGCCCCGCTTCGCTCACCGTGGAGGACTTCGGTCTCTTCGAGACTCGCACCGCCGAAGTTCGGTCGCCGGTCGAACTGATCGGAGAACTCCTTCGCCTTCGCATGACCCTCGCGCCGGACCGGCCGAGCGCTCCGGAGAACGCGGATGGCTGATGCGACGAGTTTTCGCGTGTACCTCACGGTCCACCACGATAAGCGCATCTCCGGCCAGCTCATGCGCTCGAAAGAGAACTGGGTCGACGGTCCGCCGCCCTCGGGCTACGGCGCCACCGCGGGCGAGGTGCTCGAGGAGCTCGAGGCTCGAGTCCTCGAGGCGCTGGCAAAGGGCGAGAACCTCGATCGCTATCTCTGGACCGAACGGTTTCACACCCGGCGGGTGGCCCTCGAGGTGAATCCGAGAACGATGGTCGACACCATGCCCGTGGTCGGTCATCGCGTGACTCCGCTGCGCCTTTGGTACGCCTACAGCAAGCACAAGTCGGAGGCGTACCGGGTGATGCTTCCCCGCTGGGGCTGGTGGGCGCTCTTCGAAGCGCTCGAGGACGTCGCCCCGGTCCTTCGGAGCCTCGTGTCGAGCGCCCTCACCGGCAAATCCCCCGCGTGGCTGTTCGACTTTCGAGAAGAAGGAAAAGAAGAGGTCATCGAGTGGGCGCCCGACCGGCTCCTCGAGCGCGTGCGTCGGCGGAGCAGCGACGCCCTCATGGACCCGCCTCCGGTGGAGCTCTCCAAGGTCGCGGACGACTGGATTGCAAAGGCGCGACAAAAGCGTCTCCCGCTGGTGATCGGCGAAGACGAGCACAGCGCGCGGATCACCGAGCTGATCCAGGATGGCCTTCGGCCGATTCTCCTCGTCGGCGAACCGGGAGTAGGAAAGACGGCGATTCTTCGAAAGACCGCGAAGAACCTGATGCGCGACAAACCTCCCGTTCGAATTTGGGCGTCGTCCACCGAGCGAATCCTTGCCGGCATGGTGTACCTCGGCATGTGGCAGGAGCGCTGCATCAAACTCGTCAATGAGCTCAGCAACGAAGGCGATTGGCTCTACATCGATGAGCTCGCGTCGCTGATCCGCCCGCTCGCCGACGGAACCTCGGTCGCGGACGCGTTCATCGGCTCGATCGTGGGACGAGAGTTCGGCTTCCTCGCGGAGTGCACGCCCTCGGAGCTGACCCAGGCCCGGCGCACCGTTCCGACCCTCATCGACGCGTGCGAAATCATCGAAGTGCGAGAGCGCTCGCGCACCGCGATGCTGGAACTGCTCCAGTTTTATCAGCTTCGCACTCGGTCTCCGGCGGTTCTCAGCCCGCCCGCGATCGATCGGATCGTCGAATACCTCGATCGCTATGTTCGCGCGACCCGGTTTCCCGGAAAGGGGTTTGCGTTCCTCGAGTGGCTCCATCGACAGTCAGAGCAGGCCCGCACCACCGAGATCGATCCGGGCGAAGCCACGCGTCGATTCTCACGCTACACCGGTTTACCGGAACGTCTCGTCGCCGATGACTACACGCTGTCTCGACGCGACATCGAAGAAGGCCTGTCTGCCCGAGTGATCGGTCAGCGCGAGGCCGTCGCGGTAAGCGCACGGGTCCTCGCACGGTTCAAGGCGGGGATGACCGATCCGGACCGACCGATCGGGAGCTTGTGCTTTGTCGGACCGACGGGGGTCGGAAAGACCGAGCTCGCCAAACAGCTGGCGCGCTTTGCGTTTGGCACGGCCGACCGCATGGTGCGGTTCGACATGGCGGAGTACGGGCATCGAGGTGCCGCTCAGCGACTGCTCCAGGTGGGCGACGGGATCCGGAGTCTCGCCACGCAACTGACCGATCAGCCGCTCACCCTGGTGCTATTCGACGAGATCGAGAAGGCCCATTCCGAGGTCTTCGATCTTCTCCTCGGGGTGCTCGGTGAAGGCCGGCTCACGAACGCCGACGGCCGATTGGTGGATGCGCGCTCGGCGCTCTTCGTGATGACCTCGAACCTCGGGGCCGGAAAAAAGCCGGCGGCGGGATTCGGTGCTCGGCAGGGCGCAAGCTACGACCGGGCGGTGCGGGAGCATTTTCGCCCCGAGTTCTTCAACCGCATCGATCATGTGGTGTCGTTTAAGCACCTCACTCCAGATGACGTAGCCCGCATTGTCGACCTCGAGCTCGAGCAAGTTCGCGTTCGGCGAGGCCTCAAGCGTCGTGGCCTCACCCTCACCGTCAGCTCCGATGCGCGGCGGTGGCTCGCCGCGCATGGCTATCACCCGACCTGGGGGGCGCGTCCGCTTCGCCGACTGATCGAAGAACGCATCGTCTCAGCCCTCGCCGTGCAGCTCGCGAAAAACCCCGCACTCAGGGACCGGACCCTCCACGTCGCCCTCCGAGACGATCTTCCGCTGCTCGTGCCGTAAAGCGGACCACGCGGTTTTAGCGTTCGCCGAAGCGACGCAGATCGCAGCGAAACCGGCCTTCGCGGAGCACGAAGGGATCGCCGCCCCCCTCCCGAAGGAGCGTGAGCTCGTCGAGCTCGCCTTCGAGAACGCTTGGCCCAAAGCGCTCGAAGTGGAGCTCTCCGCCACTATGCTCCTCCGACCACTGATAGCTGACGAGCTCCTCCTCGCCCATTCGGTTCAGGCTGATGTACCCGTCCTCGAACGGCCGAAGCGGTGCGTCGCCGGGCCGCTCTTCCACGTCCGCCACGGCCAGCGTCAGCTGGCGATTCGGGTTGCGGGCCGGCGACGAGCCGTCGGCGTCGCGGTAGTCCCGGGCCACGATTCGGAGACGCTTGCTCACCGGCCAGTAGGTGCACTCGACGGTGTCGGCGGCAAAGTCGTCCTCTCCTGCGACTGTCGCTTCAAACCGCTCTGTGGTGTCTTCCGCTCCGGTGTCGTCCGCTCCGGTGTCATCCGCTGCGGTGTTGTCCGCTGCGGTGTCGTCTGGCTCCGTGTTGTCCGCCGCTGGATTTTCCGCCGACGCTCCGGGAGCCGGCTCCGAACCTTCCTCTGGGGTCGCTTCGACCGCTGGCGGAGCCGCCTCTTCGCAGGCCGCTCCCGCCGATAGGAGGCAGAGGATCAGCCGTCCTCGGGTCTTCATTTGTCGCATGGGCGGGGTGTACTAGAAGGCCGAGACTCACCGCAACGTTGTGCCCCCCGCTGGCTCGATGCGGTCGACGAGGGGTCACGTCGACAGATTTTCGATGCGGAGTCGGTGTTTTTTGGTCGAGTCGCGACAGTTTTTGGTGGCCTGCTCTCCGCGATGGTGGCTCATTCTAATAGGCGTTCGGCCCCGCTTGGCGGAAGAAGGAGAGCGGATGGCAATTCCACGAAACAGAAGGGCGGGAGTAGGCGGTGACTCCCAAGTGTTTCACTGGTTTATTGGGCTGCTTCTTCTCGGGTGCTCGAGTTCGAGTGCGGTGGAGGACGCGTCGATGGATGACGCGGCCACGGACCGCACTGTCGACTCCTCTCCCGACGCGTCGAGCGGTCCCACCTGGTACGAGGATGTCGCACCCGTGGTGTACGAACAATGCGTCTCGTGTCATCAACCGGGAGCCATCGCGCCGTTTTCGCTCGTGTCCTACGAAGAGGCTCAGCTGCAGGCAACCCGGATGGCGGTGGCGACCCAAGATCGGACGATGCCACCGTGGCTCGCCCGCGATGACGGGAGCTGCAACAGCTACGACGAGTCTCGCTGGCTGAGCGAGGACGAGATCCAGCTCTTCGCTGACTGGCTCGCCGCCGGCACCCCGATGGGAGACCCGGCAAACGCCCCGGCGATGCCCGCCGATCCGCCGTCCCTCCAAGACGTGACCCATACGTGGGATATGGGTGGCACGTACACTCCGGATGCCACGGTAAGCGACGACTATCGTTGCTTCAACATCGATTCCGCGACCATCGGCGAAGGCTTCATCACCGGCTTCGAGGTGAAGCCTGGAGAGCCCTCGGTGGTCCACCACCTGATCGTATTCGCGATCGACGACCCCACGGCGCAGGCCGCAGCGCGAGCCCAGGATGAGGCCGACCCTGACCTCGGCTACTCGTGCTTTGGAACAGAATCACGGCTGGTCGCTCCGTGGGCGCCGGGAACAGGCCCCACCTATTACCCGGATGGAACGGGCATCGAGGTCGGTCCAGACAGCCTGCTCTTCATGCAGGTTCACTACAATCTGGCGGCGGGCCCTCGCCCCGACCGAACCGTCGTCGATGTGCACATCGAGCCCACCGTCGCCCGCCCCGCGCGGGTGGCCGGGGTTCGAAACGGCCAACTCGTGCTTCCGCCGCGCATGCCGCTCATCGAAACGAGCGCGGTGTGGACTCCGCAGATCCGGAGAGACGTGACGATCTACGGCGTCTTCCCGCACATGCATACCCTCGGTCGCACTCTCCGGGTCGATCGCATGCGCGCCGATGGTACCGAGTCGTGCCTGGTCGATGTGAACGAATGGGACTTCAACTGGCAGCAGTTCTACTTCTATCGCGACCCGGTGATCATCAACCCCGGGGACCAGTTCCGAATCACCTGCGGTTTCGAGACCACCGAGCGGAACGAAACGACCACCTGGGGCGAAGGCTCAGAGGACGAAATGTGCCTCAACTATCTGTACTTCGTTCCTTAGCCGTCAGCGAGGCGGGCGGCGGGTGACCCGTGTTGTTTCTCCCGGTCGCACCTCGGCTCGCACGCGCCGGGCCGGGGGTTGGCCGAACATGCGTAGCGACAGGTCGTGTTCCCCCGCGGGAAGCGACACGCGAAGCGGAGTCTCTCCAAGAAGCGTCCATTCCCGTCGTAGACCCGCTGCGGGCGCCGCCCAAACGCTCCGGCACAGGCCAACGTTCCCTCTTCCCTCCGCAGCGACTGCTTCCCATCGCGTAGCCCCCACCCTCTCCGAACACGCGCGGCGTTGGCCTGTTCAATGGTGTCCCGCCGCACGTGCTCAACACGCCTATCACCCGGGTCGATGTGTTCGGTGAAGTCGACCTTCCTCCCGGAGGCGAAGAAACGGTCACGTTTCAAGCGATGGTGCCCGGCCTGACC
>JBCCZL010000061.1:0-24707 GCA_039187775.1 Myxococcota bacterium
CCGGGGGATGGTCCGAGGTCTTGGGGGACGGCCGGGGCGTGTGTTTCCGCTCCCGTAGAAACTCGAGGAACGCCACCGCCGCGTCGAGCTCACGGGCCGGCAAGAGATCGACGATTTCGCGGAGCTTGTCTCGCTGGGCCTGCACGATCATCGCACGGGACCGTCGGCCGGGACGTTCAAGCTCCGACTGTTCGACCTGCTGCTTGACCTCGTCGGCGGTCGGAACCCGCCACTTCGGTCGATCCACGGTGAGGATCCCGTGGGCCTGAAGCCAGGCGTCCATGCACGCACGAAGTCGCTCGGAACGGAACACAAACCAGCGCTCACGATCCACGGGGTAGCTCATCAACACATCTTTGAAGCGCCGGAACGCGCCTTTGCCGTCGATGGCGGCGACGAGTTTCTGGCGAAACTCGCCCTCCTCGACGGTGGTAATGAACCGTTCCATCCACCGATACTGTTCGCGCGACGAAACCGGATCGATCCGAAGGTACTGCGGGTCGCTCATCACCCGGGCGTGCATCGCGGGGTCCGCGATCCCGTCGACGATGCGGATCACCTCGCCGGTCTCCAAATGAAGATAGCTGTGCACCTCGGGCGCATTGTTTTCGAACGCGTCTTCCAGGGCTTCCCAGGCGACCGGAACGTCGCGCGGAGGACGTTTCGGCTTCTTGTCGTTTTGTCGCGTCATGTTCTAACCAAGCTCGCTCTTTGCGCGACGCACCGCCGCGCCCCAGTGGGCCATGCGGTGCGCTCGTTCTTCTTCATTCATGGTGGGCTCGAAGGTCTTGTCGATCTGGTGCGCCTGCACGACGTCGGAAAGCCCCTCGAACATTCCGATGGCCAATCCCGCCAGATAAGCGGCGCCAAGGGCGGTTGTGTCCACGATCTTGGGTCGGTCGATGCCAACCCCGAGAATATCGCTCTGAAACTGCATGAGGAGCGCGTTGGACGACGCTCCCCCATCGGCCCGAAGCCGCACCACGGGTTTCGGAGCGTCGGCCTCCATGGCCTTGGCAAGGTCCGCGATCTGGAATGCAATGCCTTCCAGGGTCGCCCGGGCGAGATGCCCTCGCGTGGTATCTCGGGTAAGGCCGGTGATCGTTCCCCGGGCGTCCGGGTCCCAGTAGGGAGCGCCGAGGCCCGCGAGGGCGGGGACGAACACCACATCGCCCGACGACTTGACGGTGTTCGCGAGCGCCTCGATCTCGTCAGCCGATGCGATCAATCCGAGACCGTCGCGGAGCCACTGAACCGCGGCCCCGGCAATAAACGAGCTTCCCTCGAGCGCGTAGGTCGTCTGACCGCCGAGGCGCCACGCAATGGTGGTGACGAGGCCCTGCGTCGACGCTACCGCTTTGGTGCCGGTGTTCATGAGTAGGAACGCCCCGGTGCCGTAGGTGCACTTGGCGTCGCCGACCTCGTAGCAAGTCTGACCGAAGAGCGCCGCCTGCTGATCTCCTGCGATGCCCGCAATGGGGATCCCATCGGGCAAGCTCGGGACCCCTTTGGTCGTTCCGTAGACCTCGGACGAGCTTCGTACCTCCGGAAGGACTTCCTTCGGCACGCCGAGGATCCCGAGGAGCTCATCGTCCCAGCGCTCCCGACGGATGTCGTAGACCAGCGTCCGCGACGCATTCGTCGCGTCGGTCAGGTGAACCGCTCCCCCCGTCAGTCGATGGAGGAGCCAAGAATCGATGGTGCCAAACGCGAGCCCACCGTCTCTTGCCGCGCCTGCCCCGTCGACATGGTCGAGGATCCACCGGATCTTGGTTCCGCTGAAGTACGGGTCGAGCACCAGTCCGGTGCGATCCCGAAAGAGCGCTTCGTGCCCGTCTTTCTGGAGCTGGCGGCAGTGATCCGCGGTTCGGCGGTCCTGCCACACGATGGCGCGATGCACCGGTTCCCCCGTCTTTCGGTCCCACACGACGGTGGTCTCCCGCTGATTGGTGATCCCGATGCCCTGGCAATCCTTCGCGTCCACCCCCGCGGCATGGAGCGCTCCGCCGATGGACTGGCCGACGGAGGTCCAGATCTCCCCCAGGTCGTGTTCGACCCAGCCGGCTTGCGGAAAGTGCTGTGGAAATTCGTGATTCGCCCGACCAAGGACGGCGCCCTCCGAAGACAGGACCACCGCGGTAGACCCTGTGGTCCCCTGGTCGATCGCCAAAATGTAGCCCGGCATATAAGGCCCCAAGAGTACGGTTTCCTTGACCAAGGTGTAAACCCAGGATCCCTGCGACGCCGCCGTCCTCCAATCCCCACGCCAGGCTCGACGGGCGCGACGGCATCGTCGCGATGAACCGGCGGGAGCTCGGCGAAGAGACAGAAAACGCTCACGGAAACGAACCTTCGGGACCCGCGGCCTCGCTGGCACGAGTATTGGAGACGTCTCCTTCGACACCGGGCGGTCGTTGAGAAGGAGAGAGTTGATGAAGGAACGAATGAGCCATCGAATCCCCACCGGAACCCCTCTTCAGGTCGCGCTGAGCCTTCTTCTGGTCGCGGTCGGAGCCGGGTGCGCGGTCGACGCGGGAGAGACGAGCACTCTCGAGGCCGGGCTCGCGACCAAGGCCTGCACGACGGATGGACGCGACGCGCGAGGCGAGCGCTACCAGTGCCGCGATGGCGACCGAACGGTCCCCGAAGTGGATTGCCGGAGTGACCGAGACTGCGCTCGTGTGGGTACGCGTTGTCGGCAGGCCCCGGACCAGCGTGGCCGCTGCGTGTACGTCGAACCTTCCGAACCACCGCGAGGTGACGAATGCCCGAGGGGCTGGACTTCCACTGAGACGCCAATTCTCTGCGCCCCCGGCTTCGTCCAGGTAGTGCGCGGAAACTGTGCTCAGTGCGTTCCCGAGGTCGACGATTGCAACGCCAGCGAGCGGTGCCGAAGTGCCGGCATGGATCTCAACGAGTGTTTCCGGATCGTGGCCGGCGATCGCCTCGAAGAGCTGCTCACCCGCTGTCGGAACGCGGGGCTCAACGACCTCGAGTGCTTCGAGGCGGTCGCCTGCTTGGACGCAGGTGACGACCCCACCCGCTGCGATGCAAGCGAGATGCGCTGTCCCGAACCGGCGCGACCGACGCCCGCGGACGACCGGGACCGGAACGGTGACGACCAGAGCCGGGACGCAGAGCCAAGCCGGGACGCAGAGCCCAGCCGGGACGCAGAGCCAAGCCGGGACGCAGAGCCCAGCCGGGACGCAGAGCCCGCGCGACCCGAACCTGCCCGCTGACGCGAAGCTCTCGCCAAGCTCTGCGAGGGAGAGGTCTTCGGCCTCTCCCTCTCTTTGCGTTCGGCAAGGCGCTTGCCGCCCGAAGCTACGCCTCGCCGATCGACGCGAGAAACTCCTCGACTTCGTGAAGCGCGGGATCCTCCGACCGCGCCTTTCGCGCCCAAAGGATGGCCCGTCGGGCCTCTCCGCGCTCGTGGGCGATGCGCGCCTGGAGCAGAAACGCCATCGCTCGGCTCATCGGTCCTTCGGTCTTGTTCAACGTCACCACCCGAAGCGCGTTGAGGGCGACGTCGAACTCGTTGAGACCCATCGCCAGCTCGGCGAGCTCGGCGGCGACATGCCCATTGGTCTTATCGCTTTCGAGCGCGGCATTGAGCCACTGCATCTGTAGATTCGCGTCACCGGCGGCCCGGGCAAGGGACGCCATTCGATGCTGGAGCTGGCTGAGCTCCGGCGAGCGACGGCGGGGGTGGTTGGCGATCGCGGTTTCCAGCATCTGCCCCGCCTCGGGGTACCGCTCGGCGGCGATGTAGCAGTCGACGAGAAGGAGGGTGGCCGCATGATCGTCGGGCCGAAGCTCGACCGCCGCCGATAGCGGGCCGGTCGCTGAATCCGGGTCGCCGGCCCGCAGATAGTGATCGCCCGCGGTCCGAAGAAGCATGTACCGAGCTTCCTCGTCGTCGGTGGCCTCGGCATCTTGAAGCAGCAGACCGCCGAGTTCGAAGTGGGCACCGATCTGCTCGTAGAGCACGCGAAGCCGATCGCGAATCACCGCGCTGTGCGGCTGGGCTGCCTGCACCTGCTCGAGGCCGTCTCGAGCGCGCTCGGGCATACCGGCCTGAGCGAACGCATCCGCCAGCTTGAGCCCGGTTTGCACCTGCTCCTCGCCTTCCTCCAGCTGGAGGAGCCGTGCACAGGTCTCGGCAAGCTCTTCGAAGCGCCCCGAGCGCTCGTCCATGTCGCGAAGCATGAGCAGCGCCTCCCGATCGTTCGGCGCCCGAGCGACCCACTCGGCGAGGGAGTTTCGCGCTTCCTCGAGCGCGCCGGTCTCTCCTTGCACCGCGATCAACCGGAGCGTGTGGAGGCGTTCCACCTCGGCATCGCCCTGGGACGCTTCGATCTGCGCAACGAGAGCAACTTGAAGCTCCCCCGCCGCCGCCGGGTCGAGCGCGTAGGCGCCTTCGAGGTCCGCGAGGGCGGCTTCCGCGTCGCCCCGTGCGCGGTTGAACTCTGCGCGAACCCGGAGAAGCTCCGACCGAGGCGCAGCGTCGGCAGTCTCGATCGCCCGGTCCACCTCGGCGATCGCCGCCTCGTGTTCTCCCGCTGCCGAACGGGTACGGGCGAGCGAGATAAGAAGCCCGAGGTCGTCGGGCGAATACTCCCGCGCCTTCGCGAGAACTTCTGCGGCTCGACCGAGATCGTGGAGCACGTCGCGATACATATCCGCGGCTTCGCGAAAGAGCGCAGGAGAGACGATGGGATCGGCCACCCGCTCCGCCTCGAGCACCGTGTAGGCGGCCAGCGCATCGTGCTGTTGATGTTCGCGGTAATGGTCGGCGAGCCGACCCCGCACCAGTTCGTCCTGCGGAAAGGCGCGGTAACCGAGCTCCAAGGCGCGCCGGATGCCCTCCGGATCGCCGAGCTCTTCCCATCGCCCGGCCAGCTCGATGGCGAGCCGTGCCGCATTTTCGCCCTCTTCGGTGGCAAGAACGCGTTCGGCCACTTCGACCCGCTCTCGCGGATCGTCGTCGTCGCCGAGATTGGCGAGGAGCGCGCTCGCGATCGCCCGGTCCTGGGGGAGCCAGTCGAGCCCGCGACGGTACACGTCGAGCGCATCCTCCCGGCGAACCTTCTCAAGGATGGTGCCGAGGCGAAGGGTGAGGTCTCGGATCTGATCGAGATCCTGGTTATCCCGGGCGACATCGAGCTGCTGGCCGAGAAGCTCGGCGAGATCTTCGTCGTAGCCGGTCCGCTCGAAGAGGTCGGCGAGCTTGACCGCGGCGAGCTGATGGTTCGGATCCTCGTCAAGCATCGCCCGGAGGACATCCGCCGCATCGGGCTCGCGGCCTTCCCTCTCGAGAAGGAACTCGGCCTTCACCATGCGGACTTGGTTTCGAAGCTCGGGATCGAGAAGGCCATCGATGGTCTGGCTCGACAGATCATTGAGCGCATCCTCGTTCCCCTGGCGCCGATACACTTCGAGAAGAGGCCCCCAGATTCGCTGATCCATGGGGTCTCGAACCATCAGCGCTCGATAGGTTGCCGCGGCCACATCGAGGTCCCCGCCGTCCGCCGCGGCCATCTCCGCCCCCGACAAGCGAAGCTCGAAGGCCTGCTCCTCGCTATCCGTGGCGTCGGCGGCTCGCTGAATCCACGCCACGGCACCTGCAAGATCGCCCGCGTCCCGACGCAGGGAGGCAAGCTCACTCGGAATCCAGGGCGCGGCCGCGAGCCCCTGGTCGCTGTCCTCGAGGAGATCGACGCCCCGCTTTAGTAGCGTTTCCGCCGTCGCCGGTTCACTACTCTGCCGGGCAAGCTCCACCCCCTCGCGAAGCTCGGCGAGCGTCACCGACTCGGTCCGCGCTCGCTTGCCAAGGAACACCAAGAGAAGTCCAGGATCGCCCGAAGCCCGGGCCGTTCGCTCGAAGAGCGCCATGCCTTCGGTGTGTTCTTCGGACACCACCGGAGCGAGGATCTTCGCCGCGTCGGTGTTTCGCGGGTCACCCTGAAGGGCGGCTTCGAGGGCCGAAAGGCCATCGTCCCGTCCCGCCTGAAGTTTGACCTCCGCGACTCGGAAGAGCGCGTCGATTCGTTCGTCATCGACGAGCGCCCCGTTCTCTTCCTGGACCAGGAGGTCGAGCACCCGGATCTCTTCGGTGGGATCGGCGCGCTTCGCCGCCAGTCGGGCGAGCGCGCGCCAGACCTCGGGTCGGCGTCGCTCGAGGAGTTCGACTCGCTCATACGATGCCCGCGCCCCGTCGGCGTCTTCGAGCTCTCGCTCCTGGATTTCACCCACCCGCAGCAGCAGGTCCGCGGTCAGCTCGGTGTCCGAGCCCTGAGCCTTGATCACGCCCTGAAGCACCTCGACCAGCCGAGGGAGTGCGTCCGTCTTTGCGGCAAGCTCTTGCACCCCGTCGAGCACCACCGCGTCCCGCGGCGCCTCCTCCGCCGAGGCGAGGGCTCGCGCCACCCCCTTTTCGGGATCGCCGAGCGCTTCGGTCAGAAGCCGCGCCGCCTCGAAGTTGAGCCGAGCCGTCTCCTTTTCGTCCTCGGTCTGTTCGAGGCGGGCTTCCACCGCCCGGAGCGCGAGTTCGTTGTCGGAGCGACGAAGGAGACTTCGACAAAAGCGTCGCACCTCGGCCTCATCGGCGATGGCGGTTTCCATGGCTGACTCCAGGAGCTGATCCGCCTTTTCTGCGTCGCCGCTCTGACGCGCGATCCGCGAGAGCTCGTAGAGCAGCTCGCTTTCGCCAGGGGTATCGTCGCCGGACACCTTTCCGCGGCGCACCATCAGGCGGAGCGCCTGGAACGAGCTTTCGGCGCGGTCGAGCTCCCCCGCGTCCTGCGCCAGATCGCCGAGCGAGTAAAGGATGGCCGGGTTTCGGCCGTCGATCTTGCGCGCCTGCTCGAGCTCTTCGAGGGCGCCGGGAAGGTCGCCCTGCGCCCGGATCACATCGGCCAGCTGGTGGTGCACCCGCGCCCGGTCTGCGTTTCGGCGCCGACCGTAGGCCGCGATGACCTCGTTGAGCTGCTGCCGCGCTTCGTCGAGGCGTCCCTCGACCCGAAGGCCCTCCGCGAGGCGAGCGCGAAGGTCCTTTTCCTTTGGCGCGAGCTCCACCGCCCGCTCGAGCACCGGGATCGCCCGCTCCGGAGAGCCGAGTTTGGCAAAGAGTTCGGCCGCTTCCCGCGAGGCCTGGAGCAATCCCTCCCCGTCGAGATGCGGCGCCGCGTCGGTGAGGAGCTGGGCGAGGGATTCCCATCGCTCAGTCGCCCGGTACTGTTCGGCGAGCATATCGCGAAGCTCGCCCCGGTCGGGAGCTTCGCGAAGCGCCTGCTCGAGAACCGCCACCGCGCGCCGCGGCTGCTCCGCTCCGAGGTGCGCCTTCGCGAGAAGGAGCGCGACATCGGGTCGTTCGGCACCCTCGGCACCATTGAGCCTTCGCTCGAGCCACTGGGCCGCGGCGGCGTGTTCGTTTCGGTCGGTGTGGAGCCGGGCCAGCGAATCGAGGGCGGTGGGCGTCGCCGCAAGATCGACCACGCGAGAGTGCGCGGCGATCGCGCGCTCGACGTCGGAGAGACGCACTTCCGCAAGCTCCGCGACCCGGCCCCAGAGCCGTGCCGCCCGCTTGTTCTCACCGGCCTCCTCGAGGGCCCGAGCCTGCTTTTCCAAGATGTCGGTGAGCTCCTCGAAGCGGAATGCGGCGACGAGAACTTCGTCGAGGGCATCGATCGATTCGTCGTGGCCCGGCCGCTCTTCGAGATTCGCCATCAGCGACTCGACGCGGCCGCCGCGGCGCTCCATCTCACCCACGATTCGGGCCAGGTCGAGCCGAATGACCAGGCGTCGGTCCGGGTCTTCGCACAGCGACAGCTCATGCTGGCGAAGCGCCATCATCTCCGGGAGCCGCCCCTCGGCTTCGCACACGTCGGCGAGCTGGGCGAGGGTGTCCTGATCGTCAGGGTTCTCGTCGAGGATGCCTCGATAGAGCACGATCGCTCGCGCGCGGTCGCCGACCTCAGCCGCGATCTTGGCGGCACGACGCCGAAGCTCGCGGGACTCGTCGCCGTCGACGGGAAGGTGCGCCGCGTCGGCGAGAAGGGCCACCATCGCCCCCGGCTCTCCTTGCTGATCGTAGACTTCCACCAGCCGATCGAGGGCCCAGCGCGCGGAATCCGCAGGCGTCTTCTCGCCTTTGGTCTCGGTGTGGCGTTTCCACAAGCGCGCCGCCTCGCGATAGAGCCGGTCGGTCGTCTTGCGTCGAAGGTCCGGGTCCTCGAGGTGGGCAAGCGCAACTTCCGCGGCCTCGTGGAGCGGGTCGAGGTCGTCTTCGGCGAGATCTGCGAGCCGGGTGAGGGTATCGAAGAGCGCTCGGTCGGGGTGCTCGCGCTGAACGTCGGCGAGCGCCCTCAGCGTGGGAAGGTGCGTATCGTCCCGCGACACCGCCCGGGTGAGCGACGCCGCGGCGGCGGCCGCATCGGACCGATAGGCGCGATGCCATTTCCCGGTCTGGAGTTCGAGCTCGCGGGCCACCGAGGCCTCCAGGTCCGGAGTATTGTCGAGGGTTTCCTCGAGCAGCCGGGTAAGCGAATCCCAGTCGCCGTCCTCGCCGAGCGCGGCCTCGATGGCGTCCCGCACATTCGACGGAAATTCGCCGTGCGCCGCGATGGTGGTGACCGTGGCCTGCGCAACTTTATCGAGCTGACCGAGGTGTGCCGCGCAACGGATAACTCCTTCAGCGGCATCGAGCCGGCCGGGGTCGCCGTCGTGGACCGCACTGTAGGCAAGGAGCGCCGGCTCGACCTGGCCGAGGCGCTGCTCGGAAAGACGAGCTTCCCAGAACAGGAGGTAACGAGACCGGGGTGCCTTGCCTCCGAGCGCGTCCACCGCGTCGCGGATCGCTTCGACCGCGATGTCCCAACGGTCGGTGGCCTCGGCGAGGCGGAACACATCGGCTTCGATGTCTCGAACCTCCGGAGCGAGCGCCATGGCGCGCCGCATGCAAAAGAGCGCGGATTCCAGATTCTCGCTACGACGCTCGTGAAGCCGCGCCGTCTCGCGCAGGATCGCCACTCGCGCGGGACCATTCTCAGCAGCCGCCAGCCGATGCTCGAGCAGCTCGATCGTCTCGTTCCACTCGTCGCTCGCCTGAAAGGCCACCACCAAGCCGTCGACGGCAACCTCGCGACAGGTTTCGTCCTCGAGGAGCGTTCGAAGCCCCTCCCGGGCCGCCTCGTGCGACGGCTTGATTCGAAGCGCATCGGTCAACGCCTGCGCCGCGAGGGTCGGATCAGCGAGCTTCTCCAAGTGAACCTGTCCGATGCGGCCAAAGATCGAAGCCACGTGGTCGGCTTCCCGCGTCGCCGCCCGGCGAAGGAGTTCGGCACAGTCGTCCCACCGCTCCGCCGTTGAGTAGAGTCGAGCGAGGGCGTCCACGGTTTCGGATTCCTCGCCGTAGGTTTCGGAGATGGTGAGCCAGGTGGCGATCGCACGATCGACCTCCTCGAGCTCGTCCTCTTCGATCCGCGCGGCGTGCACGAGGTCCGCACGCTTGCGAAACGGAGGTACCGAGCCTGATGCGCGGACCCGGAGGGCGTCCACCAGCGGCGACCATCGGGCCTCCCGCTCGAGGATGGCGATCTTCGCATCGAGCGCCTCGAGGTCTTCATCGACTTCGCCCAGCCGCTGGTCGAGCGCGCCGAGGGCCCGGTCCGGATCCCCAAGGTCGTCGGCGACCCGAGCCGCTTGGAGAAGTGCGGACCGGCGGTCCGCCGCCTCCGGCTCTCGCTCGGCAAGGCGCTCAAGAATGGCGAGCCGCTCTTCCCGCCGCTCGGCCCGGCCGAGAAGATCGCTGAGGCGCCGCGCCACTTTGAGCGCCGTCGCCGAGTCGATTTCGTCTTCCGCGATCACCTGCTGGTAGAGCGCGATCGCCGTGGGCAGATCGTCCAGCGCCGCAAAGCGGGTATCGCCGGCCTCGACACGAAGCGCGATCCGCGGCGCAGACTCGGGGGAGGCACTCGCCGCCCGCTCCAGCACCTCCGCGAACTTCTGATGCGCGTCGAGCTTCTTGCTGAGGTCGCGCAGACGCTGAAGCGCGTCCCGGGCGGTGGGGTCGAGCACCAAGAGCTCGGCGAACTGCTCGAACGCCGCCTCCGGCTGCGCACTCTCGATGAGCCGCTGTCCGGTCTCTCGATGGAGACCGATCCGTTCATCCCCCTCGGCGAGTGAAATCGCGAGGCCGAGGGTCCGGACGACGTCTTCGCTCCGGCCCGCGGTTTCGTACTGGTCCTTAAGGACCACCAGCGCCTCTTTTCGCACCGGCTCCGGGGTCGACTCGGAGAGCGCCACCTGCTCGAGGAGTTCGAGGGCCCCTTCCTCCGCGGGCCCCAGCGCGAGGAGTTCACGAAGCGCCTCGAGCGCGCGGTCCGCCTGCTCCAACTTGTCGAAGTAGGTCCGGGCAATTCGAAGCTGGAGATCCTTCTTCTTCTGCTTCTTTCGAAGCGACTTGAGCCTCCCCGACCAGAACTCGATGAGATCGGCGAAGCGGTTCTCTCGTTCGAGCAGACGCTCGAGGGAAGACGCGAGCTGGGCGTCACCCGGGGTGAGCGGAAGAAGCGCCTGCATGTACTGGATCGACCGAGTGGTATCGCTGGCGAAGTCCTTCGCGACATTCGCCGCTTCGTCGAGCAGGGTCTTTTTTCGTTCGTCGTCGGCGCTTTCGAGGGCCCGATCGTAGACCTGGAAGAGGGCGTCCCACCGCGCCGCCACGGTGTGCACCATGGTCAGTCGCTGAAACGCCCAGGCCGCGCCCGTGTCGAGGGCGAGCACGCGCTCGAGCACGCGGACGAGGACCTCCGAGTCTTCGCCGTACCACTCTTCGACGAACTGAACCGCGCGCTGACCGAGCACCGCCGCCAACCGCGGCGTCAGGTCGGTTTGAAGGATCTCTTGGTAGAGGTCGCCGACCTCTTCGAAGTTTTGACTGTCCGCGGCGTACTGCTCAACCGTGTCCCATGCGTCTTCGTTTTCGGGAGCCGCTCGCACCGCATCAAACGCCGCCTGCTCCCCGTCGCTATTACTCATCCGCTATGGCCCTCGTAGACTCGCGAGGATAACAGCGTTGGCCGAGCCGGCGGGCGATATCTGCCCCTCGAGTTCGGCTCCGACGGCTTCGCTGCCGCAGGTTTTTCAGCGGACGGCGCATCCGGTCTTCGCGCCTGCCTTCCACTACCGTTGGAGAATTGGTGCCCGGGAAAGAACCGAGAGTTGCCCGTCGCTCAGGGTGTCGCCGTCGGCGCTCCAAAACATAAGGTTGCTTTCGCCGAAGCCTTCGCACTCTTCGCTCGAAACCACGCCGTCGGCATCGCGATCCTGCGCAGGCGGGCAGTGGGGGGTGTCGGCGATAGCTTCGAGCAGTGCGCCGTCCGGCTCGCTCGTGTGGAAGAGCCCAAGATAGTGACCCACCTCGTGAGAGAGCGCGCGGTCAAACCCGGCGGCGGAAAGCTGGCCGACACTGATCACCACGGCCGACCCCGAGGTCCCGGTCCGGCCGAACACCCCGGGAATCCCGCCGCTCAAGCCGACCACGCCATCGAGAGAGCGAATCAGGAAGACGCTGACCGAGGGTGAGAGCTCACCGGCGGTCAGGGCGCCAAACTCGCGGAACGCATCCGCCCGTTCTTCGTCCGCCACGATGGACAAGCGCTCGCGAAACGATCCGGTGACGTGGTGACGGCGGACGTTGCCGAGAGAAATTGACGCGGGGGCGAGGCGATTTTCGAGGCCGAGCAGGGCGGCCGTGACCGGCGGCGGGTCGCCGGCATCCGCGGGCGTCCAGCCGAACGCTCCCACGTAATAGAGATCGATATCGAGTTGTCCTCCGTCCGTTCCTGGCGGCACATAGAGGAGCTCGAGCGGTTCCGCGGTTCCTTCGATACCAAGCCGATACCCTTCGGCCGCGGGCAAAAACGAAGGGTTGTTGGGAATCCAGACCGCGAGTGGTCGACCGTCCGCAACCAACGGATTCCGAGGCATGCCGGCCCCAAACAGGACCTCCGGCGGGTCCCGCTGGGTCTCGAGGCGCGTGGCGACCACCGCGGCCGGACACCGCGGGGTGAGAAAAAACAGGCCCTCGGGACGATTGAGCACCCCTCGCCCGTCCACAATCGCGAGTTCTTCTGCCTCGATCCGACCACTGTTGTCGCTCGGAACACACCCACGGACCCGGAGGAGCGCCGACCCCGGGGCAGCTTCGTCGGCGGTTCGGACCACCACGGACGCGCAGCGTTCCCCCGCACCGCACGCTTCCGGCACGCAGGCCTCCACGCATCGACCGCCGAGGGCGCAAAGCCCTGCCGCACAGTCTTCCGGGCCCTTGCATGGGACGCGATCCTCTCCCGGGGGCCCGCATTGAAGGGTCGCCCGCGCTTCGCCGCCTGCGAATCGGCACGCCCGGCCGTCGCAGTCCGCGGAGGTTTGGCAGCTCCCTTCGGTGGTCGGGAGGTCGACACATTCGGCGAAGAATGGGCGCGCATCGGCGGGCGGGTCATCCGAACAGGCAGCCACACCTACGAGAAGAACCGCCGTGCGGCCAGCGAGGTGTCGCATCATCGGACCAACCTACCCGGAATCCGCGACCCCAGGAAAATCCGCGTCAGGAGCGCTCGTTCGAGCGGGGTCACGAGCCAGGACACTTCCCGAAGACTGGCCGCGCTTCGCTGCGCCAAGCCAAGTGAGGAAATTTACTCAAGCACGGGATTGCGCACGACCACCGAGCCCTGGTCGGCGGAAAACGCATCGCCGGTCGCCGCCCAGAACATGATGTTCTCGGCACCCAACCCACCGCATTCCGAGGGTTCGAGAAAACCATCGCCGTTGAGGTCGTCGTCGCTTCGGCACTCGGGTGTGTCGGGCAAGGGGTCGAGTACGAAGCCGATCACTTCGCTGGTGTGAAACAGCCCGAGGTAGTGGCCGACTTCGTGCGCGAAGGTCGAACCGAGGGGAAATCCGAAGTCAAAGTGGCCGTCGACGGCCACCGCCACCCCGCTCGACCCTGTCCCGTGCATCGCCGGGGGTCCCGGGATGCCACCCGACGTGCCGAGCGCGTCGTCGAGACTTCGCACGAGAAAGATGCTCACCGAAGAACGCCGAGCTCCCGCGGATAGGGAGAAGAGGAGCGGTAGCTCGTCGGTCCCATCGGGGTCGATAAACTGCAGCTGGTCCCGAAGACCGCCCACCACTTCGTGCTGGCGGACGGCACCCAAGCGAACCCCGATGCTGCGGTAGATTTGCTCCATCGCCTGAAAGGCCTGGGAGACCTGACGAGGCCCGCGCGCGCCGGATGGCGCCAAGCCTCCTCCTCCGACATAGAAAAGGTCGACGTTGAGGATGTTGCCCCCGCCTCCGTAGAACGACGTGACCACCAGGTCGGTCCGGCCAGTGGCCTGGAAGGTGGCTTCGTACTCTCGGTCGACCACCCCCCGCGGCCCGTTGGGGGCGAACACCGTCAGCACCGAAGCCTCGGGGTTGACCGGATTGAGCGGCGCCGGCGAGTTGGGGCCGAAGGTGGTGAGGTTGAAGAGCTCGGTCCCACCCCCCACCGTGGTCGCGTCCAGAATCAGGAGGTTCGCGGGAAGGCTCGTTTCGATGGCGAAGAGCGTCGACATCGCGGGGGTCGGGGGAAGCGCGAACCCGTCGAGGCCGAGCCCGCGAAGGGCGCCAGGGAACGCCTGCCGATCGAACATCGCGTCGTTGTCGACTCGCGGAACGCAGCCGTCCATCGGCTGGAGCGCGGCGGGGGCGGTGCGGGCGAACACCGAGCGGCACGCCTCCCCCTCGTCGCAGTCGTCGTCGTTGACGCACGGAGCAACGCAGGAGCCGGCGATCACGCAAAGACCACGGCCGCAGTCGTCGGCGCCGTCGCAGAAGCTCCCTACCAAGGGACGCGACGGGGCTTGGCAAAGAAAGCTCAACGGCTCGAGGTCGCGGCCAAACGACTCCCGGTCGCCGGCGCATTCGGCTTCGTCGGGGCAATCCCGGTCGGCCCGGCAGTCCTGGCCCAAGACGGTCCGGTCCGGCACCGCATCGATCGCTGCATCCGGCTGCGCATCCGGCACCGCACGGTCCACGACAGCGTCCATGCTGGCATCGGGAACGGTCGCATCTTCGCCGTCGGACTCATCGACCGCCAGGGAGGTCCGCGCTCCACAACCAGCGGCGAAGACACAAGCACACGCAAAGGCAACAACCCATGCGGGCCCACTCCGTGCCGCGCTCCAGAATCCGCCGCAGGTTACTCGTCGTCGGCAGCTCGGCGCCGAAGGTCGAGCCAGCGGTCGCGGGCGACCCCTTCGCCCACCACCGACAGCGCAATGTCGATCACCTCGTTGATCACACCGCCTTCGCCAAGCTGATCGGCCAGTTGCCATGCCGCTCGGAGGGTAGCACTGTCCTCGACGAGCGCCCCGGCCCGGGCCAGCGCAATCGCCGCCGCCCGAGGATCTCCGCCGGCGGCATGGGCCTCGCGAAGCCGATGCTGAATCGCCGCCGCAAGCTCCCGAGCGACCACGTAGCGCGAAAAAAGCTCGAGCGCCGCGACGTCCAGAGGAAGGCTGTTGGCCTCGAAGAGAAGGCGTGCGACGTCGGCAATATGGCGATGGCGACCGAGACGCTGGAGCCCGGTGACCGCGCGAAACCACTCCCCTCGCTGGACAAGGCTCCGCAGCCCCTGCTCGGTGGTAAGCTCGTCTCGGCGTTCTTCGGGTTGGAGACCATCCGACGCACCCTCCGCTGCGGCCTTGCTCGGCTCCGACTCAAAGGGCGCACCATCGAGGGTCACCGCCACTTCACGTGACACCTCTTCGCTCGCCGTGAGCCGCTCACGAAGCGCGGTCGCCCGGGAGTCCCCCGGAACGATCCGGCTCAAGCGGTCGACGAACGGTTCGGCCTGGTCGGGCCGCTGATGATCGAGATGAAAGAGCGCGGCTTCCACGAGTGCGTGATGGAGTCCCGCCGCGCCCGCATCGAGCATCAAGAGTTCTTCGTACGCGACCACCGCGGCGTCCTCCCGCCCGCGTCGCACGCGGAGTCGCGCAAGCGCACAGACCAGAGAAGGACTGTCCGCGTCGGCTCGCCGTGCTGCAGCGATCCGCTCCTCGGCGGCGGCAAAGTCTCCTCCGCTCGCAAGAAGTTCGCCCGCGCGCCGCAATACCCGCGCCGCGGCACTCGGATCATCACGGTCGAGATACGCTCGCCCCGCCCGATCCAGGTAGGACACCGCTTCGTCTTTCCGCCCTGCCCGGGCAGAGATCGTCGCGAGTCCTCCGAGCGCGTCCGGCCAGTCGGGCTCCGCCACGAGGGCATCGCGAAAAAGACGCCGGGCGTCATCTTCGCGGCCCAGCCGATCCAGCCCAAGGGCGCTCGCCGCGGCCACCTTCGCTCGCTCCCTTGGGGGTAAAGGGGCGTGGAGGGCCTGGGTTGCCGCGGCAACCACTGCCTCCACCTTGCCGAGCGCCTCGGCGAGCGCCAAGCGCTTGAGGACAAGGGGCATCGCCCTGGGGTTTCGCGCGAGGGCCTTCGACAGGAGCTCAAACGCGAGCTCGGCATGATCCGCAGCTTGCTCCGCAAGGTCCGCAAGCACTCGCTCGGCGAGCGGACCGTAGGGTTCGCTCCGCGCAAACCGGTCGAGCGCGTCCTCGAACCTCGGATCGGTCGGGTCGGCACCGCTCTCGGACCATCGACGAAGCCACGCCACGAGCGGCGCGAGCCCGAGGTCTTGGGTTGGCGGTGCGGACGAATCGGCGGCGGCCAAAGGCCGGTTCCTCTCAGGTGTCGGCGCAACAGGGCCGCCTTCGGCAGAGGCCTCCGTCGGAAGGTGTTCGGCTTCGGGCTCGCCGTCGGGAGCTTCGAGGAAGAGCTGCAGGTGGAGCGCCCGGAGGTGGGTCCGCTCGGGCTCGCGTTCCACAAGGGACGCGGCGGTCATTCGCGCTGCCTCCCAGTTGCCCTCGAGGAGCCGGAGGTACACCGGCGCCATGGCTCCCTCGGCCTCGATTCGCGACGGCCCTGCTTCGCCGCCGGGGTCGACGCGAAGGACGAGGTGGGTGCCCAGCGTCTCCGGACCGATCAGCCGCTGGCCATCGATCGACGGGAGGCGGAACCCATGCACCACAAGGGCGTCCGCGAGGATCGCGCGGAGCAGATCGGGAAACCGGAAGAAGCCCGTGTCTTCGTCGAAATGCCCACCCGCACGGCGGAGCGCGGCTCCGATGCGTCGAAGCGCGGGCACCGAGGTCGACTGGCCGGAACGCCCGTCGGTCAAACCAAACCACAGGCCAGGCCCCCGACAGACCGGCACTGCATGAAACGCGAGGGGACCTTCGCGGTCGGAAAAGCCGACGTGAAAACCTGTGGCGGTGGGCAAGAACTCAAGGCCTTCAAAGCCGAGGGTTGCGGCAAACTGTCGAAGGCTCCGGTGGCTCACTTCAAAACGAAGCTGCGTCAGCCGGGTCCGACGCCGGGCAAAGAGGCGCGGCCCTCCAGACACATCCACCGGGAAGGTCACCCGACCGGCGTCGAGCTCGAGGGCAACGAGCCGCCCAACCGGAAGGTCGATCGGGCGCGCCAGTCGCAGCACCGCCGTGCCCCGCGAAAAGCGCAGGTGAAATGGGGGCGATGGGCTTCGCGCAGGCGCCGAAGTCTTTGAACCGCGCGGGGGACGCCCCCTCCCCTGCGGGTCCCTACTCACCCGCCCTCGCCGTCGGGGGCGGGCACGGTTTGACGATTGGTCGACGGCGCCGGAACCTCCGCGCGAAAGTCGGTCCACGCGACGCCGAGCACTTCCTTCGATGCCTTGGCGATCGCGTCGAGCTTTGCCGACTCCGAGCCGAGCGCCCGCGCCTCCTCGACACACACCACCGCCGCCACGTGACGCTCGCGTGCTGAATAACACTCCGCAAGGAGAGGGAGGACGGTGAGCTTGCGCGCACCGAGTGCAAGGGCCCGACGCAGAAGTCCGATCGCCTCCCCGTGGCGCTCACGCACCACGCAGGCCTCGCCCATGCGCTCAAAGAGCTCGCCAGCGGCGGGACCATCCTGCCCCCACTGGATGCCGAGACGCATCACCTCATCGGCCCAGTCGAAGCGGTCGCTTCGGACATATGCGGTGCCCAAAATCCCGAGCGCCCGAGCGAGTGTGGCTTTGACTTCGCGGGTCAGCTGTTGGCCCTCGGTGGTCCGCAGAAGGAGCGAGAGCGGACCCGGCCAAGCTCCGAGGAGCTCGATGGTCTTGTCGTAGTCGTCGTCGGCCATCGCCTGCTCGGCATCGGTGACAGCGGAGAGGTCGATCGAAAACGGGCTCGCTGGCTTCGACTCGTTGAGCTCTTGGCGAATCCGGTCTCGGATCATCTCGCGGAAGTCGACGACTTCGACCTCCTCTTCGTCGTCGAGGCCTTCGATATGAAGAATGAGAGTCGGTACGAGACCCCGGCCCGTGCGGAGCTGTAAGAGACGCACGCCGAACACCGGAGCGAGAAGAAGGTACCGGAAGCCGATGATCCCCTGGAGGTCCTCAGGCGACGGGTTCGGGGGGGGCTCCCCCGGGGGCGGCTCGTCCCCGAGAAGCGCCATCGCCAACCGACGGCGAAACTCTCCGAGGGGCAGCCGCTGCTCGGCAATGTCGTCACCTACCACGAAGTCGACGAGGCTCCCGTCCATATTGCGCCGGTCGACGGTAAGGGCGGTGACCCGGACTCCGGCGATCACCGAAAACGCGACGAAGCTCTCGCCAATGATCTCACAGAGCTGGTCGAAGTTGGGCGAGTCCTCCGCCAGGCGCTGGAGCCAGCCATCGGCTCGGACCCCGTCGAGGGAATATGTCTGGCGTTCGTCGGTCACAAAAGTCCCGCGGCTCCGCTACTTCAGGTTCTAGCGCGCCGCTTCAGCAAGTCGGTCTAACAGAATCGGTCTAGCAGAACCGGTCTATCAGAATCGGTCTAACAGAATCGGTTCTAGCAGAATCGGTTCTAGCAGAATCGGTTCTAGCAGAGTCCGGTAAGAATCCGTAAGCGTATCCGGCGGCTCGACGGCAAGCGGAGCCGCCCCGGCCCGCCGTTTCGTCAGCCCATGCGCTCCCGATACCAGTCGATGGTTCGGCGCAGACCATCCTCGAGCTCGACCTGAGCACGGAAACCGAGGAGCCGTTCAGCCTTTTCGACGTTCGGAATTCGGAGCTCCACGTCTGGAAAGTCCCAGCGAACAAACTCGATCGGTGAATCGCTGTCGCAGAGGCGTCGAACCAACTGGGCCAACTGATAGATCGTGATCGTGCTTCGCGGGTTTCCGATATTGAAGGCCTCGCCGAGCGCCTCCTCGCGGGTCAGGCACGACAGAATGCTATCGACGATGTCGTCGATGTAGCACCAGGAGCGGATCTGATCGCCCTCGTTGTGAATCCGAATCGGCTCGCCCTTCAGCGCGCGCACGACGAACGCGTGAATCGCTCCCTCGCCGACCTGCCCCGGACCGAAGATATTGAAGGGTCGGATCGAGCAGGTGGGAAGCTCGTACTGTCGGTAGTAGTTGTGAGCAAGGTGCTCCGTCGCGAGCTTGCTGACCGCGTAGGTCCAGCGCGACTCCCCGACCGCGCCGAGACTCGTGACGTCCGCTTCCTGCACTCGGAACGCGTAGCTGCCAAACACCTCGCTGGTCGAGAAGTCGATCACTCGCTTGATGTTTCCCGTCCGCTTGGCCTCGGTGTGGGCCGCCCGCAGGATGTTCATCGTCCCCTCGATGGAAACCTCCATCGTAAGCACCGGATGTTTGAGGACGGTGTCCACCCCGGCGATGGACGCCATGTGAACTACATAGTCGACGTCCTTCGTTGCCGCATCGACCGCCGCCGAGTCCCGAACGTCGCCCACCACGACCTCGATATTCGGGTGCCCCTCGAGCCCCGCATCGGCGAGCGCATTCCGTCGGAGGTTGTCGAACACTCGAATCTTGTTGTCTTCGACCAGGCGTTTGCAGAGGGCGGTCCCGATGAACCCCGCGCCTCCGGTAAGCAGCAAGTGTGCGTCTCGAATCATCCGGCGGACGCTAGCAGAACACCCACGCCTTTACATCTCCCAGGGGGCATGAAAACCTGTCTCCTCCCTCCGCCGAGGGCCCCTCGTCAAGGAGCGTTCATGGGCATTTTCAGCCGGATGAATCGGGTCATCAAATCGAATCTCAACTCCCTGGTCGACAAGGCCGAAGACCCGGAGAAACTGATCAACCAGACGGTGGTCGACATGGAGGCGGAGCTCAAGAAGGCCAAGAAGGAGCTCCTAACCACCCTCGGCAGCGCCAAGCGCCTCATCAAAAAGGCCGAAGAGCATGAAGCGGAAGCCAAGCGTTGGGAAGACAAGGCGGTGCTCGCGCTCAAAACCGGTGACGACGAACTCGCCCGGGAAGCCCTTCGGCGAAAGGCCCGGGCCCAGTCCAAGGCCGACGACGCGAAGCAGCAGGCCTACGCGGCGGAGAGCGCGGCGGATGAAATGAAGGACGCGCTCGAGAACATCGAGCGGAAAATCGAAGACCTCAAAGCGCGGAAAGCCACCCTCGCGGCCCAGGTTCGGCGGGCGCGAGAGGCCCCCGACGCGGTGGGCGCTGGAAGTCGCTACGGTTCGGAGACGTTCGACGAGCTCGACAAGATGACCGGGCGGATCGATCAGCTCGAAGCCGAGGTCGAAGCCGCAAACATCCTCGACGACCCGAAGCGGGCCGAGGTCGAGGCGAAGTTTCGGCGCCTCGAACGCTCGTCCGCGAGCTCTGCGGTCGATGATGAACTGGCCGCGCTCAAAGCCAAGCTCGACGATTGACGGGAAGGACTTCGCGGGGGCGACACCCCTTCGGTGCATTGCCGAGCTAAGCAAACGATGCTGCATTCGAAGCGCGCGTCGCCGCGTGGCTCCGGGGGGCAGCCCGGGCGTGACGAAGCGAACCCCACGGCATGCGGGGGACCATGGATCGGCTGATCCTTTGGCACCGCCTTCTTCCGACGGTCCACGACGACCGCGACCAGCGCGACGCCGCCGTCGAATGGCTCCGTCGAATCGAGGAGCGGCTTCGTGCAGCTCGGGGGACGACCATCGCGCTCATCGGATCGTCGCTCGCCGCGTCCTTTGAATCCGTCGACGTCAATGCCGCGCTCGATGCGGCGCTCGAGCTTCTCGCCGAAGCGGACACCGACCCGAAACTCCGTCCGTGCTTTGGCGCCGCGATTGGCCCGGTGTCGGAGACGACCTTTGCCGGCGGGGCGACGTTTCTACGGGGGACCGCCCTCGACCGCGCTCAGCTCTTGTGCAATCGGGCGCGGCCCGGCGAGCTCGTCCTCGATCTCAACGCGGTAGAACACGCGGAGACGACGTATCTCCTCGGGCGGCCGGTGGGCGCCGGACCGGCGTCGCTCAAGGGTCGAACGATCGATCGCGCTTACCCCTACCGCGCCGACTGTCGTCCGGCGATCCGCCACCTCCGGACGCCCACCATGCCCCCGACGGTCGAGGAGCAGCTTGGCCGGCTGATTGAACTAACTCATCTGCCCCGCGGTTCGGACCGGGTGATCCTTCGGGGCCCACTGGGAAGCGGCGCCCGCGAGTGGGTCGAGCATTTGCGTCGGATCGCGGACCCTCCACTTCTTCTTCGGCTCGAGGGAGTGCCCGCATCGCTCGAACCCCTCGGCGCCCTCCGCCTCTGTCTCGGCGCGGCCCTTCATCGCATCGAAGCGGGCGAGCTCTGGCCGAAGGACGAGGGGCTCGGAGAAACGCTTTGGCGAATCGCCCAGGGCCGTGCGGTGGGCAAAGGCGATGCGGTCGCCGCGCTCCGGGGGTTGCTCGCTCGTCACAAGCGCCGAAACGGACGACCGTGGATCGTCCTCGACCCGATGGCTTCGGTCGACCCATCGTCCCTCGAGGTCATCGCCGAAGTGAGCGCTCCTGCGGACCCACCGGTGCTCGTGATCGGCCGACTCCCCCTCGACGCTCGACCGCCCACCGCGTTCCTTCAGGCAGGACCGGTCGAAGAGATCACGATTCCGTTGCTTCGAACCACCGATGCACGGCACGTGTCCGAGTCGATCTTGGGGCCATCCGCGGAAGAAGAGGTGGTCCGCCGGATCGCAGTCCTCGGAGGCGTGACCCCGCTCGGCGTCGAGGAGGCCGCCCGAGCTCTGATCGCAGCGGGAGATCTGGTGTTCGACGACGACCGGTTTCACTGGCGCCTCGGTCCGCGCACCGGAGTGACGTCAGTGCCCGTGGAATCTCTGATCGAGGAACGGCTTGGTTCGCTGGCTCCGACGATGACCCGGGTCCTCGAAGCGATCAGTCTCGCTCCGGCGGGAACGCCGACGCTGCTCATCGAGAGCATGGCGGAAGCGGATGGCCTTTCGCCGAACCAGCTTCGCGCGGCGGTCGAGGGCCTACGGCAGGAAGCCCTCCTATCGTTGGAGGATCCTTGGACGGTAAGTTCGGATGTCCTCCGGGTGGTGGTGACGCAAGGCATGCCTCCGGCCCGAACCAGCGAGCTCTACCGTTTTCTCTCGGACGCGATGGATGCGAGCTATCCGGAGGACGCGGTATTCGCCCAGGCCACCCGTGGGTTCTACATCGCCGAAGGAGGCTTCGAACAGGCGGGCGCGGAAGCACTGCTGCGCGCCGGAGAAGCGGCCGCGGAGGGAGGCTTTGGCCGAACCGCGGTCCGCCTCGCGGCCGCGGCAGTGCAGTTCGACGAAGCACCCGAGACGAAGACCCATGCGAACCGGCTGAGCCGCGCCGTCGCCAAGCGAGCCAAGGCTCACGCAGAGCACGCGATGGTGTCCGGGGGGCAGGCGCCGCCTCCTCCACCGCCGGCCGCAAGGAAGCGACCGCCGGTTCCCCCGCCGGTTCCCGAGATGGAACCTGAAGAGCCCACCCTCGCAAGCCTGAGCATTCGGGCGATTCAAACTCACGACTTCGACACCGTCGACCGCTTGATGGACGCCGCGATCGCCGAGGGACGGGGACGAGCCGCCGCCGAGCGGCTCCGTGCGATGGGCTCGCTCTCGCGCGGCGACCTTGCGGGAGCGATTCGGTCCCTTGCGAAGAGCCGCGATCTGTCCGCGACCGAGCGGGCCGCCGCCCGTCATGCGCTGGCCCGCGGGCTCGTGTTCCTTCACGCCGGCGAGCCCGAGGCGGGCATTCGTCACGCGCTCGAAACCCTCGCCCAAGCGCGAGAGGCGTCTGACGCCACCGCCGAACGGGCCGCCCTCCGATTGCTCAGCGAGTGTTTTCGGGCCCTCGGGCGGCCCGAGGACGCAGAGCTCGTGCACCAGGTGGACTAGCGGGTCGCTGCGAAACTCCGCAACCGCCTCCAGTGCGGGAACGGCCTGCGGCCTGCCTCCTCCAACTAACTCGTGATTCCCCGCCGGCTCGCGGGCGACCGGCACCGTCGCGAAGCTGGATCCACCCACGGGCCTTTTGCAGCGACCTGCTTACCTGAAACGACTACGAAACCCGAAGGTTTCGGAGTGTGCACTGGGCAGACGGCGCCGAATCCGGTGAGCGCTCGGCCTGTCGGGTGGACGTCGCGACCTCGACCAAGTGAGCGTGTAGAGGCCTCGGCGCACTCCCGCAGTCCGCACACGTTCGGCCGCCCATGGAGACGCCGCATAGGGTTCAGGGGAGCGCCCGACCGACCAGGTCCCGGACCATCTCGAAGGATAGGCTGCTCGCGCTCGCCGAGGCAGCGCTCGGCTCGGGATGCACTTCAAGCGCGACCCCGTGGGCCCCGGACGCGAAGGCCGCGCGCGCCATCGGCGTAATCCAGCGGCGTACGCCGAGGGCCCGCGAAGGATCGACCACCACCGGAAGCCTCGTTCGATCACGAGCCACCGGGACCGCCGAAAGGTCGAGGGTGTGGCTCGTGGCGGTTTCGAATGTTCGAATGCCCCGCTCGCACAGCACGACCTGCTGATTTCCCTGGGCGACGATGTACTCCGCCGCGGTCAGCCACTCGTCGATCGAAGCCATCGTGCCTCGCTGAAGCAATACCGGTCGATCGATCTGGCCTACCGCTTTCAGAAGTGCGTAGTTCTGCATGTGCGCAGCGGCGACCTCGAGCATGTCCACTCGTCGGGAGACCCGGGGGACTTCCGATGCGTCGGCAACTTCCGTGACCACCGGAAGGTCGACGTCCGCGCCGGCCGCGGCAAGGGCTTCGAGGGCCTCGATGGAGATCCCGGCATGCGCTCCCGCGTTGCCGAGGGTTGCCCGGGCGCGAAGCATGTGGCCTCCGACATCTTTGATTCGTCGAGCGCACTCGCGAATAAGCTCCGCGGAAAACACCGCCGGCGGACCGGCGATGAGGACTGCGGCTTCGTTTCCACCGATGAGGACGGGGCCCACGCTGACGACCGTGCTCGGGGCATCGGCGGCGACGAGGGTGTGCCGGTCCTTGTCGAGCTCCGCGTTGGAGCGGCGGGGGCCAGGTTTGATCTCCGCCGGTTTGGCGTCCTTGGTGGTGCGCGCCGGATAGGAGCCGAGCACCTTAAGAAACCGCGTTCGTTTTCCTAATTCGCGAACCGCGGACTGGACCTTGGGATGGGCGAGGTTGCCCTCGAAGTCCACGTAGAAAAGATACTCCCAGGGGGTGTTGGGGCGGGGCCGCGACTCGAGCTTGGTGAGGTTGAGTTCGTGGTCGGAAAACACTGAGAGGCACCGGAGGAGCGCGCCTCCTTCGTGGCGGGTGGCAAACACGAGCGAGGTCTTGCAAGCGGTTCGAAGGTCGTACTCCACCGGCTCCCGAGCGACGCACACCATTCGCGTAAAATTGTGGGCCTGGTTTGCGATGCCTTCTTTGATGACTTTGAGACCAAACCGCTCCGCGGCCTCCCGGCTCGCCACCGCGGCTTGGGCCGGATCCTTCTCGTCGCGGACGCGCTCGACACTCATTGCGGTGTCGAGGAACGCTTCCACCTTGCAGTTGTGGAGCTCACTCAAGAACTCGCTGCACTGGGCGAGCGCCTGGGGATGGGAGAACACCCGCCGGATGCGCGAAACGGGAACCTCATCCAGCGCAACCAGGCAGTGATCGACGCGTTGGATCTCCTCGCCGACGAGCGAAAGGTTCATGCGAGCCAACAGATCGTAGGCTTCGTTGATCGAACCGGCGGTGGTGTTCTCGATCGGGAGGATCCCGTAATCGGCTTCGCCCTCGGCGACGGCTTTAAGCATCGAGGAGAACGACTCGTAGCCGCGAAATGCGGCGCGTTCGTTGCGCGCTTCGAAGTGGCGCATCGCCGCGAGGTGACTGTAGGCGCCCCCGGTCCCCTGATACGCGACGAGGACCGCTCCCTCCCCGTCCTGCGATGAGAGCGCCTGCTGCTGACTTCGCACCGAGTGGTCGAGGATTTCCCGAAAGAGTCGCGCCACAAAATACGGGTCGAGACCGAGGCCCTCCGCGTGGGCGGCCAGGCGGGTGAGAATCTGCTCCTCGCGCTCGACGTCTCGAAGCATGTTGTCGCTCGCCGCCTTATAGCGCACGACCTCGGCCACGATCCGGAGCCGCTCCCGAAGCCCCTCGATGAGGCTTTTGTCCACCAAGTCGAGCTGCCCCCGAAGCGAAGCCAACACGCCGTCCGGGGAGGCGGCCGAGGCAGAGGCAGCGCCAGAATCAGAGGCAGCGCCAGAATCAGAGGCAGCGCCAGAATCAGAGGCAGCGCCAGAATCAGAGGCAGCGCC
>JBCCZL010000062.1:0-24493 GCA_039187775.1 Myxococcota bacterium
GAGTTCTCGTTCGGCAGGGAGAGGAAGCGCGAGGGTCAGAAATCCCGCTCCTCCAGCCACCAGCGCAGAAGCCCACGCAACACCTACGCCGGCTGCGAGCGCCAACCCGGCCAATGCCATCACGCCCCCCGCCGTCGCGAGCGCAAGTCTCCATTTCCGGTGCTCACGCGATGGCCGGACCGAGCCTCGCAGCTGGGGCCGCGGAACCGACACCGAGGGGGTCTCCGGTCCGCTGGTCTTCGGCATCACTCCGGACACGGGCCGAAGGCTGAGTCCACTTTGGTTCAGTTCCGGAGCATCCGGGTGCGCAAGGCCCACCGCTTCCACGTGCCCGTAGCGAGTCAGGTCAGCGAGCAGCGCATCCACGCTCGGATACCGAGCCTCTGGATCGAGCACCACACAGCGCCGAACGATCCGCCCAAGACCGGCGGGCACCGCATCCAGGCTCCGGAGCCGCGGCAAGACGTCGGTCTCCGTTTCCGGGACTCGCTGAACGAGCAGAAAGTGGAGCAGGCGACCGAGCGTGTACACATCGGAGCCGACGCTTGCCGCCGCGGCCAACGGATCCGCATAGGGGCTGATCTTATTTGGAGTCGGCCCGAGCAGCGCTGGGGCAAAGGCATCGTCGACGAGCACCCGCTCGGGACTGAGTGGGCCGAGCGCCCCGCCCCGGAGGTGCAGTGCGGCAACCGCCTGCGCGATCTTTCCAAAGAGCGAAACGCGTTGCGGAAGCCGCCAACCAAGGGCCGGCAGGTCGGCGAGGGTCCCGACCGTGGAGAGCGCAAGCTCGAGCGTACCGTCAAAACGCCAGCCCTTTAGCCCTACGAATCCTTCGATCCCCGAAACCCGCGACAGAAATTCGGCCTCCGCCGCAAGGGCGGTCTCATCTCCGGTCAGGCACAGGCCATCGTTGTCCTGGCGAAGCACCAGCTCGTCGAACTCTGCGAGGCTGTGCGGGTCGGCACCGGGAACCGGGGATGGAGCGGTCGAAGTTCGCGTGGCGAGCATCGGACCCACGCCTACTCCGTTTCCCGCTGCACGTAGACCCCGGGCGACCGAAAGAGCTCGCCCTGCGCATTCGTTGCTGCAGCTACTTCAAAGCGGCTCCGTACCCGATCATTATCGAGGTCACCGAACGCACGGAAGGTGTAGACCCACCGTCGATTTGCCCCGGTATTGCAGCGGTCCCGTCCGATGATCTGGTACTGAAAGTAGACTGGGTCCGCGACGCTGAAGCCGAGCGCCGCAAACTCCTCATTGCCCAAAAAGTCCGCTTCCTGCTTCGTGTCTCGCGGCCGGGTGGCGGGCACCCGCGAAGAGGTCCCCACGGTGCAGCGAGTCCGGACCCGAGCGATCCGGCCTCGGCGGGCCGCCCGCTCTCCGTTGTAATAAGCGGCCCCGCCCCGGTAGAGCGTGCCGAGGTGGGCGGTCGCTTCAGAGGTCTTCGCTTTCTTCAAGTAGCCGAGCACCGCCGGAGTAGCGACCGATGCGAGGACGCCAATGATCGCGACCACGATCATCAGCTCGATCAGGGTGAACCCCGAGCGTCGTGGGGCGGGCCGAGGCCTCGACTTCAGGTTCGATCCCAAGGGTGACGCCATGTTTCAGTATTTGCACATTTTTCCTTTGATAAAAGAAAAATCCTGCGGGACTGGATTATCTCGCTTGCCACCCCTTTGGGATAAGATCTAATAATTACATTATCTTAGACATCTTGTGGCCAGGCCAAGACCAGTTTGCCGAAGGTCTCGTTGGCTTCCATTCGCGCATGCGCCGCAGCGACTTCGCTCATTGGAAGCACCTCGTCGATGACGGGCTGTAGTGGCCCGTCCCCAGAAAAGTGTGGGAGCACGCGACGACGAAACTCCTGGGTGAGCTCCGCCTTCTCTTCGAGTGGCCGACTTCGGAGAACCGTCCCGCGAATGGTCGCCCGCTTTCGAAGAATCTGCCCGAGGGGAAGTTCGCCCTGCACGCCCCCCATCAGACCGATCACCACGATCGTTCCCCGCAACGCGAGCGACGCACAGTTCTCCTGAAGGTACGCGGCGCCTACTCCATCGAGGATCAGATCCGCGCCGCCCACACGTTCGTGCACCGCTTCGGCGAAACGCCCATCGTGGACTTCGATGGCGTCGAAGGTACCGAGACTTCGACAGCGCTCGAGCTTCTCCGCCGTTCGAGAAGTCCCGAGGACCCGGGCCCCCACTCGGTTCGCGAGCTGGAGCGCGGCGGTGCCGACTCCGCTTCCCACCGAATGAAGCAAGCACCGGTCGCCGAGGCCAAGGGAGGCCTGGCGAAAGAGTGCATCGAACGCAGTGAGGAACACTTCGGGAATCGCCGCCGCCGTCTCGAGCTTCATCCCATCCGGGACCGGGAGCGCCTCCCGTTCGTGCACCACCAACTTGGTGGCCATCGCGCCTCCGGAACTAATTCCCATCACCCGGTCTCCCGGCGCAAACCCTTGCACCCGATCGCCGGTGGCTTCGACCACCCCGGCGTACTCGAGTCCGGGAATGGTCGCGGGTGCTCCGGGGGGCGCTGGATAAAACCCACGGCGCTGAAGCGTGTCGGCCCGGTTGAGGCCCGCCGCACGCACCGACACGAGAAGCTCGGACGGACCGGGTTCCCGCACTTCCGCTGCCCCAACGGTGAGCACCTCCGGTCCCCCGGGCTCTCGAATATGCACCGCCTGCATTTTGATCATGGGCGGAGGGTACGGCCCATGGACCACTTAGCCCACGACCTTAGGCATCTCCCGGTGCCTCTTCTCATCCGAAACCAGCTCAGGCACCCTCCCGCCCACCGTGGACGCCAGCTCCTACCGGACTGAGTTCCGGGCCCTCATCAAGCTGGCCGGGCCATTGGCCCTGGTCTACGTCGGCAACATGCTCCTCGGCGCTGTCGACACCGCGGTGGTGGGGCGCCTTGGCGAAGTTCCGCTCGGTGCCGTAGGGCTAGGCAACGGCTTGTTCTTCACGGTGACGGTGCTGGGCACCGGGCTCATGCTTGGTATCGATCCGCTGATCTCTCAGGCGGTGGGGGCAAAGGAGCCGAGCACCGCGCTTCACGTGTATCGGCAGGGCCTTCGCATCGCGGCGGCTCTCACCCTTCCCCTCGCGTGCCTTTCCTGGATCTCGGTGCTCGCCATCGATCTGTTTGGCATCGACCCGGCGGTGAGCGCGGAGACGCGGGGCTATATCTTTGCCCGACTCTTCGGACTCCTTCCGATCCTTCTTTTGATCGGCATGCGGAGCTATCTCCAGGCGTATGACCGCACACTGCCGCTGATCGCGGGGATGGTCACCGCGAATGTCGTCAACCTTCCCTTGAGCTGGGTGCTGGTGTTCGGCGATCGAGGCCTCGAGGACCTTGGTCTCTCCGCCATCGGCCTTCCGTCGATGGGCGCCGCCGGGGCAGGTTGGACGAGCGCGTTCTGCAGCCTGTTGCAAATGCTGATCGCGTGGCAGGCGGTCCGCCGCCTCGCCCGGCAGCACGGCGCGGGCCCTCGCACCACCGACCCTCAGGTGATCCGCCGGGCCATCGGCCTCGGCGCTCCCATTGCGTTGACGCTCTTCGCGGAGGTGGGCTCCTTTTCACTCGTCGGCATCCTGATGGCGCTCCACGACCCGATCGTCCTCGCCGCGCACAACGTCGCCCTCACCCTGGCCTCGGCAACGTTTCAGGTACCGATGGCGGTGGGCGCGGCAGCCGCGGTGCGCGTGGGACAGGCGGTGGGCCGAAAGGACACGCCGGGTGCGCGGGTCGCCGGCGCGATCAGCCTGGCGACGGGGGGCGCATTCATGCTCCTCGCGTCGGCCGCATTTTTGGGGTTCCCGCGGGGTCTTTCTCGACTCGTCACCGACCAGAACCCGGTGATCGAGCAGGCGGTGGCGTTTCTGATGGTCGCCGCGGCATTTCAGTTTGTGGACGGCATCCAGGCGGTCGGCGCGGGAGCCCTTCGAGGGGCCGGCGACACCCGCTTCGCGTTCTTGAGCAACGTCATCGGACACTACGCCATCGGCCTACCGCTCGGGGCCATCCTCTGCTTCGCCACGCCGATGGGACCGGTCGGTCTCTGGTGGGGGCTGAACCTCGGCCTCGGCTGCGTGGCCCTCGCGCTCAGTGTTCGCTTCTTCCGGATCTCTCGGCGCACGATTGCGCGCGCCTGATTTGGGAGCGGAAAGCTCCGACACGAGCCCCTCCCGAAGCGCCCGCTTTTGAACTTTGCCGCTCGCGCCGAGGGGAAGCGACGGCAGACTTCGCACGTGCCGAGGCCGCTTCCGAGAGGCGATGTTCTTTTCCAGCCACCTGCCGAACGCGTCGATATCGAACGGCGCGCGGCACACCAGCGCCGCCGCAATCTCTTCGCCGTAGTGAGCGTCCGGCACGCCAAAAACCGAAGCCTGGACCACTCCGGGGTGGGTGAGGAGCTCTTCTTCCACCTCCGCGGGGTACACCGTATGTCCGCCGCGAAGGATCACATCTTTGATTCGATCGACGAGGTACAGGTGCCCTTCGTTGTCGAGATAACCGACGTCGCCGGTCCGAAGCCAGCCGTCGGGCATCGCCGCCCGGGTGGCCGCCGAATCGTCGAGGTAGCCGAGCATCTGATTCGCGCCACGAATCTGAATCTCGCCGAGCGTCGGGGCGTGCGGATCCCGCCGACTTGCGCCGTCATCTTCGGGAACTGCGCGCGGGTCGATGCGAAGTTCCACCCCCCAGTTCGGCATTCCGACCGATCCCTCGACTTGCGGCGCGGGGGGCGCGTTCATCGTGCTGAATGTGGCTTCGGTGAGGCCATATCCTTCGCGGATTTCGGTCCCAAGGCACTGTTCTGCCGCGCGCCGCGTCTCCCGCGGTAGCGGCGCCCCCGCACTCAGACACCAGCGGAGGGCGGGTGGCGGCGAATGGGGGGCCTCGGTCAGCGCGGCAAACATCGTGGGGACTCCGGGAAACCACGTGACGCCGTGCTGAAGGAGCGCATTCCACGCCGCGTCTCGATCGAAGCGAGGAAGAAGCACGGTGCTCGCTCCGACAAAGAACGGCGCGAGAATGGTCATCCGAATGCCGTAGGAGTGGGCGATCGGGAGCACCCCCAAGACCCGGTCGTCCTCCTGCAAGCGAAGTGAATGATGCGTTAGCGACGCGCAATGAAGCAGCAGCGAAGCGTGGGAGATCATCACTCCCTTCGGCCGCGCTTCCGTTCCGGACGTGTAGAGGATCATCGCCTGCGGCGGGGGGTCGGTCGTCGACGCCGATAGCCGACCGACGGCGTTCTCCGAGCGAGTGAGCGAGTCGATGGACAGTACGTGGACGTTCGCGCCAACCTCGGCTTGCGGCCGGTCGACGATCACCGCGCGGACCTTGGCATGGCGCAGTCGGAGGGCAAGCTCGCGGGCCCGCGCACCGACCGGAAGCGGCACAACGGTTGCTCCGGCGTACACCACCGCAAACCACGCCGCGACAAGGTCCGCGGAATTGGCTCCAAGGAGCCCGATCCGATCGCCGGGTTCGACGCCGGCTCGCTGCAGCCCCACGGCAACGATCCGAGCTCGTCGATCGAGCTCGTCGTACGTCACACGTTCTACGCCTTCGGGCCCGGGAACGAGAAGCGCCGGCCGATGAGAAAACCGGAGCGCAGCCGAGCGGAGAATGATCCCGCAATCAAACGCCATCGGAGCATGCTACGCGAGACCCGGGACTGCTATCGTCCGTCGTCATGCGGACGCTCACTTTTCTCGCTTTGGTGGTTGCATCGCTGGGTTGCGGCTCGACGCCGACGACCTCCACCACCCCTCCGGTCGAACCTGCCGTCGTCGAGTCTGCCGCCGATCCGGCGTTCATCGAGCAGTACTCGGCGACCTACTCGTTTCGCCTAGGGCATCCTTCGTCGATTCGGATCGGCGATGGAGGGCAAGAGATCCTCTTTCTTCGATCGGGTCCGCGGAGTTTTGTTCGCAACCTCTATGCGTTCAGTGTGGAGACCGGCGCGGAGCGGGAGATCCTCACCGCCGAGCAGATTCTTCAGGGCGGTGCAGAGGAGCTGAGTCCGGAGGAGCGGGCGCGCCGGGAGCGGATGCGGCTTTCCGCGCGGGGCATCGCCTCGTTCGAAGTCAGCCGCGACGGGACCAAGCTTCTCGTACCGCTGTCCGGCAAGCTCTTTGTGGTCCAACGCGAAGGCAATGAGGTGCATGAGGTGGGCACGGAAGAGGGCTATGCCAACGACCCGCGCTTCTCTCCGGACGGTACCAAGATCGCCTGCGTACGAAACGGGGAGCTCCACGTCATCGAGCTCGAATCGAATCGGGAACGCAGGCTTACTCGCACCGCCAACGACCACATCACGAACGGGCTTGCGGAGTTCGTGGCGCAGGAAGAAATGGGCCGTTACCGCGGCTTCTGGTGGTCGCCGGATAGCGAGACCTTGCTCTACCAAGAAACCAACACCGAAGGCATGGAGCGACTCAATATCGTGGACCCGCGCGAACCGGAGGCCGTCTCATCGTCGCCCTACCCGAGGCCGGGAAAAGCCAATGCGGCGGTCCGGCTCGGGGTGATCTCGGCCCAGGGCGGCACCACGCGATGGCTCGACTGGGACCGGGACGCGCTTCCCTACGTGGCGGCGGTTCGCTGGGCGGGCGATGGGCCGCTCACCCTCGTCGTCCAGGACCGAAATCAGCAGCTCGAGCAGGTTCGAGTGGTCGATCCGACGAACGGCCAGACGGAAGTGATTCACGAAGAGCGCGATGCCGCTTGGATCAACTTGTACGACCGCGTGCCGCGCTGGCTTCGGGGGGGCGAACGGTTTCTTTGGATCACCGAGCGAAACGGGTGGCCACAGCTCGAGCTCCGCTCACGGAGCGGGGAGTCGAGGATGCTCACCGAACCCGACCTCGGGCTTCAGGGTCTGGAGCACGTCGACGAGGATGCCGGGGTCGCGTACGTCGCGGCGGCTCCCGAACCGATCGACCGGCAGCTCTATCGGGTGCGGCTCGACCCGGAAGGCACGAGGGCGACGCCGCTCACGCATACTCCGGGCTATCACACCGCGGTGTTCGGGGAAGGGCTCGAAGTACGGACATCGTACACAGAAATGGGCCGGACCGACGTAGTGCTTCGAGGCGGGGAGACCTTGGGGTCGCTGCGCTCGGAGGCGGAGGAGCCTCCCTTCGAGCCGCAGGTCGAGTTTGTGACCGTCGGGAGCCGGGACTATCGGGCGAGCGTGGTTCGTCCGCGAAACTTCGACTCGAGCCGGCGCTACCCGGTCCTCGTGTCGGTCTACGGAGGCCCCCTCCACCAGCACGTCCGGCGCCTCCCGCGCCGCTACCTTATTCAACAGTGGTACGCGGACCACGGATACATCGTGGTGTCCGCGGACGGCCGGGGGACGCCCGGCCGGGGACGGGAGTGGGAGCGCACGATCGCGCGCGATGTGATCACCGAACCGCTTCTCGACCAGGTCGAAGCGCTCACGGCGCTCGGCGAACGGTTCCCCGAGATGGACATGAGCCGCGTGGGCATCTGGGGCTGGTCGTTTGGCGGGTACTTCTCCGCGATGGCAGTGATGCAGCGGCCCGACGTCTTTCATGCGGGGATCGCCGGAGCGCCGGTGGCGGACTGGCGCGACTACGACACGCACTACACCGAGCGTTATCTCGGCCTCCCCGAGCAGAACCCGGAAGGGTACGCCCATACGTCGGTCCTGACCCACGCCCCGAACCTCACGCGGCCACTTCTCATCGTGCACGGCACGTCGGACGACAATGTCTACTTCACCCACGCGGTGAAGATGAGTGATGCGCTCCTCCGGGCGGGTCGGAGTCACGAGTTCCTGCCCCTCTCTGGCTTCACCCACATGGTCAGCGAGCCGGAGGTGTCGCGGCATCTTCAGGAGCGGTTCATCGGATTCTTTGCCCAACACCTGCGGAGGCGCGACCCGTAGGTGAGGTGGGCACGCGTGTGATTCCGGATAGATACGAATCGTGGTGAGGCAACAAATTACCTCGTCCCCGGGAGTTAGCTGGGCGCGTAGATGAGCGCGAGGACGGCGGTGTACATCTGCGATTTTGGCTCGCCGTCGAAGGGGGCGACTTCGAAGCTCGAGCGGACGCCGGCGAAGCAGAGGCCGTCGAAGCGGCGCCGCACCGCGCGAACGTCGACGCCTTTTCGGCCGTAGAGGCGGGCGCCTCGTCCCGCGCAGTCGATGAACACGGCGGCCACCGGCACCCCGCCCCGGAGGTCCCGGTGCATTCGACGAAGGGTGAGCTCGAAATGGTCTCGCGCGTCGTCGGGACTGAGCGTGGCAAAGCAGAGCTGATCCCCGGCTTTTACCGCACTTCCGATATGAATCGAGCCGCTCGAGGGTTCGACGCCGCTGATCGCGCGCACCATCCAGGAGCCTTGCTCATCCCCGCGGGATCGGATCGCCGCAAGCACGAGCGGCCGATCGTTCCGTGACGACACCGCCACGGAAAGCCGTTCGAGCGGGGGGCGTCCGCCCAGCCGACGAACAAACCCTTTGTCCACCGCATCGACGGTGGACCAATCGTTGAGCAGCTCCACCCCCGGGCTTGCCCCGACCAACATGCGGAGCCCGCCGTCGATGCGAATACCGACCGCCGCCACTTCGACCAGCCCTGCATCGGGAGTCACCACGGCAAGCGCCCCGTCCGCCGCCAAGCCTCCCCCCGCGACTGGGGTCTCGGGAAGTTCTTGGCTCAGCGTTGCGAGAAGAAGTTCCGAAAGGGCCGACGGTCGAGCGAAGAACAGGAGCGGTCGCATCGGTCGATGGAGGAGTGTCGCTGCCACCTCCTTGCCCGCCGCTTCGGCTTCCTCCTCGTGCCGAAGCTGCGCCACGGGGGCCACGGTTAGTGGAAACGGAAGCGCTAGCGCACTCACCGCTGCGCCTTCGTCGGCCTCTTCCTCCGAGGTCACAACGCCGTTCCCTCCGATCACCACCACCGTGGCTTCCGGAAGATGCTCCGCCGCCCCCCGCGCGATGTCCGCCGCTTTCGGCGCGTGGCCGCCGGATGCGAAGACGAGCACCGCCTTGACCTTGTCGCGGCCGGGGCGCGCCGCCGCTTCGGCCGCGGCCAGGAGACCCGCGCGCCGTGCATCGCGGTCGGAGGAGAGGGCGACTCCAACGCTTTCTTCGGACGCCACGGCATAACGATACAGAAATCTCAGGGCAGCTGCCGCGATTCTTAGCCAGTTCGTAGGCCACTGGGAAATTTTCGCTCCCGGCCCCGGTTTCTCGCGCCCATGGATGTTCGACGCAATGCGTCGATCCCACCGCGTACGGTCGACGGAACTTCGCTCCAAGGTTCCCGGGAGCCCTCAGCCGTCAAGGCCGAAGGACCTGACCCCGCATCAGAGCGCCGCGGAGTCAAACGTGACTCACCAATTGCGAAGGCTTGACCTTACGCCGCCATCCACGTCCGATCCCTCGCATGGCCGACGTTGTTCTCTATCACCACCCGTTCTCGCGAAGCCGAATTGCTCGGCGCATGCTCGAGGAAGTCGGGGTCGACTATGAGGTTCGGCTCCTTCGCTTCGAACGCGGGGAGCACAAGGCACCCGAGTTCCTGGCCCTGAATCCGATGGGCAAAGTGCCGACGCTCGAACACGGGGACGTCGTGGTCACCGAGGCAGCGGCGATCTGCGCCTACCTTGCGGACCGATTCCCGAAGGCGGGCTTGGCACCTCCGGTGAACGATCCGGCGCGCGCCCCCTACTACCGATGGCTCTTCTTTGGCGCCGGATGCGTCGAGCCGGCGCTCGTCGATCGAATGTTCGATCGGCCCGACGTGCCGCGGAAGGGTTCGCTCGGTTATGGATCCTACGACGACACCCTAAACGCGCTAGAGCAAGCACTCGCCGATGGCCCGTTCCTCCTCGGCGGTCGATTCAGTGCCGCCGACGTGTACGTTGGCTCTCAGCTCGACTGGGGATTTCTTGTCGAAGCCATCGAGCCTCGCCCTTCGTTCAAGGCCTATACGGAGCGGGTTCTCAACCGGCCGGCAGCGAAACGCTCCGACGAGAAAGATGACGCCCTCGCCGCCCAACTCGATCCGGGCGCGGACCACTAGCAAGTTGTGGCTAGCCGTCGATCCCACAGAGCACGTCGTTCGGATCGCAGTCGAAGCTGAGCCCGTCGTCCATCGCCGACGGTTCGACCGCGTTTGGCCGGGGACGAGGCCGAGGTCGCGGGCGCGCCGGTGCAGCCTCCACGGCTGGCGCCGGCGTAGGTTCGGCGATCGGCGTCGGCTCGGGCGTGGGCGCCTCCTCCACGGCCGTCGCGGAGGCCACCGGTTCGCTGGCGATGGGCGCTTCGGGGGTGGGAGACGGCTCAGGCACCGGTCCCGGATCCGCCATCACCACGATCATCGCGAGCGCTGCCGCCACCGTGGACGCGGCAAAGAACGCCACCGCCCAGCCTCGCCCAGCGTTCGGAGCTTGACGTTCCTCCAGCTGAAGCACTGCGATTTCTCGGTGCACCCGCTCGCGATCGAGCTGCACCGCCCGAAGTTCCGCCTGCAGGGCCTCGACGCGAAGCTCCGCGTCGCGGTCCCGGGCCCGAAGGTCGGCTTCGACCCGGAGCTTCGCCTCCGCCTCGATAAGCTGCTCCTCCCGCGCCTTCTGTTCCACTTCCTCGGCCTTTCGCCGCCGCGCCTCGGCTCGCTCGGCTTCTTCCTGATGCCTCGCTTCCTCGAGGCGCTGTTCCTCGAGCTGGCGAAGCTCTTGAAGGGCAAACATCACACTGTTGTCGGGCGTCGTGGGCTTCGGCTTGTTCTTCATGCCCAAATAAAGAGCAGAGACCATACCAACGCAAATCGACCGAAATTATTGATTTTATCGAAATCGATCGATTGCCAAAATCTACTTATTAGCGATTAAGAGTCCCTTTTTCGTAGATTCTTCACGCTAAGGCCAAGCTGATTGAATCGAAGCCGAACCTTGCGCGCGTCCCCCGCGCCGCCCCCTTCGAGGAGGAGTCGCGCCATCGCTTCGAAGTCGCCCCCCGTGCGCTCGAACAGAAACGTGTAGGCCTGACGTTCGAGGTCCCGGGCCACGTCCCGGAGGCTTCCCCGCGCCTGAAGGGTGGGTCGGAACGACTCCCCCTCCGAAGGACCTGGCGTGCGTCCCCAGGAGCGGCCCAAGAGCTCCTGAAGAAGCCGAGCGGGAACCGGTACCGCCCACGCGGTATCGGACGGCGCGCCCCGACCCTCCTCGGCGGCCCGGAGCGCGTCGGCCAACGCAAACAGGACCGCAGTATTGAGCACCATCTCGAGCTCGCGAACATTGCCCGGCCAGTCGTGACTGCGGAGCAGTTGAAACGACGCCCGACTCAACATGAACACCACCGTCGCGTTTTCCGACGGCTTATCGCGACCAATCTGAAGCTCGGGCCGGGGGGTTCCGCGAATGCCGGCCCGCTCTTGATATTCGGTGAGGAGCTGTCGGTCGACACCCGCGGCGAAAGTTCGTTCGACGAACCCCTGGGCAAGCTCGCGGACATCCCCGATCCGCTCCCGAAGCGGGGGCACGGTGAGCCGCGCCGATGGGTTGAGCCGCGCATAGAGGTCGCCACGAAACTCCCCCGCATGCACCGCCCGCTCGAGGTCCGAGTTCGTCGCCGCCACCAGCTTGACGTCGACGGTTCGGCTCGCGCTCTCGCCGAGCCGGGTGACCCGCCGGGTCTGCAAGGTGAGGAGGAGCATCCGCTGGACGTCGAGCGGGAGATTGCCGATCTCGTCGAGAAGCAAGGTGCCGCCGTCGGCCTCCACCAAGAGACCGGTGCGCTCCACCGCACCGCTGAACGCGCCTCGCACCGTGCCGAAGAGCTCGGCGGCCAGGAGCTGCGACGGAATCGCCGAGAGGTCGACGGCGCGAAACGGTCCGTTCCGACCGCTCGCCGGGTGAATCACATGTTCGGCGAGGGCGCTCTTCCCGGTGCCCGTTTCACCCACGATCAGCACGGGCAGCGAAGTGCGCGCAAGAGTCGTCGCGTCCTGCCGGAGCCGGGCCATTCCTTTCGAGCGCCCAAACACGTAGCCCCCGGCCGCGGGGGCCTCATGACGACGGGCGAGGGTTCGTTCGACGAGCAGCGATAGCGCCCGCGCGTCGAAGGCGTCGGCGCCGGCAAGGCTCACGAACTCATCGCCCGCGAGCGCCGCCTGACCAAACTCCAGCTCCTCGATCGAGGTCATGAGGATGACCGGGAGCTCACCGCGGTCCCGGCGCAGGTGTTCGAGGATCGCGAGGCCCTGAAGGCGCTTTCGTTGCGCAAGGCCCGTGTCACGAAACGGAAGGAGGCGCTCTTCGGGGATATCGAACGCAACATCGAGGAGCACCACGTCGGTGTCGGGATGTCGCTGAAGTGCGTCTTTGGCTTCCTCCGCGTCATGGGCGTGGGTCAGCTCGCAGCCTTGTCGGCGGTCGCACTCCCAGCAAGGCCCCGGAAGTTCGCAGCGGGTCGCGTAGTCATAGTCCTGGAGAAGGGCATGACACAGCTCCACGTACCGGTCCTGGTCGTCCACGATGAGGAGCTTCGGTCGAGCCCTCACTCGGCCTCCTCCTGGGTTTCGTTTCGGAGGAGTGCGAGAAGTTGATCTCGAACCCCAAGCGCCCGACGCGAGACTTCGGCGAGCGCCTCGGAGTCTCGACCGCGAACTCTGCCCTCGAGCGCATCGATCTGCCGAAGGTGCTCGCGCACGTCGTCGAGGGCCTTGGCGAACGCCTCGTCCCGCGCCTCGTCGAGGCCTGGTCGCATGGCGTCGAAGATCGCCGAAGCCGGCCGCTCACCGTCGGTGGCGTAGAGATCCTTTTCGAGCATCTTCGCAAGCACCTCGGGGACCGGAGCCCCCGGTCGAAGGTTCGTGGCGGTTCGCGCGATGTACTTTCCCACGTCGTGGGCAAGGCGCTTGAGACCGCTCACCCCTGCTCCTTCGATAGCAACGCCGCACCGATCGCAACCGCGTCGAAGGATGGCACCGCCGACACCCGACCGTAGAGGCGCTGCAGGTTTCGGAGTCGGCGCGGCGGAAAGTCATGAACGAACACCGCTTGCACGTCGCACCCGGCTTTCCGAAGCTCGGCCAGCACGAGGGCCCCCTGCTGATCCTGGAGATAGCGGAGAGCTCGATTCTCGTCGCCGCCGAACAACCGGCCGGCGGTCTCGCGGACATTCCCGAGCAGCAAATCCACCGGAGTTCGATCAAACCGAAGATCGATAAGGAGCGCGTCCGGCATCTGTACGTCGAGCTGAGCGAGGGCCTCTTTGGCCGACCGGGCCGAACGAATGGCAAACCGATCGCCCAGAAAAAGGTTGGCAAACTCCGTGTATTCGTTCCCGTCCTCGACCACGAGAAGACTTGAGCTCATCTCCACACTCCTTGACGTCGATCGGTGGAACGGAGTGGGCGGGGTGGTCCGTCCACGAGGCGAGGAAATGCCGAGTATTGTCGAGCCCGAGGGGATGGCAGCCGATGGCGTGCAAAAGCCGCGGAGCGGCCCCAAGGAGGGTGGAGATGAGGCTCGGACGGCTTCGGGGACTCAGTCATGACCGCCAACCGAAGCTCGGATCGCCCCACCGGAACCCGGCAGCCGGCGCGGATAGCGGCGCAGATCATTCATCGAGGGCACGGAACAGGCGAATGGTCACGGCTTTGACGAAGGGCGGCTCCATCGCCTCCACCTCGATCGCTCCATCGTACCGGGTCAGGGCCGCCGTCACGAGTCCCAACCCTCGGTCGACCCGGCGGTCGTGAATCGCCTGCGTGGTCAACGACTCGGAACTCGTGTCGGCGACGCGGACTCGCACGACCTCTTCGCCCGTGAGCTCGAGGTCGACGTCCACCGCGAGACGAATCTGGCGAGGCTCGGATGCACGACCCACCGCGAGGATCGCGTTGCGCACAATGTTCTTTAGGATCAGGACGAGGTCGACCTGGAACACTTCGACCTGAACCGGTTCCTCCCAGCCCTCGACTTCAACCTCGTCGAGTTCCACCTGGCCAACCGCATACTCGCCGCGAACCTCGTCGAGGACCGTTTGAAGGAGCGACTCGTCCACGTCGGTGCGCACGAGATCGCGGACAAGTTCTGCAAGATAGACGTCGAACTCTTTCAGGCTCCGATGTTCGCGAGCAAGAATCGCCCCGGTCCGAGCTTCGCCCCGGCGGAGCCCGTCCTCAAGCCGCGCGATGCGAAGAATGGAGCGCCGGGCCCGGCGAAACCACCGGTCGTTCCGCAGGTCGAGCCGATAGCCGAGGGCTCGCTCGAAGGTCCGAACATGCCCTTCCCACGCAGAAAGGAGGGGTTCGCCGCCGTAAAGCCGGCCTCGCAAAAACTCGAGCTGATCGCGACTCGTTTCACCGCGCTGAAGCGCATCCACCGCGTCACCCACCGCACCGATCCGATGTTTGATGAGTTCATGACGGAGCGAGCCGACAAGGTAGGCGATCGCAGGATGGAGCTCCGGATTGGCGCGGGCGATGTCCGCAAGCGACGCGCCCCGACGGCGCCACGAAGCAAACGCGAGCACCAACAGCAACGCGGCTCCCGCGCCTCCCGCCGCCGCCAACGGAACCGCGTAGGAGCGGCGCGGCACAAGCGGAGGTTCCGCCGGCGGTGCCAAAAACGGCCCGGGCGGATCGAGCGGGTCCGGAGGAAGGGCTTCGAGTTCACGGCGGGCAGGACCACTGTTCGGTCCGTAGGGCCGGGCGAGGAGGTACTTTCGGTAGTACTCCTTCGCTCGTGGAATCAGCTCCTGGTCCCGGCACGCCTGCGCCAAGGGATAGTAGAGTTCCGGGTTCATCGGCCCGACGCGCTGGCCCTGAACAAAGGACTCGAGGACGTCATCTTCGCCCGCACGGAGCCGACGAATCGCCTCGCGGTAGTGGGGATCCGCTTCGGACAATCGCCCCCGTGCGATCTGCCCCTCCACGGACTCGCGGTCGATCCCAAGCCACGCGTCGTAGACTCCAATGTCCGCTCCGGTGGCCTGCGCCTGACGCCAGCGCCGCTGCGCATCCTCCCAGATGACGGCGGAGTCCGACTCGCCCGGACACCCCACGAGGGCGAGGACGGCAAAGCAGAGAGGCCGTAGAGAGTCCACGGAGCTACGACCATATGGGATCTTGGATACTTGGTTTGCTGGAATCGGCGCCCCCTCCGCTGGTTTGTTACCTTTCGTTGGTGCTGCGTTCCGCCACGGTGGTCGCGATCTTTGCTCTCGGACTGGGGTGCGGCGGCGTCCACCACGAACCGCCGGGGGCCACGCCGGCTTCGGACCGGCTCGGTGAGGCAGAGATCGCACGCTGGAACCCAACGCCTCCGGCGTCCGAGGCCTACGCATATCCGCCACCAGCCGCGCCGACTCGGTCCGGCGAAGCCGTCCTGCCGAGGCCTCGAAGCGGTCGTCGAATCACCGTCCGGTTTTCTCGCTCATCGCTCGAGAACGCGATTCGGCTCCTCGCCGACGAGGCCCGGGTCTCCGTGGTTATCGCGCGACCCCTCGCGGGCGAGCTGAGTCTCCGCCTTTCCCGTGTCGATCCGCTGGAAGCGATCTACGCCCTTGCTCATGCCCACGGCGCCACCGTCGAGCGACAGGGCCCGATCCTGATCGTTCGCTAGCCCGCATCGGTCACCCGTCGGCGTGGCTCGCGCCCGAAAGCACCACCTTCCCCGGGCCTTCTCCACGGCCTTCTCCCTTCAGCCGTCCTCGCGGTACGTCGAGTACAGCTGCGGCGTGTTCCCGTCCGAGGTCCGCGGGAATCCACCACTTTCGAACGGGGTCCATCCCCTCTGGTGACCGATGCGGGCTAGACCGAGAGGCGAGCGGCGACCCGTCCGAGCGAACGTGCGCGCTCTTGAGCCCCCGGGTCATCGATCTCGAGGAGGTCATCGATCAGGTACGCCACATAGTCGCGTACGCCGGTCTTCAACAGGTCGGGCAAGCATCGAATGTGGAGTTCGAGCGCTTCCGAATAGGCGACAAAGAACGGCACACGACTCTTCATCTGGGCCACCGGCAAGTAGCGGGTGCGGACGCACTCGAGGTACCGCATGTGTTGCGCCCGGCCGCGCTCGTCATAATACGCGGCAAACGCTGCGAACAGATCCTCGAACCCACGCGGGTGCTTGGACGGGTCGAGAGGCTTGAGCCCTGCGTAGCCGAGGGCTCGCTTCAATGCTTCGCCGGTCAGGGCCGCGCTGTCCTCGCCGGGGTCCGGGGGCGCCTCGACGATCGCGGTGGGAACTCGACGGGAGACGGGCGCCATGCGCGCAGCATCTTTGACCGCCGCCACGACCTCGTCGGCCGAGGGAATCGGACCATCCCAGCCGAGGGCGCGGTGTACGATCGGGCCGAGGCCTCCAAGATCCACATCGCGGTTGCCCGGCGGCGAGCCCATGAGAAGCTCGTAGGCGAGCCCCCCGAACGCCACGACGTCCGCGTCGCGGGTCCAAAAGTCCACTCCGTCCGCCCTGTAGCGCGGCCGGTGCGCCGGGGCCCCAAGCGTGGCCATGGCGCGCTGGGTCAACGCGAGATCGCCATAGCCCATCACCGTCACCCGGAGCTGCGGGTCGGCCCAGACGTCGTCCGGTGAGAGCATGCCGTGCACGATCTCACGGTGGTGTGCAGTCGCGATGAGCGACGCGACCTGACTCAGTACCGGCAAGACCTCGCTGACGCGCATGCCGTCTCCTTCCAATCGGTCCGAGAGGGGTCGGCCGCGCAACAATCCGCAGGCGAGATACACCCGGCCAGCGTCGTCAGGAAAGCTCTCGAAGAACGGAGGCAATGCCACATGTTGAAGCTCGACCATCGCATACACCAGCGGGTCGACCGCTCCTTCGATCTTGTTGAACGGCGTCCGGAGCCGAAGCAACGTTCGGAGGGTTGGCGATGCGCCGCCTCGAAACACTGCGTGATGCACGCGGCCGGTGCGAAGCTCGAACCCTTCATCCACCAGCACATACGCTCCGTCAGGGCCCAGCGCTCGACCGGTCATTGGAGTCGTTATTTGACTCTCCTCCCCGACCAGCGGTCGGATGTCCGGAAGTGTCGGCTCTTGCTCCTGGTCCCACGGAAGCGTGCCCGCGGGTTCGGTCGTCTTGGCGCGAACCGCTTCGAGCGCGCCGCCATCCACCGGGCAGTGGTCAATGTCTCCCCGGTAACGAAGCCTGCAGACCACGCACTCCCGCATCGAGCGCCACCATACCAGTCGGCAAAACCGCCGAACAGGGCCTGCCGATGGCCAGGAAAAAGACGTTCGTTCGGCAACCGAAGTCATCGCCAGTTCGGCATCTTTGGGCTATTCGGAGGGCGCGTAGTCGTCGACCGGCTTTCCGACAAAGCGCACCACGAGTGCGAGAATCACCGCGCCGAACAGAAGCCCAAGCCAACCCGGGTAAAGCCCCAACCCCGACAGCAAATCCCCCATCACAAGGCTCACCACGCCCACGAGCAGGGCATAGGGAAGCTGGGTTCGCACATGATCGATGTGATCGCAGGACGAGGCCATGGAGCTGAGGATCGTCGTGTCACTGATCGGCGAGCAGTGGTCTCCCCAGACGGATCCTGCAAGGATCGAGGAGATCGCCCCGAGCAAGATTCCCTGGTCGTTCGGAGCGAGATCGTGAGCGAGCGGCACCACCAGCGGAAACAAGATCGCCATCGTCCCCCAGGACGTGCCGGTCGCAAATGCCACCAACGCCGCGACCAGAAACACCAGCGCCGGAAGGACCCCGGGGTGGAGCGAGTCCCCGATCAGCCCGATCAGAAAGTCGCCGGTATGAAGCTGGTCGCAGACGTCGCCGATCGACCACGCGAGGACCAAGATCATCGCGGCCAAGAGCATCGACCGAATCCCGCCGAGCCACGCCTCCATCGCCTCGTTGAACTTCAGCGAACGGCGCCCCACCGCGACCGCGATCGCGCCCACGCCGCCGAAAAACGCGGCCCACAGAAGGGCCTTGGAGGACGCGGCGTTGCTGAAGATATCGCGGAGACCGGGGTTCGCGACGCCTTCGGCCCTGGCTCCCTCGATGCCGGTGACGACCATCGCCACCGTTGCCACGACGATGACCACTCCGATGGGAAACACTGCGTTGATCCAGCTTGGACGTTTGGCCTTCTCCGCTTCTGACGCGTCGAAGTCGGACGCAGGCTTCGCCCCCTCGGCGAGGAGCTGGCCACCGCGGGCCCGCCGCTCGGCCTTGAGCATCGGACCGAAGTCTCGGCGGAGGACAATGATCAGAAGCCCGAAGAACAGCATGAGGATCGGGTAGAACCGATAGGGAAGCGTCTGAAGAAACACCCAGTAGGCGTCCTGCTCGATCTCGAGCCTTTCAAACTGAACCTTGATGTAGCCGACCTCCACCCCGATCCATGACGACACGATCGCGAGGCTGCTCACCGGCGCAGAGGTCCCGTCGACAACGAAGGCGAGCTTTTCCCGGCTCACGCGAAGCCGATCGGTGATCGGCCGCATCGTCGATCCCACGAGGAGTGCATTCGCGTAGTCGTCGAAGAATACCGCGAAGCCCATCAGCCAAGTGCCGAGGAGCCCGCCCCGCGTCGCCCGAACGCGCGTGGTGACCACTTTGGCCATTCCCGCGCCGCCTCCCGAGCGCGTGATCACGCCGATCATGCCACCGAGCAGAAGACTGAACACCACGATGGTTGCGTTTCCCGGATCGCTGAGCGCACCGACGATATAGGTATCGACCGTCCGAAGCAGGCCCGTCAGGATCCCATAGTCGTAGAAGAACACCGCGCCAAGCCACACGCCGGAGAGCAACGCCACGACCACGCGCCGGGTGGCCACCGCGAGCACGATCGCGAAGAGGGCAGGTAGGATCGCGAGAAACCCCGGAATGAACCGGACCGAATGCTCGGAAACCGACGAACCGAGCGTGACCTCCACGGTCGAGTGACCGCTCTTCGGAAAGGTGACGGGAAGCTTGCTCGCGCCTTGGTCGAGCACGCCCTCGGCGACCGGCTCTCCGAACGCCACTACCCGATACGCGAGTCCCGCTTCGACGGGGCCTTCAAGGGCGAGCTTGTGCTGGACCCCGCTGAGTAGGAGCTCGGGCACCTCGGCGGTCACTTCCTGCGCCGAGACCTTCGTCGGGATCGCGGCGAAGCACACCGTAAGAAGAGCCACGGAGACAGCCACGAAGGAAGCGAAGAGAACCGTGCGTACGTTTTGCCGGCGCATCGAAGCGCGGGAATACTGCCCCGTCGTGGCCAGCGTCAATCGGGGCGGCGTATCCTTCGGCAATGGGGACCGCGGAGCCCTCGGCCGGGGAGAATCGTTGAGCCGCTCGGAAAAGAAGCGGAAACGTCGCGTCCGGCTTGCCGTGGGGGTCTTGCTCGGCGGCGCGTTCGGGTGTTTGGTGTTCTCCGTGGTGCTCGCCCCGCTTCAGCGCGCGATGCTGTTCCCTGGAACCGGCCTCCGGGCGCCGGCCACCTTCACGGATCGGTCGGCGGAGCGGTGGACCCGGTCTATCGCCGAGGGGGAAATCGAGGCGTTCTTTTTGCCCGCCACCAGGACCGCCGAACTCGGAAGTGACGACGCGGCGCGGCCGGTCGTGATCTTTGCCCACGGCAACGGCGAACTGGTCGATCATTGGCCGCCCGAACTTCAGCCCTATCGAGACCTTGGGATCCACGTGCTCCTTCCGGAGTACCGAGGCTACGGACGGAGCGCGGGGTCACCGTCGGAGGAAGGGATCGCCGAAGACTTCGAGTTCTTCTACGACCGGCTCGTCGCTCGAGCCGATGTCGATCCTGCCCGGGTGATCTTTCACGGCCGCTCCCTCGGCGGCGGCGCCGTCGGTGCGCTCGCCACAGCACGCGAACCCGCGGCGCTGATTCTTCAGTCGACCTTCGCGAGTTTGCCCGAGCTCGCCAAGCGATGGTTTGTGCCGGAGTTCCTCGTGGCGGATCGCTTCGACACCTGCGCCTGGCTGCGAGGCTACGACCGACCGGTGCTCCTCTTTCACGGAACGCAAGACGAACTCATCCCCTTTCGTCACGCAGAGCTTCTCGAAGAAGCCGCACCCCATGGCACGCTCGTCCGCTACCGGGCAGGCCACAACAATCTTCCGCCCCCCGGCTCGGACTATTGGGAGCGCATCGAAGCGTTCCTTCGGACGGCAAACCTGTTGTGAGAAACGGTCAGGGCCGGTACTTGAGCCGATAGTTCTGGGCGGAGCCGGGCACCGCGACCCCGAGGTCGAGAAACTGAATGTCCTCGACCTTCTCGCAGGCGTCTTTCACGGACTCGGTCACGAGGACCTCATGGGCCTTTGCGGTGTCTTCGCCAAGCTTGCTCGCGGCGTTGACTTCGGCCCCCCACACTTCTCGATCGCCTACCCGAAGCACCTTGCCATGGCCGATGCCTACGCAAAGTAAGATCTGCTCTTCCGCGACCCGGCGTTCGCTCGCCTTGCGACAGGCCCGCTGCATCGCAACCGCGCATCGGACCGCCATCTCCGGCCGACGAAAGATCACGAGAAAGCTGTCCGCCTCCATCTTGAGAAGGATTCCGTCGTAGTCCGAGATCACCGGAAGAAGGAGCCGCTTCTTTTCGAAGATGACCTGAAGAAAGTGCACGATGCCGAAGGCCGCCGCCTGCCGCGAAAACCCCGCGAGGTCAGTAAACATGATCGCCCACTCTTCTCCGAAGAGATCCCAGATGCGCTGGTCGATCCGCTTGATGTCCGCTCCCGCGAGAGTCCGCTGCTCGATGAGGGACCAAAGCCGGGCCTCCGTTCCCTTCAGCATCCTGTGGTCGGTCATGCGGCGAGCGTAGCCCGGAAAATCACTCGAGGTGGATGGATGTCGTTCGTAGGGTCTGAAATCCGCAACCCCGAAGGGGAGAGGGGCAGAGCCCTGCGATGCTTAGGCACCTCGAAGGAAGACCCTCGTAGACGCCGGATTTCCGTGGTTCGGGGATAGGGATCTCCCGAGTTGGGTGGTGCACAGAGTCCCCGCCCGCCGGCGTCCCAAGAAGCCAGCCGCACCTCGAACCCGGCGGTTTTTTATGTCCTCGGATGGGCACCGAGCTTGCACAGCCTGCGCGGCTGGAACGTTCCGGCTTCGGTACGGACCGCGGCCTGTTCTCCGGCCAACGCGACCCCTTGGCCGACGAAGCCCAGACGACCTGAGAAATGACCCAGCAAACCGAAGAACCGGACATGAGTAGTTCCTGGGAGAGGACCCTGCCATCACGCTCGCGCTCGGCCACCCCGGTGGTGAGTCCAGAACGAAGAATCCACCGGGTGTATGTGACCAGGAACACGGAGTATCACGTGCGGCGAAACCGGTGCGTGGCTATTCGGGATCGGTCGAGTGGTGAATGGCGAAATGACGATCGAGCCTTGTTTCGTAAGCTGGAAGCCGCGGTCGAATTCCTTCCAAACGGTGGAATTACGATGACTCAAGAAATGCCTATCCCCGGTCAGCAACTTCTCTTCGAAGGAGCGGATGGCGCCCTCACGAGCACCGTGGTAGCGATTGAACGGCCGCAGTTCGAGGTGGTGATCCGCTATCCGGCTCCCCTCACTGCCGGTGGATAGATGACCCCATCTCGCCCTACCCTTGCCTATGTGGACGCTGCCGGGAACGTGGACACCCCGGAGGCGATGGTGGCCGCGTTTCGTGCGTCCCTCCGCGTCGGCGATGTCGCTGGGGTCACCGGACGCCTCGCAGCGGTCGCTCGCCGACCGGCAGAACGTGACCTTCTGGTCGACCTTCTCGACGCCGAAGGCCCGCAGTCGGCAGTGGAACGACTTCAGCGCTTTTGGTGTCGCACGCGAAGCGAAACCGTCGGCCTCCGGTCCCTCGGACCGATCAGCGCAGAGGTGTACGAACGAGTCTTCGTCGAAGGCAGGGACACGCCCCTCGAGATCGTGACCCTTACCCGCAAGATCAATGGCTCCTGGCAGGTCGTCTCGAGTCAGAACGCCCCGGACTACCGGCCGCGCCTCCTCGTGATCCGGGGCACCGAAGGATCGCCACTCGACGATGTCGCGTTCAGCCGAACCTGGCAGGAAGCGCACGGAGATACCGCCGAACTAGTGATGATGGACGGCGGAGGTATCCTTGGACACCCGGAGAAGGGATGGCTCGGCGGCGTGAAAGGTCCCGCTCCAGTGGGCGATGTGGTCCCGGAGGCGGCACTCGAAGCCATCCGCGACGCGGAAGGGGAAGCCTCGGTGCTCTTCGAGGTCTCGGCGGACGCCGCTCCTGAGCGCGAGGAGCAGATCGAGCTGCTCACGTGGCTGACCCAGGTATCCCTCTCTATCGCGGAGCACACGGGGGCGACACACGTCTACTCGCCGGGCGCGGATCGACTGATCCCCCGAACGGTGCTTGCCGACGGTTTTTCCTCCAGCGAGCCGCCACTTCACAAGCTCGCCACGACCTGGGCCCGGCTTCATCGGAACGACGAGGGCGGATACACCCAGGGCCTCCACCACTTCCACTGCCCCGAAGTCGAGTACCTCCTTGAAGATTGGGGCGGTCCGGGCAATAGCGCGACCGCCGACGCGGCGGCACGTTGCGCGATCAGCGTCGCGACTGCATTCATCTCCGGCAAGCTTCGAGGGAGCGTCGGCACCGTGGTCCGCGCCTCGTCGGTCCGCTGCCACCTGCACGAGAGCCGGCGAGGTTCGGAACCAGGGCTCACCTACGGTCGGCTCGGCGCGGTTCGTCTCGTGCCCCTCGAACGACAGCCGATCTCCCAAAGCGGCTGCGTTCCCAAGGTCTGAGTCACCTACTCCGACGGGCGCCAACGCTCGTACTTCACGGCGGGCTCGGGCCCGCGAACACCTGCAGGGCCACCATGCGGGCATCGCCATTTCGAAAGCTCACTTCGACGCCCGCCGGCATGAAGATCGTTGCCCCCGCACCGACCGGGTAGTCCTCACCATCGATGGTGATCACGCCTCCACCTTCGAGGACGTGAATGTACTCCTCGGTGTCATCGCGATGAAGGGCACCGACGCGCGCGGCTCCATCACCAGCCGGCCAACGAACGCGTTCTCACCTCGGCGAGCCCGCATCGGTCACCAGAGGTGATGGATCGCGTTCGAAAGAGCTGGATTCCCGCAGACCTCGGACTGGAAGAAGCCACAGCGGTACTCGACGTACCGCGAGGACGGCTGGAGGGAGAAGGCCCGGGAGAAGGCCCGGGAGAAGGCCCGGGAGAAGGCCGGGGGAATGCAGTGCTTTCGGGCGCGAGACGCGCCGACTGGTGGCCGATGCGGGCTAGAATCTGGATGGTGGCGCCTGGCGGCGCGGTCCGAAGCGGCGCGGTCCGAAGCGCCCGAACCTCCGGAGCGCGCACCGCCCCCGCTTCGGTTTCCACCGATGCGGGACGCGGACACGGAGCGGAGGCGCAGGCCGCGAGCAGTGGCGGCATCCAACAAGCGACGACCCTTCGAAGAACCCGCATCTTTCAGGCTCCGTTCGGATCGGAGTTCGAGTTGCCGGCCACGAGCACCCCCGCGACCAAGAGCTGCCGGACGAAGCCTTGAAGGTCGCCCCGGACCTCGTCCGGGGCCGCTCCGACCCGCTCGGCGAACTGTGCGATGGCACCGCCGAGGGTGCCGCTCTGGTGGAGGGCCTCGAGGAGCACCGCGCCGGCATCGCTCAGCTCCTGGGCATCGATAAGGTTTCCCGGCCGCCGCACCAAGAGCCGGCCGCCTTCAGGCTGGGGGCTCTCTCCGGTCGAAGACTTCGGGACAGACGGCCGAAGACTCCGCTCATCGGAGAGCTGAAGGTCGGGAGCCGGCGCGATCGGCGCCGCCTCGAGGCGGTTGGGCGGAAGGCTTGCGAGTTCGAGGGCGGACACCCACTCCACCACCGCTTCGTGTCCGTAGGCACCCAACGTCGGCACTGCCCGAGACACCGCATACCCTCCGCTGTCCGCGGGTACTTCGAGGCGAAGAAAGCAGTGGAGCGTGCGCTCGATGTTCATCTTCGCGAGGTGGTCGCGATAGCGGAACACGTCTTCTCGGTAGGCGGCATCGAGCGCTGGGTGTTGGGCGGCGGCGTAACCGATCGCCTGGAGATCCGCGCTCGCTCCGCGGGCGCTGAGCAGTGCGACCCGAAGGTCCCGCACCGACTCCTCGCTTCGATCGGTGGCAAGCGCGGTGAGGACCCGACGGAGCACCGGGGTGTCGGCGGCGGGCGCATCGAACCGAACTAGAGCCGCGCCGCCAGGCCGCAAGACCGACGGAAGACCTGCGAACAACCGGAGCGCAAGTTCCTCACCGCGCGGGCCACCATGGAGAAACGTGGTCTGTCCGATTCCCGGCGGGCGAATCACAAATGGCGGTTGAGACACCACGAGGTCGAAACGCTGCCCTTCGACGGGTGCCAGAAGATCTCCCTCGTCACCGTCGATGGGAAGCCGGTTCAGCGCGGCGTTGATCTTTGTGAACTCGAGGGCCCGGCCGTCGAGATCCACCGCGA
>JBCCZL010000063.1:0-24399 GCA_039187775.1 Myxococcota bacterium
CCCGAGGGGGCAGGAATCCACTGTGACACTCCGTTAATACTGAAACTATGAACCGGCTCAGCAGCTCTTCGTCCGGCGGCAAAGGGTGATGGGCACCCGACTTGCTAGCGGGCCCAAGCAGACGAAAGTGGCACATTTCTCGCGCCAACCTCGCCCTCTCGGGCGCGGATCGAATGGTTGCGGCCCCAGGAAGAAGCCCTTACCCCTTTCGAGTGCGCATCCTCCGATTTGTCCTGATCACGAGTGTCGTCACCGTCGGCTGTGGCGACGATGTTCCTTCCCCGTCCGATCCGATCGCCGATGCGACCGTCGATCGATCCTCTTGCACGCCGACTGCGGAGAGCTGCGATGGGCTCGACAACGATTGTGACAGCGCCATCGACGAGGGAGAGGCGGACGACCTTGGCTGCGGAGCGGGGCGCTGTGAGGGCGGTCGCTGCACCTGCCCGTCTGACCAGATGTGCGGCAGCCAGTGCGTCGACCTTGCGACCAACCCCGAACACTGCGGGCGGTGCGGGCGACGCTGCGAAGACCAGCTGAGCTGTCGGACCGCGACCTGCTGCGCGCCCGACGGCGGGAAGATGGACCTCCTATTTGTAGTGGATAACTCCGATACCATGGAAGAGGAGCAGACTCTTCTCGCCCAACAGGTGCCGGTGATGATCGAAACCCTCGTCACCGGCGACACCAACCGGGATGGAACACCAGAGTTTACTGGGGTCACCGACCTTCAGGTCGGCATCGTCAGCACCGACATGGGCAACCTTGGCAACATGGTGCCGGGATGCCTCGTCGACACCGGCGACGACGGCATCCTTTCCATGCGCGGCGGAGCCAACGACTGCATGGCAACCTATCCGAAGGTCGTCAGCTATCGTGGGAGTGTCCCAGCGCTCTCCATGGAGGTCGCGTGCAAGGCGCAGCTCGGCAACCGAGGCTGCGGGTTCGAACAACCCCTCGAGGCCGCCCTCAAGGCTCTGATGCCCTCGACCGGACGCCTCCGCTTCTTTCAGGACAGCACCGGCCACGGGGACGGCGAAAATCAAGGTTTTCTAAGGGAAGACTCGATCCTCGGAGTGGTCTTTATCACCGACGAAGACGACTGCTCGGCGCGGGATCCGGACCTCTTCGACGAAGACAGCGACACCTACCGCACCGCCTTCGGCCTGCGATGTTATCTCGAGCCCACCGGGCTCCATCCGCTCGGGCGGTTCATGAATGCGATCCTCGATCTGCGGTCCCCTGAGGACCTCTTCGTCGCGGTCGTCGGTGGGGTTCCTCGGGAGCTCGTCGTCGACACCCCCAACTTTACGACCATCCTCATGGACGACCGGATGGCCATCGAAGTGGACGCGTCCGCCCCGCAGGGCATCCGATCGGCATGCCGCACGCCCGCGGGGAGCGCCGTTCCCTCCCGGCGCCTCATTCAGACCCTGGCGGATCTTGAAAACCGCGACGTGCCCGTGGCGCTCACGTCGATCTGCGACGCCGACTACCCGGGTTTGCTACGACCCCTGATCCCCCGTCTTCGGCAGGTTCCGGCGTGCCCCTAGCCTCGGTGATCTGAGCCTCCCGGGCGGGCCTACTGCTCCGGGAGGGCTCGGTCCATCTGAGAACGCCGGTCGCTCAAACAATCACCTCGTTCTCGATGGCCTTGAGCTGGTGCCGCGCGAGGCCGAGGTTGCCCCGCGTTCGGTCGATGGCCAGGTAGAGAAACAAGGAGCCGTTCGAGGAGAGAGGCCGGATCAGGTGATACTGATCTTCAAGAGTGATGAGGATGTCTTCGATGCTTCCTGCGATGCCAAGCTGATGCATCACGATCATCTTGGCCCGGACCACCTGCGTGTTGCCGGAGGCGGCCACCTCGATGTCAAAGTTGTTGCCGCCGCCTGCGGTGCCGAGGGTGAGTCCGCTCTCGTAATCGACGAGCGCGGTCGCGACTGCACCATCGAGTTTCATTGCTTTTTCCAGGCTTTCCTTGATGTTCGACATGTCGTCTCCTTGGGGTGTGGGGGTTGTTCCCGGGTACGTGTTTCGAAATCCCTGGGAGCGGAGTTCCGCTCCTTCATCTTCGAGGCGGGCCGCCTCCATCAACATCTCGTTCAACGGGAGGTCAACGGTTTGTTCCACCGGCGACAGGAGGGGTTCGAGGTGAAGGGCCGGCGATTTCCAGCGCGCCATCTCGATCACTACGTCATTTCCCCGAGCCTCCGGAATCTGAGCGTCAAGCACTCGCCCGTCGACCAGGATGACAACCCCCGCCAGGTCTTCCGCCACCACTCGGAGCTGGCAGCTCTTCCGTTCAAGGGAGAGGAGCTGAAGGAACCCCGCGAGGCTCACGGCTCGCACCGTGTCGGAAATCGGCGCCTCAAGCTTCTGTTGGGCAAGCGACACCAACGCATCGAGATCCACCGGCTTGTCGACGAAAGCCAACGCTCCGAAGCTTCGCGCCACCCGTCGGGTGTCGGAGGTGCCGTGCGCCGAGACCACAATGCTCGACACGAAGGCTCCCATCTGAGTCATCCGCGCGAGGAGTTCCACCCCGTCGAGGTGAGGCATCCGGACGTCCGTGATCATGAGGTCCACCGGCTCCTCCGAGAGCTTCGACAGCGCAACCTCACCGTTTTCGGCTTCGAGCACCTTTAGCTCTGGAAAGCGGCTCTCGATCGCATCCCGAACGCTCTCCCGAAAGAGTGCTTCGTCGTCCACGATTAGGATCGAGCTCACAAATGAAGTGTCTTCACGAGAGGGGAGTCCAGCATTGCCTCACCGACGGAGGGGTGCGAGACCCGTGCCACGCAATGCGCAAGCCGTAGGGTTCGTGCGGCGTCTGGAACCCCTCAAGATGAGCGCTCAGAATGAGCGGTGCGCTCGATTTGAGCGGCGTACCCGAGGGCACGAAGTCGATGGAGCTTCCGTCGAAGCGTGGCCACGCTGATCCCAAGCGACTTGGCGGCTTTCTCGCGATGGCCCCCGACGTGATCCAGGGTCTGGAGAATCAAGTCGCGCTCCATGGTTTCCAACGTAGGGGGAGACCCCACATTCGGAGGATGATGGTGGGTTGGGGGAAGCCCAGTTCGAAGATTCGACGATGGCCGTAGTGGCTCACCGTCGGCGACGAGTATCGCTCGCTCGAGGCAGTTCCGAAGCTCGCGGACATTGCCGGGAAACGAATACGCCCGAAGTGCCTCCATCTCGCCCGGTGCGAGGGGGAGATCTCTACCGGGAGCCAAATCCGCCAAGAGCTCGTCGACGAGGGCAGGCAAATCGTCCGGGCGTTCTCGAAGGGGAGGAATCTCTAGCGAGACCACGCTCAACCGGTAGAAGAGGTCTCGTCGAAACCCGTCTCCAGCGAGGCTTCGGTTGGTCGCGGCGATGATGCGCACATCGACCTTCCGAAAGCGCCCATCCCCCACGCGCCGGACCGTCTGCGATTCGAGCACGTCGAGGAGCTTGGCCTGGGATGGCCGCGGGAGCTCTCCGATTTCATCGAGGAACAACGTGCCGCCGGAAGCGAGCTCGAAGAGCCCCTCCCGGGCTCGCGCGCCGGTAAATGCCCCCTCGCTCGTCCCAAAAAGCTCCGCCTCGACCAGGCTCTCCGGCAGCGCGGCGCAGTTGACGGGAACAAACTCGCCCTTGCGAGCGCTCCGCCGGTGGACGAGGCGGGCGATGAAGCCCTTGCCAGTCCCTGTTTCCCCGGTGATGAGCATCGGTGATGACGACTTCGCTCCGCGGTCTGCCCATACGAGAACCGGGGCCATTGCGGGTGACGACACACGCTGGAGCCGACGACGGGTCTTCTCCCTCCGCGAGGCCACCACCTCGGTCTCCGTGCGGAAGAGGGAGAGCCGAAGCTCTTCGAGCTGGATCGGCTTGACGAGGAAATCGCGAATACCGAGCCGCAGTGCCTCTACTGCGTCGCCGAGTTCCGGATGGGCGGTGATTACGAGGATCGGCGTTCCACGAAGGGCCGGCGCGAGGTCGAGCCCCATCCCATCGGGAAGCTGCTGGTCGAGCACCACGACATCAAAGGTGTCGACCTTCAGTTCGGCTCGCGCCTCGGCAAGTGAACGCACAGCCACGAGCTCGATCGGGTCAGCTGCAAGGTAATCGATAAGGGCGTCCGCAAACAACGGATCATCCTCGACGAGGAGGCCTCGAATCACACGGCAACCAGACGGATGCGAAAGTAAGCGCCTCGGCCAGCGGTGCTGTGGGCTTCGATCTTGCCCCCCATCTGAACAACAAGGCTATCGCAGATCACCAGGCCCATTCCGCTTCCTCGGCGCTTGGTCGTGCGGAAGGGTTGAAAGATCGAGTCGAGGATCTGCGGAGGAATTCCCGGGCCGGTGTCCGCCACCACCACTTCAATCTCGCGGCCTCGTCGACGCGCGGTGATCGCGATGCTCTTGCGGCGACTCTCCGACATCGCATCGGCGGCGTTTGCAACCAGATTGATGAGCACCTGGTTCAGGGCCCGCGGATCGGCAAGCACCGAGAGGCCACGCTGACTGACAACCTCGAGCTGGACGCCCCGGGCTTCGAGGTCTCGCCGAAGGAGCGCTTCGATCGACTCGAAGTAGTCGTCGAGATTCAATGGTTTGGTCTCGGGACGCTCGAGCGAGTTGTAAGAGCGAAGGCTATCCAGGAGATACTCGATCCGGCCGATCTCACTGAGCACCCGGTCGAGATAGCTCGCCGTTTTCTCTTCGGGGAAGCGTGAAAGATTCTCGCGCACGACGGTCAGGGCGGACTTGATCGAGTTGACCGGGTTGCCAAGTTCGTGACGTACGCCCGAGAACAGAAACCCCGCGTTCTCGTTGAGGTTGAGCGCAGCAGCCGCGGCATCGACCCGTCGCTTTTCCGTTTCGTCGCGAACGACGAGCACAAACCCATCGACCCGACCGTCATCCGCCCGAAGAGTGTTGAGACTCATTGCGATCTGAACCTCCTCATCGGCTCCGCGAAGCGTCGCTTCGCCCTGCCAGGGTCGTTGGGTGCGAAGAGTCTCTCGAACCACCGAGCGATAGGTCGCGCCTGCTGGCTGTAGCCGCGAAAGGCTCTCGTCCGGATCGTAGGGCAGGCCGTCGGTGCCTCCCGCGAGGCGCTCCCAGGCCGCGTTGGCAAAGCGCACGACGCCGGCGCGGTCGAGGATGAGGGCTCCGTCGCCAAGCTGCTCGAGGGCTAGGGTCAGCGAACGTGCGCGCTCGCGGACCTGCCACTCCTCGGTGACGTCTCGCTGGACCGCAACGAAGTAGCGTGGCCGACCGTTCTCGAAGATTGGGCGGATGTACCACCCGATTCGAAACGAGGTGCCATCAGCGCGGTAGTTGGTCGTTTCGCCCTGGAACTCCTGGCCGGCGCTGAGGCGCTCGCGAATTCGATCGAGTACTACCCGATCGGTCTTCGGGCCTTGGAGAATCCGCGGCGTCTTGCCCACGACTTCGGAAGCCCGATAGCCGGTCATCGTGCTGAATGCCGGGTTCACATAAAGGATCCGAGGGCCTGGAGGGTCGAGTTCGGCACCGGTGATCAGGATCGACTCCTGGACAACGTCGAGGACCGCGGTCGCAAGGCGCAGGGGAATCGCGGGGCCCAGCGGCGGTGCGCTGTGAGCAACCGGCTCGGTCAGGAACGTCTCCGGTTCATCCACTGGGTTGATCCCGGAGCCAGTATGAACGACACACCCTGTCGAGAGAACCGACGGGTCCGCACACTTCGTGAACCATCGTCCTCATCGCGATGTGTAAAGAACCAAGAGATGGCTTCCGCCGCTGGCATGACGGTTGCTCAACCGACGAGCGGACGGTTGGAGGGACTGCCGCTGTCCGTCATTTGGCGATGAAACTCTTGCTTATTCTTATGGTTCCACTCCTTGGCTCCCGGGCCCTGGCACAAACGCCAGGGTCCGGGATCGCCGCCGGAGCGGAGTCCGCGGCCACCGCAACGAGTTCCCCGGCGGAGGCGGACGCTTCGGTCACCCCCATCGCCGCAGAGCCAACGATCATCGAACCCGACGAGTGGCGCGGTCACCAAGCCCTTCGAGGGCTCCCGGTGTGTCCTCCCGGAACCGCGCCGCCCGAGCCTGGCGAGGCCTACCATTGCCGTCCTGCGTGGGATGGGGGCTCCCCCTATGTGCTCGTCGACTTCGCGCTCCTTGCCGGCTGGGCGACCGCCGAGATTCCGCTCGCTCACTCGCTTGGGGGCCTTCGGGCCGAGCTTGGAGTGGGACTCAACCGAAACCTCAGCCTTCACGCGTCCTACAGCTACCTCTACGCCGGCGATGCGGGGTTCGACGGAGACAACAGCCTTACCGACGACGAGGACACGCGAAACCTGACCCTCCACATGCCAGGAATTGGCGTGACGGGGCGGTTCTACACCGACGAGACCACGCGTCGGGCGTGGACGTTTTCGGCAAGTGGGGGCTATGCCCTGGGTCCGCTCGCCGATGGACCGTTCGGTCGCCTGAGCGTGTCTCGCGAGATCGGCTTGTTGGTCGGTACCGGCGACCTTCGGGCCGAACTCGGCGGATCGTTCACGATGGGATTCGGCGAACTCGAAGGGTTCTACGCGCTGACCGCCGACATCGGGTTTGGCTTTGGAGTCAACGCTCGAGAACCTCACGACCTCGACGAGCCGGCGCCCGATCCGAGCTTCGATCACATGTTCACCACGGAGGTGAGGGTCGGACTACCGTTCAGCCTCTCGGACAGCCCAAGACTCCGTCAGACCTTCGGCTTCGGCTTCGGTCTCGGCATTCCTCTCACCAAATGGCTCGTGGCTCGAAGCGAGGTCGGAATGAGCTGGATCGATGGATTGGACCGGGACGGACCCGAGGACGCGGTCGATGGGCTCTTTACCTTCGACGGCCTCGCCGGCCTTCGCGTCCAGCCGTGGGGCCTCATCTCGGGTTACCTGGAAGTGCTCGGCGGCTACGCCGCTCCCGTGGGGACGGAGCCCCTGCCCATCGATCACGGGCCGATCCTTGATGTCGGAATCGGCATGTTGGCCGGAGGCTGCGGGGCCGGCGGACGCATCGGACTTCGCTATCGGCAGGGCCTCATCGACCAGAACTCCGAATACCGACACGTCGTCCTTTCGGCCGCCTTCGAGTTCAATTCGTTCTCCCGAACTGGCGTCTACGCCGGGCTTCAATGTGGCGGATTCCGCACGCCGCGGCGAGACGAGCGACGGATCATCCAGCCGCCACCACCACCGCCTCCGCCTCCCCCGCGGGTGACCGCCGAGACCGAGCTTCAGGTCGAGGTCGAGGTGCCGCGCGTCGAAGTCGAAGTGGAGATCGAGCCACTGGTCATCGAAGTGCCGATCGGGGTTTCGCTCTTCGGTGGGGCGTTCCGCGCACAGCTCGACCTCACCCGTCTTCCCCTCCGCCAGTTGCGGGACGCAGGCTTCGTATCGGTAGAAATCGTGGCCCCCGCCCACGAGACCGCCCGCGCCCGGGCCGAGGTCAGCGCGGTCCTATCGCGCCAGGGAATCCAGGTCGACGCCATGGCCGAGGCCGCCGCGGACACCACCCAGATCCGCGCAATATTCACCATCTGGCCGGCCGGTCATCGGCCGTAAGCTCCGTACATGGCCGGAACGCTACGGCGAGTCGGGGGGTCGCATGGCCGAACTCGGCAGCTGCTCGATGGCGAGTCGAACACTTCGGCCAAGCGGCTCCGCATCGGTGGGCTCCGGGTGGGTACGAAGCACCGCGGCGATCGCTCGCTGCATCTCGCGAGCGGATTCGAAACGGTCGACCGGCTCCTTCGCGAGAGCGCAGTTGACGATCTCGACGAGCGACGATGGGAGATCGGTTCGAAGCGCGCCGAGGTCCGGAATTTTTCCCTCCCGCACTTTCATCACGAGATCGAGGTCGCTCGTCCCGGTAAACAGCCGGCGACCGGTGAGGGACTCAAAAAGACAGATGCCAAGGCAATAAATATCGCTTCGATTGCTGGCCTTTTGGCCGTGCATCACTTCCGGCGCCATGTACGCCAGCTTGCCCTTGACGGTTCCGGGCTTCGTCATGCTGACTCGGTCCATCGCTCGCGCGAGGCCAAAGTCTGCGAGCTTCACGATGCCGTTGGTGCCGAGCAGGATATTGCTCGGCGTGACGTCACGATGAATCACCGGGGCAAGCTCCCCCTCGGCGGTGATCCGCTCGTGGGCGTGGGTTAGCGCCCGGAGCACCTCGATCCCGACCGCCGCAACGTACGGCCACGGCGTTGTGTCCCCCACCCGGTTATAGGAACGGACGTAGCGGGCGAGATCGATCCCCTCGACCCACTCCATGACGATAAAGTAGCTCCCCAGTTCGTCCTGATCGAAGTCGTGAATCTGGACGATGTTGGGATGCTGAAGGTCGCTCACCACCCGGGCCTCCTCCACGAACAACGCGGCGAACTTGGTGTCGCCGGAGAGCGAAGGGAGGACTCGTTTGATGGCCACCGTGCGGGTGAATCCGGCGGCGCCGTGGGTCAGGCCCTTCCACACGCTGGCCATGCCGCCTTCCCCGACGGGCTCGACCAGTTCGTACTTGCCAGCAATTCGGCGACCCTGATCCTGCACCACGGTGCTCACCGCCCCAAACATACCTTGAATTCTCGAGTTTTGGACCTCCGACTGGCATCTTGGGATCCAATAGCGGTACACTTCGACAGGTTCTGTGTAACGAGATTGGGGCGATGATTCGGACACTTCTATTGTTGGCCAGCGTACTTTCGAGCCCGTTGGCGCATGCCCAAGAGGACGTCGGAGCAGCCGCTCGCGCCTACGAGCAGGGCCAGGCCGCACAGCTCCGCGAAGATTATGCGCAGGCCGCCGACCTCTTCGAACTCGCGCACCGGCTTGCGCCGAGCTCGGTCGCACTTCGAAGCGCGATGCGAAATCACCTCGCCGCGGGTCATCGCGCCCGCGCGGCCACGCTGGCTCTCACCGCGCTTCGAAACTACACCGCGGAAGCGGACACTCGAAGCGTGGCCGAAGAGGCCCTGCAGGCTCGCGACTCGCTGGCGCTGGTCCGGCTCCGCTGCCCCCTGGCGTGCACCCCGACCCTCGATGGGAGAGCGCTCACGACGGCACCGGTCGAAGCGTACGAGGCCTTCCTCGACCCCGGGACTCATGCTTTCAATATCCAATGGGAGGGCCGCCCAAGCGCGACGCACGAGGTCGAGGCGATCGCGGGGAGTGAACATTCGCTCACCGTCGACGCACCGGAACCCGACCCCGTCGATGCACCCGTGGATCCACCGGTGGAACCAGACCCGATCGTCAACCCTCCCCCGCTGACCGACAACGGCGGGGGCGGCCTTCACCCGTGGCTCTTCCTTACCGCCCTCGGCGTGACCGCGGTCCTCGGCGGCATCACGCTCTGGTCAGGCCTCGACACCTTGTCGGCGCGCGACGACTACGAAGCCGCGCCGACGCGGCAGGGCTTTGAGGACGGCGTCGACCTCGAACGGCGCACAAACATTCTTATCGGGACGACGATTGGGTTCGGAGTGATCAGCACCGTCCTTCTCTTCCTTACCGATTGGGGAGGCGACGGGGAACCCCAAGTGGGCCTGCAGCTGCGCCCCGGGGGATTCGGAGGCACATTGACCGGGAGGCTCTAAGAAGCCCTCAGCCGTCGAGGCCGAAGGACTTGACCTCGAACAGGCGCCATCCGCCGTCGAGGCCGAAGGAGTTGAACAGGAGCATGATGTTGTGAATTCCCTGGGTGTGAGCACGAACGGCAAACGAATGCTGGACCGCTACGAACTCATCGCACAGATCGCGAGCGGGGGCATGGGCACGGTCTATCTTGCCCGCCTCGAAGGGGTGGGTGGCTTTCAGCGCATGTTCGCGATCAAGCTCATGCACCCTCACCTCGCGAGCGACCGACAGTTTGTGGCAATGCTCCTCGACGAGGCTCAGCTCGCCGCCCGGATTCACCATCCCAATGCCGTCGGCATTGTCGACGTCTGCGACTCGGCTCACGGCTACTACCTGGTGATGCAGTACGTCGAGGGATTCACCCTCGAAGACATTCTCGAGCATCCGAAGCTCGAGCCGGCGGACCGCGTGCGCCTCGGACTTCGGGTCCTCTACGACGGGGCGATCGGGCTCCACTATGCGCACGACCTCAAAGATCACGACGGCTCGCCGCTCAACATCGTGCACCGAGATGTCTCGCCCTCGAACATTCTTGTCGGCGTCGACGGGGTCGGTCGGATCACCGACTTCGGGGTGGCCCGGGCGGCCGCGCGAATCACGTCGTCCCGGCCGGGCATGATCAAGGGGAAGCCCTCCTACATGGCGCCGGAACAGGCGAAAGGGGAGGACCTCGACCGTCGCTGCGATGTGTTTGCGCTCGGCATTTCCCTCTGGGAGACGCTGACTGGCCAGCAGCTCTTTTACAGCGAGGCAGGCGAAGCGGCGATGCTCGTCCGGGTGATGTACGACGAGATTCGAAGGCCGAGCGCCCTAAACCCCGAGGTGTCACCGGCGCTCGATGAGGTCGCCCTCAGGGCGCTCACCCGGCCGGTGGACGAACGTTATCAGAGCGCGCGCGAGTTTGCCGATGCGCTCGAAGCGGCGGCGCAGGAGTCCGGTGCAATCGCGACCACCCACCAGGTCGCCGATCAGATGAACGATATCTTCGAGGAAGACATCAAGAATCGCCGCGCGTCGATCAGCCGGCACATCGAGTCGATGGGGGGGCGTTCGGCCAAGGTCGGAAGCGATGTGTTTGATGTGCCGCAGCTGGCGGTGCGCCCCAGCGTGATTCCCATGGCCAGCGCGAGCACGCAACTTGCAGAGAGCGATCCACCGAAGAACTCCGGTGAGTGGCACGAGGACATCACCGAAGACTCTCGACCGGGTGAGGAACTCAAAGCCACCGAGGCGCCAGCGGAGAGCCCCGAAGTCCCCGCGCCCGCCCCGGTAAAGACAGTGACTCTGGGCTCGGCGAAAGCGTCCCACGCTCCCGCACCTCCGCCCGAAGGTCGCTCCCGGCGACCGCTGGTGCTGGCTGGGGTGGTGGCGCTATTCCTCGGGATCGGAGGGGCGCTGGCGATCGCCATGACGGGAAACGGAGAAGATCCGACGGGCAGTCCGTCCGACCCAGAGGGGTCTCTGACCGCTGAAGGGTCGGGGTCCGAGCTTGGTTCAGATACGCAAGCAGAGTCCGACACTCTCGGTGGAGCCGACACTGATGAATCCGGGGCTGATGAATCCGGGGCTGATGAATCCGGGGCTGATGAATCCGGGGCTGATGAATCCGGGGCCGCGCGAGAGACTGCGGAAGCAGAAACCGACCGCGGTCCGGAAGCCGAGCCGGCAGCGCCAAGTTCTGATACGACAATGGAGACCCAGTCCGAGAGGGCCGAACTCTCGCCGTCCGAACTCCGCGAAGCCCGGCGTCGAGAGCGGGAGCGCCGCCGCGAGCGCGAAGCCCAGGCTGCTGGCATGGTCAGCGAAACTCCCGAGATGACAACCGCGACCGAAACGATGACCGAGATGAGCGGTCCCGTGGTCGAGCAAAACCCCTACCTTCGATGAACACAAAACCCTTTCTTTTCTTGGCGGCGGCAGGCAGCTGCGCCGTTGGTCTTTTCGCCTGCAACGTCTTCGACGAAGCCCTGTACCTCGCTGCTGAAGACGGGGGCAGTGGCGATGCGGATGCATCTATGTTCGAGGTCGTGCTCGCAGACCGCTGCAGTCCCGATGCTCCGATGCTGCTTTCGCAGCAGGACGAACTGGTGGTCAGCACTCTTAACCTCACGAACCGAGTGTCCGAAGTGCAGGCCTGCACCGGCACCACGGCGATCGGCGCCGAAGGATTCTTCGGCATTGAAATGCAGCAGGGTGAAAAGTGGCACTTCCATGTGACCGCCCTCGAAACCGACGGTGATCCGGTGCTCTACATTCTCGACGCGGCTTGCGACGAACGCGCCTGCGGAGACGGCGAAGCGATCGACTCGTGCGGTGAACAAGACGAACACCTGAGCTACATCGCGCCGTCCACCGGTACGTTCTTTATCGGCGTGGACGACGCCGGCGACCGGAGCGGGACCTACGAGCTGCTTCCCATTCGCGCGACCTGCGGTGATCTGAACCGAGAGCACAGCGAAACCTGCGATGACGGCAACACCGAATCGGGTGACGGATGCAGCTCGGCGTGCCGCGCGGAGATCGCTTCCGGAGGCGTCGAGATGGAGCCGAACGACGACCCCGCCGATGCCAACATTCTCCTCATGGGCGAGGGCACTTCGACCGTCGACTTGAACATCGCGAGCACCTGCGACGGCGATAGTTTCTCGGTGGTGGTCCCGGCGGGAGGGAGCGTCACCGCCCAACTCACCCTGCGGGGCGGAACGGCGTGTACCGCCGGCGTTCACGGGTTCGAAGCCGACTTCGTTGCCCCGAATACCCAGCGAGTGCTCGGCACGGTGACTCCGGCGGTCGGGTCCTGTCCCGAATTTGCGGGCGAGGCCTTCACCACGGGCCTCGATGCAGGCGAATACTATATCCGAATCCGGCCTACCAGCCTGGAGCGCCTGACTGAGTATTCGCTCACGGTCACGGTCGCCGGGCCGTAGTTCATCGCCTATCCTTGGGCACATGAAGTGCGCACGCGGGCTCTCGCTAGCCGGTCGGTCCCTCCCTCTCGTTGTCTCCATTCTGGTCGTCGGCTGTGACGGCGGCGGCCTTCCCGAAGGCCATCGCGACACGCCGGAGGGAACCGGCCCGATGATCAAGTGGGACGTTGAAGCGGAGCCGCTCCCGGAGCTTCCCCTTCCCAACGACCTTGCGACGTGGCCGGACCCCACCTCGCCGAACGGAATGCGGATCAACGCGAGCCTGCTCGTATCGACGGAGATCGAGTCCGATGCTCGCGCCCACCTCAACGAGCTCGACGGTTGGGGGACCTTCGCACCGATCAGCGTGTCGTTCGAGGCGCCCCTCGACGTGCGAGACCTCTTCGAGCGCCAAGGTGGTCGGGACAACTTCTCCGCGGACGACTGGCCGGACCACGCGGTCTACCTCATCGACCTCGAAACTGGGGTCCCCGTTCCCCTCGACCTCAACACTGGAATCTTTCCGTTCGTGCTCGAGCGACCAAGCCAGTACTTCGCGAACGACCCTCGGGCGGGCGAATCGAACCTGGTTTACGAAACGGTCGATGAAGACGTCAACGGAAATGGCGTGATGGACCCTGGCGAAGACACCGACTTCGACGGGGTCCTCGACAAGCCGAACACCTTCAGCGGCAACGAGCCGTCCCCCGATGACGAAAGCGACATGATGTGGTTCTACGAGCGAGAGACCGACACTCTCGTGCTCCAGCCGCTGCTTCCGATGCGCCAGAATCGGAAACACGCGGTGGTCATCACCGAACGCCTCCGCGGTGAAGACGGCGAACCGATCCGCTCTCCGCTGACCCACGTTCATCACGTGAGCCAGCTTCAAGACCTCGATGGCCTTCCCGAACTCCTTGCCGCGCGGCCCGATCTCTACGGAGACCTGGCCGAGCAGGGCTGGGAGGGAATCGCCTTTGCGTGGACGTTTACCACGCAGTCGGTCACCCAAGAGCTCGATACGGTCCGGGATGGTCTGTACGGTCGCGGGCCCCTCGCGCGGCTTGCCGACGAGTTTCCCACCGACATTGTTCCCCACCCGATGCAGGGGCCGAGCGCGAGCGGCGGTCAGTGCGAGACCCAGGGAAACGTCTTTGTCGCCACCGGCGAACAGTTCATCGGCGCAGTGCAGAGCGTCGCCACGGCGGGTCTCGGATTTAGCGCGACCCAGGCCGAAGAGATCGTGAAGTCGTATGAAAACCTGGGTCACGTCGCGGTCGGCTTCTTCGAGACTCCGTATTTCCTAGGCGATCCAGAGGAGCCGAGCCTCGAACAGGTGTGGGACCTCGATTATCGAACCGGTCGCGCGGAGTACGGCAGGGAGACGATCCAGGCGATCATGTTTATCCCCAAGGAGTCCGCCGAGGCCCAGCAGCCATTCCCGGTGGCGACATACGTGCACGGCTACGGCAGCGGGAACGCGGAAGTCCTTCCATGGGCCGGGCTCATGATGCGCCATGGCATCGCGGTCACCGCGCTCAACGCCGAAGGGCACGGGATCGAACTGGACGATCTTCTTCTGCAAGTTCTCGAGACGATCTTCGGCGAGGCGTGCATTGCGCCGGGGGCGAGCGGGATCATTTCGGGGCGAGCCCGGGATCTCGACGGCGACGGAGGCATCGACAGCGGCCGGAACTTCTGGACCGCGTATATGTTCCATACGCGGGACGTGGTTCGACAGACCTTGGTTGACCATCTTCAGGCGATCCGAATCTTCCGTTCGTGGGATGGGCGAACCGCCGGCGAGCGAACCCTCCTTCTTCCCACCGCAGACGAGCCCACCACGTTCAACGGAGACTTCAACGGCGACGGCACCCTCGATCCAGCGGGCGACTTCGACGGCAACGGGGTCCCCGACATCGGCGGACCCGACAACATCTATTCGTTCGCTGGGGGTTCGCTCGGCGGGATTATCACGGGAGTGATGGCAGGCCTCGAGCCGTCGGTGTCCTCCGCGGTCCCGATCGTCGGGGCGGGCGGGCTAGGATCGGTGGCCATCCGCACCAACAACGGTGGTGTCCTCCGAGCAATGCACCTTCGGGTGCTCGGCCCGATGATCACCGGAGTACGGAGCCAAGGGCCGACCGATCGGACGAGCTGCGCCGAAGGCGACTACTCGCTGCGCTTCGAAGTGCCGAATATGAACAGGCATGCGCGCGTCGAGTTCGCTTGCCTCTCCGCGGGATCGCTCGGCGAGGACGACGTGATGGTTGTGGAAAACCTGATCAACGATGAGGTTCGCTGCAGCAGCACGGTCGACGGGCCGGGCACCTTCCGCGTCTCGGTCCCGTCGGACGCCGGCGATCGGCTCCGGATCACGATCTTTCGTGACGCGCGGATGAAGATGGACTTTGGTACCTGTGGCTTCTTTGAAGACCCGCCGGTGGTCGACGAGACGATCGAGTTCTGGCGGGTGGCGAACGGCACCGACGATCCGAATGCATGCCTCGAGTGCGCCAAGTATCAGCAGACGATCTATCAAGTCGGTGACCCGCTGGTCGCGCCGGCCCCGGGATTTGGCCGGGAGCGGCAGACGCCAGACACCCGGCGCCTCATCAGCCTTGCGCAGATCGCGCTCGAGGCGGCCGACCCGATCAACTACGCGCGGCGGGTGTTCCTCGAACCGGTCACCGCAGAAGACGTTCCCAACCCGCCTGACCGGAGCCTTCTCGTTCTGAATACGATCGGGGACAACAATGTGCCCCTCGCCGCGGCCAACACCTATGCCCGAGCCGCGGGGATTCTGCCGTTCCTCCCGCCGGACGCTCCGGATGACTTCGCCGAGTTTCGTGCTCCGACGAGCTTTCGTGAGACGTGGGGCGTCACCACGCCCACCGATGTGCTCCTCGATTTTCACGTCATCGAGGGGGTCGCTCGGCTCAATCGCCACCCTGCCGGCGCAGGGGCGGAGTTCTTCCTCGCGGATGTCGATGACCTCAGCGACGGAGTCATGCGCTTTATGCCGGACGGAACGCAGAGCCTCGAGGATGCGGCGTTCGCTCCGGTGCGGCCCGCCCAGCCGCTCCGCTGGGTTCGCGCGTCTCGCCCGATGGCCACCCCCGGAGAAGACGTCTGGAACCCGGCTCGCGGCGAACCGATGAGCGGAGTGATCAATGCGTACGCGGTCCCCGAGGGGATTCACGGCTTTGATATTGAGACGGTCCTCAACCCCGAGGTTCCCTTCGACGTCGGCCAGTACCTCCTTAACATGATCGCGCACTACGGCCGGCAGGAGGGAACCGACATGCTCCACTACACCGACCCGGCGAACCATCACTGTCTCGAAGACTCGAGCTGTGAGTTCCTGATCCGCGCCACCGAATAAGCGGAGCCGCTACTTCGGATACGCGGAGCTCCGCATGCACGGAGCCGCGCTCCGTTCCGTTTCGGGTACCCAAAGCAAGCGTCAGACTCCGAGCGTTCAGACTCCGAGCGTTCAGGCTCGAGCGCTCAGACTCCGAGCGTTCAGGCTCGAGCGTTCAGTCTCCGAGCGTTCGGGCTCGTTCGTTCAGGCTCCGAGCGTTCGGGCTCCCGGCGTTCGGGCTCCGGGGGTTCGGGCTCCGAGCGAACGCCAACTTCGCGCGAAGAGACCCTTTACGCTTCAGACTCGGAGCTGGACGAGCTCGGAGTCTTCGGGAAGACCGTCGAAGCGCCCGCCGTCCTGCGGGGCGCGGAATCGGTCGAAGGTCGACGCCTGATGCACACAGGCGATCGTGCAATAAGGCGCGCAGGCCTTTTCGACGCGATGCTCCCGCCGCACGTGGTCGAGCGAATATTCGGCGAGAGGAATTCCAGGATACCCCCGCTGCTGGCTGCAATAGTGCACAAGCCCGTCCTCGCAGACGTAGAAGTAGCGGGACCCCGCTCGGCAGCGCCAGTCATTTGCCCGACCCGCGGCGAGATTCGTCTGAAAACTCCGGTTGAAGCGGGCCAGCGTCTTGGCCGTCAAGCGCTGGTACTCGTCAAAGACTTCGCGCTCCATCCCGCTCAGCGGTGTGAGGTGACCACTGCCGTCATGAATCACCCCCATCGTGGAAGTGAAACCGAGCTCGAGGGCTCGCCGAGAGATCTGAAGCGCATCTTCCGGCTGATCGACGCCCGCGCCGACCACCGAATTGATGTTCACCTCGAAGCGCGCATCCTCCGCCAGGTACTGGAGCTTGCGATCGAGGACCTTCAAGCTCTTCTTGCTGACTTCGTCGGGTCGGACGTTGTCGATGCTGATCTGCAGCCGGTCGAGCTCGGCGTCGTTGAGGGCCGCGATCTCTTTCCGCACCAGGAGGTAGCCGTTGGTGATCAGGGTCGCCACCATCCCGTGCCCTTTGATGCGGGCGATGATCCCGGCAAGGTCCGGGTGAAGAAGCGGTTCGCCACCGCTGATCGTCACGACCGCGGTTCCGAGCTCAGCGAGCTTGTCCACCCTCCGAAACATCTCGTCGGTAGGCACCGGAGGCGAGTGATCGTCGTACTCGTTGCAGTAGGTGCACGAGAGATTGCAGCGCCGGATCGGCACAATGTGCACAAGGAGCGGCCGCTCGTTCCGAAGCGCGGTCGATGCGACCTTCATCGACTCCCGGAGCGCCCGCCGAAGACCGCGCCGGCCCCCGGCCTTTTCCGCCACGCCGAGCACTGTTTTTCGTAGAGATGTCGCCACGGTAGGGTGAGCTAGCCCGGCCCGGGACCTCGGTCAAGCGGAGGGGGGCGCCGGCAAGCGATCGCTCAAGAAATCCTGGATCGGCCTGCCGCCTCGAGAAAGAGATCCTCATAGCGCCGAACGATCACCGGAACATCGAAGTCCTGGGCTCGCTCCACGCCCGCCGCTCCGAGCCGCTTCCTCAATCCTTCATCGGTCGCCACCCGAGAGATCGCCGCGGCCATCGCGTCGACGTAGTCGGTGGGAAACACGATGCCGCTCTCGTCGTGCTGCACGATCTCCTTCGGCCCAAAGTCGCAGTCGGTCACGAGGGTCGGGAGCCCGCAGGCGAGCGACTCGATCACCACATTGCCGAACCCTTCCCAGCGCGAGGACAAGACGAACGCTTCGGCATGCGCAAGATACGCCCAGGGGTTGGAAGCCCAGCCGGGAAGGACGAGCCGATCCTCCACGGCGAGTTCCTTCGCGAGCGAGCGAAGGGCGCCCTCTTCGCTTCCTCGACCAACGATCACCAGCCGATGACTTTCGCGGGCGTCGCTCTTTGCAAAGGCGCGCACCAGGGCATCGTAGCCCTTCTGGTACTCGAGCCGCCCCACCGACACGAGATAGCGCCCCTCGGGAACGTCGACCGTCTCCCTAGACTTCTCCTGGACCGCGGCGATATCGACCGCGTTGTGAATCGTTCGCACTCGGTCCGGGCGGAGTGGGAGATCCCGCTTTAGCGCGTCCGCCATTTCGTAGGAGATGGTGAGAAGCCGGTCCGCGCTCCGATAGCAGCGGCCGGTCAGCCGCCGCACCGCGGCTCGGGCCGCTCGGCCGTCAAGCTCGGCGTCGATCACCGCGAGGGTGTTGTTTCCTTCCCGAGCGATCCAACGGGGGCGACCCGGTCCGTAGAGGAGCATTGCGCCCCAGGCCACGATGCTCATCCCCTTGCGAAAGCTCATCACCACGTCCGGGCGAAACCGGCGCATCATGGCGATCGCATTCACCGGAGTGAGCGCCACCCGGAGGGCGAGGCTCGCCGGTCGATAGACCTTGGCATCGCCCTGGTCGAAGTCCAAGAATCGCTCGCCGATGAACGACGCGTCGACCCGGCTCCGGTCGACATCGTCCAGGTAGGGCCCGCTCCGTCGAAGGAGTCCGATGCGAATGTCGAAGCGCTCCCGATCCGCATGGTTGAGGATATTGACCGCGACCCGCTCCGCGCCGCCGCCGTGAAGCGAAGGAAGGAGAAGCATGACCCGAAGCCGTTCTTGCTGGGCAACCACGGGGGCCCTTTGCCACGAGCGTCGCGACCCGACCAGCCCAATTCGGCCGAAATCCCCGGAGTGGACGAAAGAAGCGCGGGCCCCCGCGTGAACAAACGGCGTGGAGCCCGACGGCGGGCATGGTATAGCCCGGTCCCATGGCGAACGACGCGCCACGCTACGAGATGCTCGTCGGAGCCGATACCTTCTGGGCCCGCGCCCGGGCGGATATCGAAGCGGCCAAAAAACGCGCCGTGCTTCAGGCGATGACCTTCGAGGGCGACCGAACGGGGCTCGCCGTCATGGATGCGTTTCTCGAGTCCAAGGCCCCTGACCGGCGCGTGCTCGTCGACACCTACTCGCAGGTCATCATCAGCGATCGATTCGTTCGCAATCCGTTCGCCCGCCGCAACCCCGCGTTTGTGGAGGAGGTCGAAGCGACCCGTCACATGTTCCTCCGCCTCGAAGGCAACGGTGTGGGGGTTCGCTTTACCAACCCGGTCGGCCCGCTGTGGATGCACTTTCCGCAGCGAAACCATAAGAAGCTCATCGTGGTCGACGATCGGATCAGCTACGTCGGGGGCATCAACTTCAGCGATCACAACTTCGAGTGGCACGATCTTATGGTGCGGATCGAAGACCCGTCGATCGGCGCGCACCTCACCGCGGACTTTGACGCGACCTGGTCGGGCGATCCGTCACCGGGGGTCGCGCGGTTCGACGATGCGGAGATCTACTCTTTCGACGGCCGACGCAACTACGAGGTGTTTCGGGGGATCCTCGAGCTGATCGCGGGCGCTCAAACGACAATTCACGTCATCAGTCCCTACCTCACCTTTCCTTTTTGCCAGGCCCTCGGCGAGGCCCGGCAACGCGGCGTGAGGGTGGTGGTCCTCACCCCGGACGCGAACAACAAAGGCGTGGTCCGCGACTATCTCTTGTGGGAGGCGGCGCGCCTCGGCTTCGAAGTCCGACTCTACGACGCGATGAGCCACCTAAAAGCGATGCTCGTTGATGACGGTGCCCTGGTGATCGGCTCGAGCAACTTCGACTTCGTCAGCTACCACACCCAGGACGAGCTCGTGGCGGTGCTTCGAGATCCGGTGGCGATCGCGGATTTTCGCGCGCGCTGTCTCGACCCCGACCTCGAGCGAAGCCGACCCGTGGACCTCGCGGTCACCTCGCTTCGAGGACGTACAAGCCACTTCGCCCTTCGCGTCGCAGAGCTTGGGACTCGGCTGAGCCGCCGGGTCGTGCCGTACGGATACCGACAGGGGGTTCGTTCGGCGGCCGAGGCCTATCGATAGCGATGCGGTTGCTCATCGCAATGCCCACGTTTCCTCCGGTTCTCGGCGGCATCCAGACCTATGGCTACGAGCTCGCGCGACGGCTCCACCCCCGCTGCGATGCGCTTACCGTGGTCGCGCCGGGAAGCCAAGGCGCGCGAGCGTTCGATCGCACCCTCCCCTTTCGGGTCCATCGCGTGCCCGCCATTGGCGACGACCTCGCCCTTACCGGAGCGCTGCCGATCGCGACGCTCGCGCGCCTCGGTCGGTTCGAAACGGTGTTCGCAGGCCATTGGGCAAGCGCCCACGGAGCGCTTCGGGCCGGGCACAGCGGCTGGCCAAAGCGGGTGTTTTGCGCGGCCCACGGGAAAGAGCTCCTTCACCACCCGCTCCGAAAACTGCCGCTGATCCGCGGAGGCTACGAACGGATCCGAGACCACGCGCTCGCTCGGTCATCGGGTTTTTTTCCCGTGAGCGAATACACCGCGGGACTCCTCGTAGAGCGCGGCGTACCGCCGTCGCGGATCACCACCGTGCCCAACGGAGTCGACCCGGAAGCGATTCGCTTTGGCGACCGGGAAGGCATTCGGCGAAGGCTTGGCCTCGAGGATCGAAAGCTGCTTCTGACGGTCGCGCGCCTCGTTCGGCGAAAGGGAATCGACACGGTCCTCGAAGCGCTCCCCAAGATCATCTCGGAAGTTCCGGACGCGTTTTATCTAATTGTCGGATCGGGCCCGGACCGAGAGCGCATCGCAGAACTGATCCAGCGGCGAGGCCTCGAGGACTCGGTGCGGATGCTCGGCTCGGTGCCCGGTCCCCTCGCGGACTATTACAGCGCAGCGGATGTCTTCGTCATGCCCGCCCGCACTGAACCGGAGGACGCTGAAGGGTTTGGGCTCGTGTTCCTCGAAGCCGGGGCCTGTGAGCGGGCGGTGGTCGGCGCTCGCGCGGGTGGGGTTCCGGACGCGATCGTCCATGGGGAGACGGGACTTCTCGTCGAGCCGAACGATCCCGCGGGGCTCGCGTCGGCGCTCGTCGAACTTTTGAACGACCCGGTCCGGGCCGCCGCGATGGGGAAGCGAGCTCGAGAGCGCATCCTCGCGGAAGGAACGTGGGATCACGCGGCCGAGCGAATCTTCGAGGCGCTTTCGCAGGGATAGCTTGGAAAGAGCCAGCCGATTGAACTCCACCTTTGGGCGGCGGGTCGGTCGGCGCCGGCTGCGAGGGGTCGTTTTCCTTTCGAACGGCAAGAAACGAGCCTCTTTCCAATCGCGGGGACCTTCGCACCGAATGTGACGGCGACCTTTGGCTCGGTATGAGAGGAGTAGATCGGGAGATTTGGCTCCGAGAGCCGGGTCGCCTGGCTAGGAAAGCTGAACCATGAGCGCACGAAAAATCGTCATCGCCAGCCTTGGACTCGCGCTGGCGTGTGACTCCGCCGCAACCGCGCCGACCGACGCGGGCGGGGACCGCAACGCCGAGGACACGGGAACGGATATCGGGAGCCCGCAGGACGCGGAGTTCTCCGACGTCGTCGACGGATCTGCCAATGTCGATGCCTTCGTCGACCCGCCGCGAGAGGCCTTCGAGCTCGTGACCCTCGCGAACTGCGATGGGGCGGACGATCTCGGTCCCGACTGCGAGTTTTCGCGCCTCTATGACGAGTCGACCTGCGCTCCGGACCAACGCTGTGCAAACCTGGCCATCTACTTCGCTGGCGGCGGGATGCATTGCGAAGATGCCTCCCACCCCATGCACGCTCATCTCCGGCAGTTCTTGGAGGACCGATCGAAGGGCTATGTCACCGCGGCCGCCTGTGTGCTGCAAACGTTCGATGAAGCGCAGCGCTTTCCGTTCTCCTCGGAGACCGCGCGAGCAGACCGACTCGTCCGCGCGATCACGACTTGGGCATCCGGTCCAGACGGGCCATGGACGGGGGAGAACCTACTTCTGTCCGGTGGAAGCCACGGAGCCGCCGCTCTGGTTCACGCGCTCGTCGACGAGCGCGGCTTTGAAGAGCAGCGATCTTGGAACGTGCCGGGGGTTCGAGCGATGTGCCTGTATGACGTTCCGCTCGATGTCTACGCCCGCGAAGCGGCGTACCAAACGGACCTCCGGGACTGTCGTGGCACACGAAACCGGAACATCTGCAATCGTTACGGCGTCCGGGAGAGTCCGGACGGGGTGACCTGTGGGAACGTCGCTCCGGAACCGGACTGCCCCGATATGTCCGCGCCTGCGGACCCAGGCTGCCGCGAACTTCTCGAGGCGGACACCTTGAGCGCGGACGACGTAGGTGCCATCCGTCTTTCGGACATTCGCTTCGTTTCCTGTACGGGGCGCGTACCCAACAACCCGTGTTCGGGAGGGCGCCCCGACGATGGGCCGCCGGAGATCGGGATGGCCAACCTGTGCGCCCAGCTCGACGCAGAATCGGAGACCGCCTGCTCCCTCGCATCCTTTGATGGTGCGAGTCACTCCGACTGCGCTGCGGTGGAAGGCCCCCGGGAGAACTGCAAGGAGTTCTTCGAGTCGCTCGCCTTTCCCTGACGGGTCCGGCGCGGTTGGTCACGCTGCCAGCTCGTACTGGCCGGGGGGTTCCCGAGCTCTGGGAGGGTCACGGCCCTCCACAAGGATCGGGCCCGGTGAACCATCGCCAAGGAACTCGATGCCTTCCGCGCCCTCCCCTCGCAACCTACTTGGGGCTGTCGTTGTTTTTGCGGGTGACCAAAAAGATCACCACCGCAAGTCCGATAGGAACGCCGATTACAATCAGCAGAATGGCAGCAATGATGACCAGCTCGCCGAGCCCGATGGACAGACCGCTATTCACCCGATCAGAGTCGCACTCCGGCCCACGAGCGGCAACTCAGAACCGCCTACTTCTTTCGACTGAAGACTACGAGCGCAACGAGGGCCGCCGTTCCGATCGCCAGTACCGTCGCACCGATCACGATCATCAACACCATGCTCATCAGACCTCCGTTGTTGACGAAGTTACGACGAACGCGCCAGATTTGCGAGGATGAACGGGCCCCGCGATCGACGCCCAATCCGCGCGCAAGCGGCCCCCTAGTGTCGCGCGACAACGACGCGCGAGCCGAGCTCGCGGAACCGGAGGGGGACCCAGGAGACGGTATCCGGGAGGCGTTTCGCCGGAATGGGAGAGGACGAAGTCCTCCTTGGAGGGCTAGAGGGCAGGCTGTGCTTCGACGGTGGCCAGAACTCGGGCCATGAAGTGGACCATCGCCCACCGCTCTTCGAGGGAAGGCGGCCGGTCATACTGAGCATGGCTCAGGACACCGGTCACGAGCACCTCTTCGAGGGCCTGTTCCGGAAGCTCCGAAGCAAGCCAGCGGGTTTCGATTGCGGGAACGATCGGATCGTCGGCACCGTGCACGAGAAAGACGGGGATTCGAAGGCCCGCAACCTTCTCCGCCGGGGACGCCCGGAGAAGTTCGTCTTCCGCGTCCTCGAGGGCCTCGAGCACTTCGGCTCGAAGCCCCGGCGTGGACCGCCGCGCCACCACCGCTTGAAGGCGGGTGCGCCCCGTCGACGACAGCTGGCTTGCGGCCAGCCGCTGGGTGGCGGCGTCAAAGCGTTCATGGAGCATGAGCGAGAGCACGGTTCGTACTTCGGCGAGGTCCGCCTCGGGAAAGAGGCGTTCAGCGTGCGCGTAGATGAGCACCCCCTGACCGTAGACATGCGGCTCCACTGTCGGTCCATGACCATCGGGGTCGGTGACCGATTCACCGGCGAAGAACCGGGACACGCGCCGAAGGTCGTGGTGGCCGCCGATCGACAGGACAAAGCCGATATTCGACCCGTCTGGCGACGCAGCGGCGAGAAGCGAAAGGCCCCCGCCGAAGCTGATCCCTACGACTCCGACGGTTTCTCGGTGAGCCTCCGCGGCAAACGCGGTCGCCGCGGCCGCGATGATCGGCACCGCTTCGTCGCTCACCCGAAACTCCGTCAACGTCGGAAGCTCCGGAGTCATCACCCGAATCCCCGACGAGGCGAGGCTTCGGGCGAACTGGACAAAGCGCGGCTCATCGATTCCTTGGGGATGGATGCCGTGGACCAAAAGCAACGCCGGGGCGTCGTCCCGCATTGGCTCGTAGTACCGCGCCCGTCCTCGCTCCCATCCCGCTTCTCGCTCATCAATGTCGTGAAGGCCATAACCCGCGAGGCCTTCGACATCCTCCGACCCTTCAAAGCGCAGCAGAAACGCGGCGGCTCGAAGATGATCATCGATCGGCGGATACCACAGCCCGCAGGCTCCCACCTGAACCAAGAGACCAAACGCGATCACGCGAAGGCGCACTCCCACCTCAATAGCCAAGCCTCCTCAATAGCCAAGCCTCCTCAATAGCCAAGCCTCCTCAATAGCCAAGCCTCCTCAATAGCCAAGCCTCCTCAGCTCTCGGACGATTATCCGTCGATCAGGATGACCCGATGGCCGATCGCCCATATCGCTAATCATTTGTAGTTACTTACATTGAACGCATCAAGGGATCGCAGCGGAGACACAGGTCTCCCTCGTCAACTCCGGTCCAAAGGCTGGCTCAGTAGCGAGGCGTTTC
>JBCCZL010000064.1:0-24370 GCA_039187775.1 Myxococcota bacterium
ATTTGTTCATCGCGATTGCGCCCAGACCCACAAAGCCGCGATCGCGGATCGTGCAGCCATGAACCATCGCCCTTCGCCCTCGGCAGCGAACATCCGGGCGAGGCCGATTTCATCGCTGTATCCACGCTCTCGCATTCGCGAACGAAGCCGGCCGAAGCGACGCGAGAGCCCATCGAGGGGCCCGGTGCCAAGCCCGTCGGTGGGTCCAGGCTCCGAGAGGGCCTCCTCGGTGCAGGCCGGAAGGCTCATGATCAACGCGGGGAGCGCGCATCCGGCGAGGGCCACGCCCCGGTTCATCGGCCCTCGCGGTCTCGGCCTCGAAGGTCGTCCAGGCGGATATCGATTCCCGCCGGCCCCTGATAGCGGCGCACCGAAAACAACCCGTTGCCTTCGGTGGCTCGCACCGAGAGGTAGTGGGTGCCGGGGTGGGGTGGGCAATAGTGGAGCGCTGCCCCCCGGCCGCCTTCCACGTCGGCAGCGAGTTCGGTCCCGTCGGCGGCAAAGATGCGAAGGTCGAGTTCGGCGAGCTCCTCCGACCCATTGGCCACAATGACGTAGCACTGGTCCTCGTCCAGACTCACCGAGTGCACGCTCGACGTATTCTCCACGACGAATCCGCGCCAGTGGTCCTCCACCGAAAGGAACCCTCGCGTCTGCACTTTCTCCGCGATCTGATCGAGCGCGTCTTCGATCCGCGGCGAGCGAAACTCTTCGGCAGGTCGGGCAAGCGGTCGCTTCGCTTCCGCACTCTCGCCACAAGCGATCAGCCCCAGAAGGAACAGCCAGGCCACACGCGCCATCGGGCTCGATTACCAGAACCCGCCGTCCCCATCAAACACCTGGCCGCAGAAAGCGTATCAGTAACGTTACATTCTATCCGTCCACACCGGTGAGGACATCTCGAAACTCCGGAAATCGCATCAGGTATTCGGTGATTGCAGCGGCCCCTCGAATGAGCTCGTCCGACAATTCTCGAATGCCTCGGTCGACCCGCGCCGTCTGCTCTTTGAGGCCCCCAAGATCCAAATCCGATTCGGCGTTGAGGCTCCCAAAGCGGCCCTTCAACTGAGCGATTTGAAATCGAAGGTCTTCGCCCTGACGCCGCCAGTCCGCTTCGTCCCGTTCGAGCGCCTCGACGAAGCGAAGCGCCTCGAGCCAGGTTGCCGCAAGGTGCCCCGCCTCCCGCAGCGCCTCGACCACATCGCGGGTGACTGCAGGGCCGTCGGCGGGGATCGGTGGAATGGCTCCCCACGCGCGAAGCACTGGACGCTCGAGCTCGCTTAGACGCTGCCGCGCTTCCTCAAGGCGAGGCTCGAGCGATTGGAGCTGGGCACGGATCCTGGACTCATCCCGACCGAGTTCATCGAGTGCATTGCCGATGCGCGCCCGGGCGGATCCGATCTCGTCTTCCCGTTGAACCGCATCCGCGGAGAGGCGCTTGAGCTCCTCGGCCAACCCCATGAGCTTCTTGCACTGGCCGACCATGCCGTCCACCGCCTCGTGAAACCAGGGAGGCCCGCTTGCCCCTGGGTGGGCGCGGGCCGCGAGGGTCGCAAATAGATCCGCCCGTCGACTCCATGCCTCCTCCGCCGAAAGAAACGGCATCTGCGTCGTCGTTGCCCCCGTGCGCAGCGCCTGCTCTTTGGGTCGCTCCCCCCGGTCGTCGAGGATCGCGCGAAGCTCCTGCGCCAGCGCGTACGCGTTCGGCGGTCGCTCGGTGGGCTCCTTCGACATGAGCCTCGACACGAGCACGTCCACGCGAGGGTCGAGGTTCGGCTTCCGCGACGAAACGCGCGGAGCGGACTCTCGCATGTGCTGGATGATCAGGTCGGGGGTGGATCCGGTAAACGGCAGCTGCCCGGTGAGGAGCTCAAACAGGACGCAGCCCAGCGAATAGAGGTCGGCGGCCGGCGTGACGGGGGCGCCTCTCGCCTGTTCCGGTGCCATGTATTCGGGCGTCCCAAACACCGTGCCCGTCGCGGTCAAACTAAACTCATCGCGCATCTTCGCGAGCCCGAAGTCGAGGAGCTTCACGAAGTGATCGTCGTAGCCGTCGAGAAGATGAATGTTGTCAGGCTTGATGTCGCGATGGACCACCCCGAGCTCGTGCGCCCGGGCAAGCGCATCCGCCACCTGCACCGCGATCTTGAGGGCCCCGACGTCCTTGAGGTGGCCCTCGGCGATGGCCACGTTCAGCCCTTTGCCCTGAAGGTATTCCATCACGAGATAGACCAGGCCGTCGTCGGTCTGGCCATAGTCCCGGATGTCGATGATGTGGGGGTGTTTGATTTTGTTGGCCGCCCGGGCCTCGCGAAGAAACCGCTGGCGGTAGTTGTCGTCGAGGGCGAGATCGGGAACGAGGAACTTGAGCGCCACATCTTCGCTCCGATGAAGATCCAGGCAGCGGTACACCGACCCCATGCCGCCGGCCCCGACCTTCTCGACCACCAGGTATTGACCGCGGATGCGGCGGCCGATGTAGGGATCGCGCGCTTCGCGAAGCGCACCTCCATCGAGAGGGCATCGATCGGTGCTCGTCACCCGAAACTGCTGGCCGCAAACGGTGCAATATTTCACGGTCCCGCGCCCACAATACCCGACTCGGCCCACCGAACCCACCACGGCGTGGATTGAAGCGCTCCAGCGTGAAACAGAACAAGATCTAGACACGCAGATCTACACACTCACGTCTAGAAACAGCGCGCTCTCGAATGCCGTCGTGTAAGGTCGGGCGCGACGGCCGCGACAATGCCTCGGCCGCCTGGGGCGGAAGCCCCTCGAAAGGAGAGCAAGGGATGAGAGTTCTGACCAACGGTGCGGTGGTCATCGCCGTAGGGCTAAGCATCGGACTCGGGTTCGCGAGCTCCGCCGCGGCGGACACGCGGGTCGCCTTTCAGGGCCGGATCGACGCCGCCAACCTTTTTTTGGTGGGAAACACCGAAGACTCCGTCAATCTGGTGCCCCTGATCACCCCCGGGGTGCGCTTCGATCGGCTGTTTGTGGGCCTCGGCTTTGGATTCTTCGGGGTCGAGGACGAAACGAGCGGATTTTCCTTTAGCCCGATGGGGATGTTCGATTTCTATCGAACGGAGGACGCCGCGGTCTACGGTGTCGGCTGGCTCAATATCGGGAACTTCGACGACGATCGCGCCATGGGGGATGACGACCAGCTCGCGTGGGGCTTTGCTTTCGCGGCCGGGCTCCGAGCCCTCGTGAGCGATGCCTTCGCGGTCGGTGCCGAGCTCGGATGGGGCTTTCTGTTCCTCGAGCGGCCGGTGCCCGTGGATGACGACGAAACCGCATTTTCTCATTCGGTGGTCGGCAACGTGTTTCTCGAGGCGTCGATCGGACTCTAGATTGTTGACAAGCCCGATGTGATATCTATAGATCGCGCGTCGGGACATGAAGCTCTCCAGCAAAACCCGCTACGGGATCCGGGCGCTGTTTGATATCGCGTTTCACGCCGACGGCGGGCCCACCCAGATCAAGGACATCGCGGAGCGACAGGAGATTCCGCCGCGGTTCCTCGAACAGATCTTTCAAGATTTGAAGCGCGCGGGCCTCGTTTCCTCGAAGCGGGGCCCGAAAGGCGGCTACCAGCTGGCGGTGGCCCCGGAGACGATTCGAATCGGCGACATCGTTCGCACCCTCGAAGGGCCCACCGTGATGACGGGGAGCGAAGAGACAAGCAGCGCCACGCGCGCGGTCACCGACGAAACCCTCCGAGAGCTCGCGGTGCAGGTCGAGGCGGTGCTCGACGGGATCACCATCGAAGACCTATGCGTCCAGGGCGACAACCGCGGCCTCCGCCGCGACAATCTTCGACGCTACGTCTACAGCATATGACCAGACCGGCGCAGGTGCGGCCTCCATCCGGAGCCCGGGTGGTCGACAGCCTCCTCGAGCTCATCGGGAACACGCCGCTCGTACGCATCCCGACGCCCCCATCGTCGGCCGAGCTGTGGGCCAAAGCGGAGTACTTAAACCCGGGTGGCTCGATCAAAGACCGCATCTGCCTGGCGATGCTCAACGCGGCCGAGGCGTCGGGCGCCCTCCGACCGGGCCAAACCGTGGTCGAACCCACGAGCGGCAACACCGGCATTGGCCTCGCGGTGTGCTGCGCGGTCAAAGGCTACCCGCTGGTGCTCACCATGCCCGAGAGCATGTCCCTCGAACGGCGAGCTCTCCTCGAGGCATACGGCGCGGAGATCGTGCTCACCCCCGCCGAACAGGTGATGGAAGGCGCCATCGCACAGGCCTACGCGATCGTGCGAGAACGAGGCGCATTCATGCCCCAGCAGTTCGACAATCCGGAGAACCCACAAGTTCATCACGACACCACCGCCGCAGAAATCCGAGCCGCGCTTGCCCCGGAGCCGGTCGACGCATTCGTCGCGGCGGTGGGCACCGGGGGCACGGTGTCGGGGGTCGGGCGAGCGCTCCGTGCGGCCCGCCCGCAAACGCGGGTGATCGCGGTCGAACCCGAAACCAGCCCCGTCCTGAGCGGAGGACGCGCCGGACCGTCGAAGATCCAAGGCATCGCCGCCGGCTTCGTTCCACGGAACTACGACCCGGCGCAGGTCGACGAAGTGCGGCTGTGCAGCGACCGCCTCGCGTGGGATACGAAGCTCGAGCTCGCCCGCTCGAGCGGCCTTCTCGTCGGGATCAGCGCGGGCGCCAATATCGCGGTCGCTCGCGAGGTTGCGAAGGAGCTCGGGCCCGGCCACCGGGTGGCCACGGTACTGTGCGACACCGGGGAGCGATATTTCAGTCTCGGTACCTACTTTGAGGACGCGCGCCATCCTGCGTCGCATCGGGCTTCGGAAGAAGCGGCGCTTGCCCCACCCCGAACTCTGGAGGAAGGCGAGTAGCCGTCTTCCCCGCGACTTTCATAGGAGAACGTCATGGCCGTCACCGTACGCATCCCCACCCCCCTCCGACCCCTCACCGGCAATCAGGATGAAGTGCCCGCCGCGGGCGAAACCATCGCCGCGATCATCGAGGACCTCGAAAAGAACCACGCCGGGATCAAGGATCGGCTCTGCGATGACAAAGGGGTTCGTCGCTTTGTGAACATCTACGCCAACGATGAAGACATTCGGTTTCTCGACGGCCTCGATACCGCGGTCAAGGATGGCGACACGATCACCATCGTTCCCGCGATCGCTGGAGGCTGAACGTCCGTGGGCGCCCAGCGGATCGACAACATCGTCGAAGCGGTTGGCAAGACGCCCCTGGTGCGCCTTCGAAACATCGGCCGACAGGAAGCTCCGAACGTCGAGATCTTTGTCAAACTCGAGTACTGCAATCCCGGTGGGTCGGTAAAGGACCGTCCGGCGCTGCAGATGATCCGCGATGCCGTCGCGGACGGCCGACTCACCAAAGAAAAGACCCTCATCGACGCCACGAGCGGCAACACCGGCGTCGCCTACTCGCTCTTCGGTGCGGCGCTCGGCTACCGAGTCGCGCTCGTCATGCCCTCGAACGTTTCTATCGCCCGAAAGCAGATCACCCAGGCGTTCGGCACCGAGCTCATTCCCTCGGACCCGATGGAAGGATCCGACGGCGCGATTCGGCGGGTCCGGGAGATCGTGGCCGAGGAACCCGACAAGTATTTCTACCCCGATCAGTACTCCAATCCGTCGAACCCTCGCGCCCACTATCTCGGCACGGGCCAGGAAATCCTTGACCAGGTCGGAGACCGAATCACCCACTTCGTCACCGGTCTCGGCACGAGCGGAACGATGATGGGGGTGACCCGTCGAATGCGGGAACACTCGCATCCGGTAACCTGCGTGGCCCTCGAACCCGCCGATGCGCTCCACGGGCTCGAAGGCCTCAAGCACATGGCGTCGTCTCTCGTACCGGAGATTTACGACCCGGCCACCCCCGATGAGATCCTCCCCGTCGGCACGGAGGAAGGTTGGGACATGGCGGATCGGGCGGCGGCGGAAGAGGGACTTCATATCGGCCACTCCGCCGGAGCCAACATCTACGGCGCGGTCGAAGTGGCCAAGCGCCTGGAGCGGGGTTGCGTGGTCACCATCGCCTGCGACCGGGGGGACCGCTACTTTGCCCCGATGAAATGGGAGAAGAACTATGTCTGGTGAGCCCTGGATCCGTGGAGACCTCCGGATCTCGCGGCGGGTGATCGACCAGATCGAAGCCCACGCCCTCGAGTGTTATCCGAGTGAGTGCTGCGGGTTTATCTCCGGGCCGGCCGCAAACCCACCCCTCCTCGACCATCCCCAGCGTGAAGAGAACGAGGCCGACAAGTACCATCGGCTCGACCCCGAGACCTTTCCTCGGACCTCGAAGACCTACTTCAAGATCAACGAACTTCGAGCGGCCCGCGCATTCGAGCATGGGGTGGCAGAAGGACGCCCGATCAAAGTGATCTACCATTCGCACTGCGACGCCGGCGCGTACTTCTCGGAAGAGGACAGCGCGACCTTTGCCCGCGACGGCCTGCTTATGTGGCCCTGCGCATTTCTCGTCGTGAGCGTGGTCGACGGAAGCGTCCGAGATCGGAAGCTCTGGGTTCACGTCGCTGGAACCGATCGCTTCGAGGAAGCGAGCCTCACGATCGAACACTGACGGCAGGTCGCCTCGCGCGCGCCCGTCCGGACGCGACCCCTTCGGCTCGGTCTACGACCTCGCGTCCCCGAAATGAATGGAGCGGAAGCGCAGGAGCCGTACGTCCCCGGAGAGGTAGGCGGTCGCTTGGAGCCCCGCCTTTCGACAGAGCTGACTGAGCATGGTCGGTAGATCCCAACCTTGGGCCTCGGCGACCTCCGGAAGGAACACCGCCCGGCGGGGGGCGCCGAGCGACACCCCCTCGACGATCAGGCCATCGGTACCCACCACTGCGTCGGACCAGTGCCCGAGCGGCTCGGGGGTCGTCAACACGCTGATTTCGACGGTCAACTCCGGGATCTCCTCGACGGTCACCGGTGAAAATCGCGGATCGCGGGTCGCCGCGGCGACCGCCATCGCCTCGACCGCCGCGCCGAGGGGGCCACGCGCTTCCACCTGGCCGATGCAGCCCCGCAGCTGGCCGTGTTTGCGGAGCGTGACAAAGGCCGCGCCATCGGTTTCCAAGACAGCGCTTGTCCCGCTCGAGCCCTTGGCTATGTCCCTCGACGGCGTACCCACCGCGGATTCGATCGCCGCGCGGGCTCGCTCAAGAAGCTCCCGACGCTCCGCTTTGCTCAGCGCCCCGTCCATCGCCGGTCCCTTCCCACGTCGACATGGACGAAGTTTGATTCGCGGTACGTGCCGATCCCCCCTTCGTGCACTTCCTCGACCGCCGCCGCAAGGTCCGCCGCGGTCACGCCGGGGATTCGAAAGTCCAGCGCCTCACCGCGCACATGATGGCTTCGGGAGGCCACTCCTCGGCCCTTCTTTCGAAGCGCCTCGTTGAACTTGGGAGACCGAAACGCGCTGACCACTTCGACGCGCTTCTGCTCGAAGCGAAACGCCATGTCGGCCGCGACTTGGAGGGGGCGCAACGCCATCATCGTCTCTTGACCGGTCGCCCGGCATCGAAGAAATCGGCGCACCTCTTCCGACATCGCGAGCGAGGGAAGCTCGGCCCGCACGACAGGAAGGACCTCGCGGGTGTGGAGATTGAGGAATGTGACGTCATAGCGTGCGCTCTTCGGTGTGCCACCGACCGCCATGACGTCTTTCTTGTCGTTCGGAGGTTCTTCGATGGCGTACACCATCCGAAGCTTCGGCTCGATGAAACGGACGCGCGGCGGCGCGGGGACGACCACGAACACACCGGCGAGCACGATCGGGCAAAGGCCAACCACCCACGTGAAGAACGCTGACCCAACCGTGGACGTGAGAAACGAAGGCATGAGGGCTCGCCCAGTCTCGCGCGATCGCGACTGGGTGACCAAGATTCCGAGGAGGAACGTCCGCCTCCAAGGTCCCTGTTCCCGTCAGGTCGGGTTCCCAATCAAGAGATGACCGGGAGGAGGCGGTTCAAGTTGCCCGACACGAATCCCTGAAGATCGAGAGACACAAAGCTGAACCCTGCGACCCGGCCGATGTCCACGATCTGCGCCCTCGCCTCGAAGGCTGCGGCCAGCTCCTCTTCCGCCACCTCGATCCGAGCGAGCGGACCGTGAAACCGGACGCGAAACTCCCGAAACCCAAGCGCCCGAAGGCCCGTTTCGACGTCTTCGATCTGTTGCAGCCGCTCCGGCGTGACCTCCGTACCGTAGGGAATCCGCGAGGCCAGGCAGGGGGCCGCCGGCTTATCGTGCACGGGCAGACCCAACCGCTGGGCAAACTGACGAACCTCGACCTTTCGAAGCCCCGCCTCCGCGAGGGGACTTCGCACGCGCGCTTCGTCGGCGGCGAGGAGGCCCGGGCGATGATCCCCAAGGTCGTCGGCGTTGGTGCCGTTGACTACCCACCGAAATCCCAGCTCCTCTCGCACCGTATCGGTGATTCGATAAAGCTCGGATTTGCAGAAATAGCAGCGGTTGGATGGGTTCTTTCGGTAGTTCGGGTCCTCGATCTCCCGAGAAGAGACGATCCGGTGGGTGACCCCCACCTGGGCGGCGAGGGCTTTGGCATCGGCGAGTTCCCGCGCCGCGACCGCCGGGCCTACTGCGGTGAGCGCGACCACCCGTTCTCCAAGGGTATCGTGGGCAAGCTTGAGGACCAGACCGCTGTCCACGCCGCCGCTGAGCGCCACGACCACCGACTCGAGGTCGGCGAACCGCTCACGGAGATCAGCTAGCGTGGGCACACGATCGGTGGGCACGCCCAAAGTCTGGGGTCCTTCCACCCGAACTGCAATTCCGGGATGCTCGAGCCGGGGCTCAAAGCCGAGGCACGGGGCCTAGCAGGCTGTTGCAAAACTCCGCACGCGCCTCCAGCGCGGGCACCGCTCGCACCCGCGACCGGCCTTCGGCCTGCCTCCTCAAAATAACTCGGATATTCCTCGTCGGCTCGCGGGCGCGACCGGCCGTCGCGAAGCTGGATCCACCCACGGGCCTTTTGCAACAGGCTGCTAGTCCAGCTGTTTCGCGGACTCGCGAAGCCGAGCCTTCTTCCCGCGAAGCTCCCGCAGGTAGTAGAGCCGAGCTTGCCGAACATGGCCATGGCTCGTGATCTCGAGCTTCTGAATGCGCGGCGAATGGACGGGGAAAATGCGCTCGACGCCCACCCCAAAGCTGATCTTCCGCACCGTGAACGTCGCGGTCGTCCCGCCACCGTTTCTCCGAATGATCGTTCCTTGGAATACCTGAACTCGCTCTTTTTCCCCCTCGCGAATGAGGTAGTGGACTCGCACGGCATCGCCAACGCGGAACTTGGGAAGCTTCCGACGCTGAGCGTCCTCAATGGCTTGAATCTGGGGGACGGGGCTGGACATGGGGTTCTCCGAAGGGCGCGTTTGGTAGCACGAGCCAAATACCCGGTCAAGGAGGGAGGACGTCGCCAAGAAGGCGGTCGATGATGATGGCGGCCGCGGTTCGGACCGAAAGATGGTTGTATCGATCGGAAATCCCCTGGATCGGCGCCAGCACCTGGTCGGCCTCTTCCAGCACCGAATTCGCGAGCCCGTGGCCGGTGCCCAAAAGTATCAACGAAGGAACGCTTGTGTTCTCAAGCTGGCGCCGCGCTTCGCCGTAGCTCACCGTATCGACCGATGATGTCGCTGCGGTGGCGATCAGCCGCGGACGCTGCCCTTGCTGCGCGGCGATCGCGCTGACCACGTCTTGAATGCTGGCCGCCACTGTCACGAGAGAGAGCGCTTCGGACCGTGTGGGAAGGCGTTCTTTGCCGGGCCCGGTGTCCCAGTGACCGAGGACCCGCTCCACCAGTTCGCGCTGCGCGGTGATGGGGGTCACGATGCAATAGCCGGCGAGCCCGTAGGTTCGGCTGAGGCGAGCCAGGTCGTGAATGTCGAGGTTGGTGATCGCGGTCGTGATCGGATCCCCCGCGCGGTTTTTCACTGGATAGTGAACGAGCGCGAGATAGATGCTGCTCATGGCTCTTGTTCTCCGTTTGCTTCGGCCGCTTGGAGCAGGGCCTGGTCCCGAGAACTGAGCGCTAGCGTCGCGAAGAGGTCCGGACGCCTCGACCGCGTTCGGAGCAACGCCTGGCCTCGACGCCAGTCCGCGATCTTCTGATGGTCGCCGCTTCGGAGGATCTCGGGCACCGACCGCCCCTCAAACTCCTGCGGTCGCGTGTATTGAGGATACTCAAGCAGTCCTTCGACATGGCTCTCTTCGGTGACCGATGACGGATTGCCAATGACCCCCGGCAAAAGCCGAGTCGTCGCTTCGATCACCGCCATGGCGGCCACTTCGCCGCCGAGTAGTACAAAGTCGCCAAGCGATAGCTCTACGTCCACCTCTTCCCGAACTCGTTCATCGAAGCCTTCGTAACGACCACACACGAGCACGAGGTGAGGCTCTTTGGAGAGTGCCACCGCATGCGTTTGCCGGAAGGGCTGGCCTTGAGGAGTCAGTAGGAGACGTTTGCCACGGCCGGAAACCGCCCGTAGCGCTTCGACGATCGGCGGGGCCGCCAAGACCATCCCGCTCCCTCCCCCGTAGGGGGTGTCGTCCACACTGCGATGCTTATCTTTTGTATGATCTCGAGGGTTTCTAAAGTGAACCTCAACTTTACCTTGTTCCAACGCACGCCCGAGCAGGCCGGCTCGAAGGAACGAACCAAACATCTCTGGAAATAGGCTGACAACGTCGATTCTCATGACTTCTTCACGTCCCGAGAGCCAGCGGGTAGGAGGGAGTCGAGCTCGCTCACGACGATCTCGGGCACCTCGGCGTCAAGCGCAATCAAATACGGGGGGGTTGCGGGAACCTCCACTCGACCCCGCCCCGTATCGATAACGAAACAATCCACGGACGGGTACCGGATCACGTCGACGACCGTACCGAGGAGCTGACCCTCCGGAGACTTGACCTCACCCCCGATCATATCGACGTGATACCACTCGTCCTCGGCGGGTTTGGCGAACGATGCACGGGGGACTCGAAGCTCAAAGTCACGGAGTGCCTCCGCTGCGTCCCGCTCGTTCACGCCTTCGAGTTTGAGGAGAAACAACCCCTTGGGTCCCGAACGCGCGGAGCGCACCTTCGTCTTTTGGACGCCGCCCTTGTGTATCAAAAACACTTCGTCGGCATCGAGAAGAAGAGTGCTCGATGGATTGTATGGAAACACTCGAACTTCACCTCGAACGCCGTGCGGTCGCACGATGACGCCTACCGGGACGAGGGTGTCCGTGGGACGCCCTTCCGCCTTGACGGCGGAGGGTTCTGTTCGCGGGTCAAGCCCTTCGGCCTTCACGGCGGAGGGCTCCTTCCGGGGGTCAAGCCCTTCGGCCTTCACGGCGGAGGGCTCCTCTTCCGAACTCAATCCGCCCCCGCGACTACTCGAGAATGTCGAGGACGGCGCGTTTCTTGAGTTTGGCGGAGGTCGCGGCGAGGAGAGTGCGCATCGCCCGTGCAGTCCTGCCATCCTTCCCGATCACTTTGCCGAGATCGGAACTCGCCACCGTGAGCTCGAAGACGACCGCCCGATCGCGTTCGATGGCCTGCACGTCTACCGCGTCGGGCTCGTCGACGAGCGATACTGCGATGTACTGGATGAGCTCCTGCAGCTGATCGATCGGCTGATCGATCTCATCATCCATGATCGTGTCGTCGGACATGTAGAGCTCGATGCTCGACCTAGGCGCTCGCGGCGGCCCGGGCCGACTCGAGGGCCTTTTTGTGCACTCGAAGCACCTTGGCGAGGGAGGTGGTCGCTTTGGCGCCCACCGACAGCCAGTAGTCGAGCCGCTCGTGGTCCACACGCGCTTCCGCCATCGGACGCTTGGGATCGTAGGTGCCGATCTGCTCGATAAAGCGGCCGTCGCGGGCCTTCTCCGAGTCGGTGACGACGATGTGGTAGTAAGGGCGCCTTTTGCAGCCGTGGCGCGAGAGCCGAACCTTGACCATGGGATATCTTTCTAAAGTCAAGCCCTTCGGGCTCGACGGCTCTGGTTATTCGATGAGAGCCGCCAGATGAGCGCTGGAAACCCTCGAAATTCTTGAAACTCAGCCCCTCTGGGACGAGCGGCAGCGGAACGTAGACGGAACACCTCCCGTCGTCAAGGCGAGGGAAGCTCGAAGGCTCCCTCGGGCGGCCCCTGGTCCGCACGGCAACGGTCGAAGGGCTCCCCGCACTCGGCATGCACACACAGGAACTCTCGGTCCTGAACATCTGCGTACACCCCGGAGCGGCAAGACGCCTGGCAGTCCCCGGTGCCTTCGGGTTCGGGCCGGCCGGTTCGCTCTGCGCATCGCGCCGCTTTGTGGCACAGCCCCTCGCAGCTTGGCGGAAACACTCCAACTTCCGACTCTCGCATATGCGCCATCATCCCCGCCATCGTGCACCGCTGAAACGGCTCGCCACAGGCCGCTTCGCGGCAGCCGAACACCGCGGGTGGGGTCGCCGCGTAGAGGCCGTCCGCTCCGCAGCTCTCCGCGCAGTTCTGGGCCGCGGTCGGCAAACGGCGCCCCGCCTCCCGCGCGCAGCGGTTCGAGTGCTCGCAGAACGCTTCACACTCCGATCGAGTGGTCGACGGGGCCTCGGCGGACGATGTCGCCCCCACCGAGGTGGTCGCCGCGGCGCTCGTCGCTGTCGAAGCAGACTCCGACTCGTCTTCACAGGCGGCTGCACTCCAGAGCCAAAGGGCCCCACAACCCACAAGGACAAAGCGCATCGGAAGCGGGAGTCGCATGGCCAGCCAGATTCTCACTTGCTACAAAGATGCCGTTCCACCGAAGCAGACCCGTACACCCGTGACCGAGCCAGTCAAGCCCCAGCCTCCCGTTTCCCGTCGGCACGTGCCGGTGGCCTTCTTCGCAAGCTTTGCAGCGCTCCTAGGAATCGGAGCATCCTGCGGCGACAACAGCTCGTCCGGCCCCACCACCCCTCCGCCGGTCGAGCGGCCGAGCCCCGACGCCCGGATCGTGCTCATCACCGACCTCAAGGGGTATCTCGAACCGTGCGGCTGTACGAGCCGACCGCTCGGCGGCATCGACCGGATGGCCGCGAAAGTGGCGAGCCTCACCGCGGAGGTTCCATCGGTATTCGTCGCCGCGGGGGATCTGTATTTCAACGACGAAGACCACGGCGGCGGCCGGCTTGGCGACGAGGCGGAGACGCAGGAGCTCTGGAAAGCGGAAACCCTTGCCGAGATCCTCGGCGATATGGGACTGGTGGCCGCCGCCCCGGGGGCCCTCGACCTCAGTCACGGACTGTCCACCTTCCAGAACCTCCAGAAGTCGTCCGACTTCACCCTGCTTTCGGGAACTCACCGAATCATGCCGACCGCCGACGCGGCAGCGGATGCCGGCGCCGACGCGGGTTCCGACGCTGACGATGGCCAAGCTAGCGACGGCTCGTCCGAGAGCTTGCTGTCGCCTACGATCGTGCGGGAGGTGGGACCGCTGAAGATCGGGTTCTTTGGGGTCACCGACTTCGGCAACGCGCCCGGAGGCGTCGAAACGCTCGCTTCCCCCCTCGAAGCCGCTCAGTCGTCGGTCGCCGCACTCCAGCAAGCCGACGTTCAGGTCGTGGTCGCGCTGGTCCGGGGAAGTCGTCGAGACGCTCGCCGGCTCGGAAGCGAGGTCGACGGGATCGACTTTGTCATTCAAGCCGGCCTGGACGAACCCGAGGCGCTCGCCCCTTCCGCCGCCGGCAGCACCGTGCTTCTGCACGCCGGCCGACAGGGCCAAGGGCTGGTGGTCTTGGACCTGTACCATCGTGGCGACGGCACCTTCACCGATTGGAGCGACTGGACGGTGGCCGAGGAGCGCGCGGCGCTGTCGGACCGCATCGAAGACCTCGAACGCCGCATCCGCACTTGGGAAGAAGAGAATCGGGCCGCCGCCGACGTCGCCCAGCAGCGGGGCCGCCTCGCGCGCATGAAAGACGAACTCGAGGACCTTCAAACGCCCCGTTCGATCGAAGGCAACGCGTTTAACGCTCGCTATGAAGAGCTTCCCCCCGATGCGGAGCGGAGTGCCGCGGTCACTCGCCGGGTCACCGCCTACGACCGGCGGGTCAACGCGCACAACCAGCAGGTGTTCGCCTCCCTGACACCGGAACCCGCGGCCGAAGGGGCTCCCCACTATGTCGGTTCAGCCGCGTGCCAGTCTTGCCATCAGGCGGCGTTCTCGTGGTGGGAGGGCCACAAGCACGGCATCGCCTACTCCACCCTTGAAGAACAGCACAAGGAGTTCAACCTCTCCTGCGTCGGGTGCCACGTCACTGGCTACCTCGAACCCGGAGGCTCCACCGTCACCCACAACCTCGACGGGCACCTCACCAACGTCGGCTGCGAGAGTTGTCATGGTCCAGGGAGCGCCCATCGCGTGGCCCCTGGCGAAGCGGGACTCGTGTCCCGCGACACGCCGGAAGAAGTGTGCGTGACCTGCCACAACCCCGAGCACTCCGACACCTTTGTGTACGAAGGGTATCGGGCGATGCTCCTGGTTCCGGGGCACGGCCGACCACTCGAATAGCCGCAGGAACCGGGCGCAGCTCAATGCCGCCGAATGTTGTCCTTGACCCAGTCGATGATCGTCTGGAGGGGCGTTCCCGGCGTGAAGAGCCCCTTTACCCCCGCAGCGGTCAGCCGCTCGAAATCCGCATCCGGAATGATCCCCCCGCCAAACACGATCACGTCGTCGGCTCCCCGCGCCTGGAGCGCATCGATCACCGCCGGAAAGAGTGTGTTGTGGGCACCGCTCATGATCGACAGGCCCACCGCGTCGACGTCTTCCTGAATCGCCGCCGCCGCGATCATCTCGGGCGTCTGGTGAAGGCCGGTGTAGATGACCTCGAACCCCGCATCCCGAAGCGCGCGCGCAACCACCTTGGCCCCACGGTCGTGGCCGTCCAACCCTGGCTTGGCTACCAATATCCGAACCCGTGGCTCCGACATCCGCCCGGTGTAAACAGCCGAACGAACGCTGTCAAACCCTTCGCCACGGCAGGACAATCACGCTCCCAAGGGGAGCGACGAGGAGGGAAACCAGTTAGCGGCGCCGTCCGCGACGCCGTCGAACCGGCTCCTCGGGTTCCGGCTCCACGTACTCAATAAATAGGCCGTCGTATGCGGAACCGTAGTCGTCATCGCCGGCAGCAAAGATCACAATGCGTGTACTTCCAGCGGTGAATCCCTGGAGCGCGATCGGAAGCACCATGGCTTCCGGTTCGGGCGCCGCTTCCACCGGCTCGGGCGTTGTCTCTTCGCCCCCTTCTTCTTCGCCGACGACCTGCTGCATGAGCGCGTCCAACCCGCTGCCCTCTCCTTCGCCCTCGTCCCCCTCAGGGGCCTCGGGAGTGGCCGCTTCCTCGCCTTCTTCCTCTTCCTCAAGTTCTTCCACGGGGGCGTCACCCGGGGCGAGCGAAGCGCCTTCGTCGGCCTGGTTTGGAGCCCGAACGGTGGGCGGGTCGATCGGCTCGGGAACCACATCCACCGATGCCGCATTCGGAGCGACTTCACGAATCGCCGGAACGATCCGCTCGAGGGCCCAGGAGATCGCCTCCTGGCGCTGGGTCGGGTCTTCGTCGATCACCGGGGTACGGTTTTCTTGCTCGTACCACCGCGAAAAGCCTTTGTTCGGCAGGAGCAGCTCGGCCCGGCGCACCTTGCCTTCGACCATTCGCAGGCGAAGGAACATCTCGAGGGAACGCTCGATCCGGGTGGAGCCCGGAACCGGAATGCCGTAGTCGGCGCGGTAGAACTTGATGCACTCTTCGCGCGAGCATCGGGGCCGCGGGTTGTTTCCGAACGCTCGAGAAAACGAGGGGTTGGCGCCAGCGACCTCCGCGATCGGCGAGTCCCAGTTCCGAATGCCGATCATCGTGCGGGTCCAGAACTGACTCGCTCGAGTCATCCAGGTGCGACGGCGCTCGAGGAGCACTTCGCGGCGGTCCCGTTCCACCTGACGCGCCTTTTCAGCTTCTTCTTCGCGATTGCCTTCCACCGACTGGAGAGCCGCGAGACGCGGTCGCGCTTCCTCCGCATGGGGTCCGTCGGGGAACGCTTCAAGGTAGAACTCGAGTCCTTCGCGCGAGCCCCGGCTGTTTTCCCAGACGCGAGGCTCGATCGCCGCTCGCTCCGCCTGAACCTCTTGGGCCCAGGTTCCATTCGGATGGGAACCAAGATAGCGAGCCATCGCCACGACCTTGGAGCGCTCGTCCTCCGCGATGCGAACGTTTCGATAGTCGGCGTACTCCGACTTGCTCGCGAAGAGCGCACATCCGCTTGCGAAGACGGAGGCCACGACCAGCACCGCCACCCGCTTCTCCATGACCCGGCGCCGGGCTCTGGGCTCCTGTACCAGACTCACGCCGTGAGGCACGGCCGTGGGCTCCGACGTACGACCCGTGGTCGCTGACGGCTCATGGTGGTCTCGTGTCTTCATCGGCGCCATCCTCATTCCGACCTCATTCCGAAAAAGCCTCGTCCGGTAGAGGCAGAGAAGGCTCAGACCAGGCGGGCGGCTCGGGGTTTGGGTCCCAGCTGAAGGGTGGGGGCTCGGCCTCACCCGGGTCGGTCAGCGCGGTGTTGCAGAGCTGGCATTCCTCGAACACGTCGTTGATGTTCGGCAGCGACGGATCGTTCTGCACGCAGGTACGCGTTCGGGTCTCGAGGTCCGCGACTGCCATCAAGCGCTCGATGCAGGCCGTCGCCCGCGAATCCGACGGTCCCGGGTTGCAGCCAAAGTTGAAGGATGGGCACGCCATGATGCGCTGCTGCACGACCCTCATTTCCTCGGCCGTGTCGATTTCGCCGCGGGCCCGACGCCGAGCCGCACAGACCACGGCCAGATCTTCACAAAACGCCTGAGGGTCTGCGGTTCCACGGGCCGTCTCCCCCCCGTCGCAGGCCCCCACCGATCCGGGGGCCGGCGCCATGAGCACCAGCGAAAGAGGCAATAGAAGAGCGAGGGGATAAGCGCGATTCACGGTAGAACCTCGTAATCGATAGCAATCCCCAACTCACCGGTCAAAAGTGGGTGGGCGGTGCTGTCCTGGCCAGAAAAGAGCGAAAAGCCGATCTCGCCGTAGAGACCAAAGCCTGCCGTCAAAAGCACCGTCGCTCCCACAGCAAGCTCGCCTCCCACCGATGAGCTGAAGCTCCGCTGCATATCCACCTCGGGATTGTAGAGCGCCAGGAGAACACTCAGTTTTCCATGGAGCATGAGGGTGTCGCCGAACCGGTATTGACCGAAGTAGCCGAGACCGAGGACCCACTGCCCGAGTGGATCCACGCCGGAAAAGTCCGAGCCGTCCCCCGTCGCATTGGTGCTCAGCGTGAACCCGGCGCCGTGACGCAGATCGCTCGCCGCCGGAAACAGCACGCCGCCGTAGATGTCGACGTAGGCGGGGCCGAAGCGGTCCTGGAAGAAATCGACGTTATTCACCGGCCGCAGCGCCGCTCCGACACCGAAGGAGCCAAGGATTCGCCAAGGGTCGGTGGGACGCTCGGGCTCCTCGGCAAACCCGAACCCTACGTCATCATTGCCATCCATCCCGGGGGGGCGTTCGTCATCGAGCGGATCCTGAGCCCGCACGGTGTGGGGGAGCCATGCTCCTCCGACCCAAAGGCCCAGAGACATTAAGAAAAACAAGGTTTTCACGGCTGACGCACGCTACCGGAGGGTCCGGGCTAACACAAGTCGTCGCCAAAGCGAGGCGACGTTTTTGCGACCGGGACCGCACTTCGTCGGAACTGCATGAATCTTTTGGCAAACCGAGACCGAACCCGGTGTCGACGCAAATCCGAGTCGGGGCACCGCAATGGAGGTGAACTCCCGCCATCCACGATAGGTTCCGCTCCATGAGGCGCTTCCTGGCCGGCTTTCTCTCCGCCACCGTGGTCTACGGACTCCTCGGCTTCGCCTATCTTGAGCTTCGAGGTGACGACTCCGACCCGCCGATGTCCGCCGACGCAAGCATCGCCGACGGGAGTATGCCGGCGTCCCCCATGCGACAGGTGGCCCGGCGCGTGGGCTCCAAGGCGGGGAAACGCGCCAAACAACCGCGCTGGGATGACCTCGATGCTCCGTCGACGCGCACCATCGACCCACTCGCCGCGGGAGGAGAGGCCCAGCTCTCTTCGGCGGAGGTCGAAGCCGGCATGGACCGGATCTTTCCGCAGATTCGTCGCTGCCTGATCCTCGCCGCCACCGATGCACCACCCACCGGCCGCCTTGTGTTCGGGCTCCGGATCGCCGGATCGGGGGACGTCGTCGGAGTCAACCTCTCCGGACCCGAAGCCGTTCGAACCGGAGAAGCGGGTGCATGCCTCGAACGGGCTGCGAGGGATGCGCGATTTTCGAGCTTCGACGGGCCTCCGATGGTCGTCCGTTACCCCGTGACACTCCACTGATCGGAGGCCGTTCGAGAGCCCCGCTTCGGGCATCGAAATTTGTTCTCGACCCGGTATTATCCGGCCCGAATGCCGACCCGGTTGGTGGTAGCCCATTGCCTCTTGGTCCCGTTGGCCGCCTGCGCGAGCGCCGCGCCGCCGAGGGCGGCAGGTCCCGACGACCTTCGCTCCGTCGCCGAAGGACGGGCCAAGGAGCTCATCCGCGAGGTGGCGGCAGAAAGCGGGATTCGACTCGCGACGGACTGGCGCGTCGACGCGGGGGGTGGCCAACCCCTTCCCATCGACCTTCGAATCGCCGAAACGAGCTACGGCATCGAATGGGTGGGACCGCAGGACCGGGCCGATCATGGCGATGTGTTTCCCGAACCGAACGGCGACGACACGCTTCAAGTCATCCCCGGGGTGGGCGACGACCGTGAAGCCCACGTGCTGGTGCTCGACCATCGAAGCTACCGCTACGACCCAGACCTCGAGCGGGTCCAGCGCGGCTCGCCGGGCGTACGAGAGGTCGAAAGCCGGCTGCGACGCGACATCCGCGACTACGTTCGGCACATTCGTGATCAGGGCGCCCTCCCGTAACGAGCGGCATCCGAGTAGAGTCGCGCTATGACTGAGCAGGTGGTGCGCGTCGAGCGTCACGAGGCCATCGCGGTGTGGACCATCGATCGGCCGGACCGGATGAATGCCCTTTCGCGGGCGGTGGTACGAGAGATCGGACGGCTCGCTCGAGAAGCGGAAGTCGACGATACGCTCCGTGCGGTCATCATCACCGGTGCGGGCGACCGCGCGTTTTGTGCGGGAGCGGACCTGAAAGAGCGCCAGCACATGAGCGAAGCCGACGTCCGGGACTTTCTCTCGCTCTACCGCGTGAGCTTCGGGTACCTCGATGGGCTCTCGAAGCCCACCGTGGCGGCGATCAATGGGGTGGCGTTCGGCGGAGGCCTGGAGGTCGCCCTCGCCTGCGACTTTCGAGTCATGCGTCGGGATACGAAGGTCGGGCTGCCCGAAACCTCGCTCGGCATCATCCCCGGCGCTGGCGGAACGCAGCGTTTGACCCGCCTCGTCGGGCCGGCGCGGGCCAAGGAACTGATCCTGTTCGCCCGGCGCATCGATGCCGACGAAGCTCTGCGGCTCGGCATTGTCGAGCGAGTCGCCGACGACCCCGTGGCGGATGCCCTCGCCTGGCTCCGTCCGCTGACCTCCGCCGCACCCATCGCCATTTCGGCGGCGCTCGCCGCGGTGGACGCCGCGACCGAGCTTCCCCTCGAAGCGGGCCTCACCGCCGAACGCCACTGCTACGAACGGACCTTAGCGTCGGAGGACCGGCTCGAGGCGCTCGCCGCGTTTCGCGAAAAGCGGCCGCCGGTGTTCAAAGGCCGCTAGTTCGCGGAAACCGGGCCACGCCCGGAAGCCAGCGACGGCCTAAACGCGGGTCGTAGACTAGAACAGGTCATAAACTAAAACAGGTCATAAACTAAAACAGGTCATAAACTAAAACAGGTCATAAACTAAAACAGGTCATAAACTAAAACAGAGCGGCGATGCGCCCTGGCTCGGGTCACAGTGCTCTTCGAACGCGGTCTGCCCCGTGGTGGCGATGACCACGATCACGATCACCGCGGCGAGGACCACCGCGCTTCCCCCGATGATCGCCCAAGTGAGCGGCCGTTCGAAGAACCCCGGCTCGGGAGGCTCGAGAAGCTGAAGCTCCTCTGGCGGAAGGAGTTCGAGAGCGATGTCGAGCGTGTCGTTGGTGCCGGGGATCGCCTGGACCGTGCGCTCCGTGTCGTGATACCCGCGTGCTGCCACGCGGATCTCATGTTCGCCCTCGAGGAGTTCGAGCTCCGCAGGCGTCTCGCCCGCGAAGTCGCCATCCACAAACACGCGTGCCCCGTCCGGCTCGCTCAATACGATCAACGCCATCGACACCGGCAGAAGATCGACCACCACATTGGTCTCGCGGCGCCGCCGAATAAGAAACACCTCGGTGTACTCGGTGTACCCCGGTCGAGTGATCCGCAGGGTGTGCTCTCCCGGAGGGAGTTCCACCGGCTCGATCGGCATCACGCCGATGGGCTCCGAATCGACGTAGACCTCGGCGCCCGGCTGATCGCCCTCCAACACCAGCGTGCCGCGCCGCTGCGCCTCCACCGAGGCCGGGACGAGCACGAACAAGAACACGAGGCCTGTGACAAAAGAGATGGTGAGGGAGGGCCACCACTTCGCCCCAACGATGGGTCGCGCGCAGGGACGAGGGCACGAGTTGTCGCGGGGTGACGTCCGAGCGATGCCCACGGGTGGAAGGATAGTGCACCCGGCCAAAAACCCCAGACGGAAATTCGGTGGGTATCGCTCGCTCCGCGGCCACCGCTCGGGCTCCGCGGCAACCGTCACGCCGACTCCGCGCTACGGCGTCTCGCCTTCGCGTTGGAGGAGCTCACGGTATTGCCGCAATCGAAGCAGATAGGGCCGCGGGTCGCGCGCGACGTCCACCGCTTCCTCAAAGGCGTCCTCGGCGTCCTGGGTCCGCCCGAGCTCGTGCAGAAGGATCGCCCGCCCGACATGGGCCGCCGCGAACCGTGGCCACCGGTCGACCACCTCGTCGTAGATGCGAAGCGCCTCCTGAAACCGGCGCTGGTTGATCAACATCGCGGCGAGCCCCACCCGAAGGCCCTGATGTTCGTCGTGGAGGGCGATTCCCTGGCGAAACGCAGCCTCGGCCCCATCGAGGCGCTCCGCCTGATACTGGGCCATCGCCAGCGCGTTCCAGGTCTCCGCGTGGTCCGGACCGAGTTCCACCGCGCGGGCGAGCGGAGAAATCGCGGCCTCCGCTTCGCCCCAGCGCAGAAGCCGGGTTCCCAGCACCCGATGGCCGCGGGGGTCGTCGGGGGCCACCTGCCGGGCGTGTTCGTAAGCGAGCGCCGCCTCCTCGTAGCGGCGCTGAAACTCCCAGCTAAACCCGATCAGAATCCGCGGCCCAGGGGAGTCCGGACGGAGCTGGGCAAGACGTTCAAAGGCCGCGCGGGCCCGTTCCGGCCGTTCCGCCGCAAGTTCCGCCCGCCCCAGGTCTTCCCAGCGCTCTGGATTGCTCGGCTCCGCCTCCGCCGCCCGACGAAAGTGGCGTGCGGCAACCTCGTACGCCCCGTCATCCATCGCTCGGCGCGCCTGGGCGAGGTCCCCCGAAAGACACCCGCCGAGGAGTAGAGCGAAGAATAGAGCACCGAGCCATCCTCGACAGAGGATGCGTCTAGGGATTAGCGATTGACGCAGTTGTCCAACCCGGAAAGGATCGTGCCCATGACCCGAGACATCGTCCGACAGATCTTGACCGAAGCCGACGGCGTTAGCGGCAAGGGAGACCAGTTCAGCGCGGCGGAGGGACACCGGCTGCAGTTCTACCTCGGACAGCCTGGCCAGGCGATGGTCCTTCGTCAGGTCACCGAGTGCACCCTCGCCGACAGCTTCGCCGCCCTCAAGACGAAGGAGCCGACCGGTGAGCTCTTCATCGACTACGAAGCGGTTCACGCCATCGGCACCCAGCAGGAAAAAGAGCCCGAGGCTCGGCGCACCGGATTCTGAGCGGCGCGGTGCCGCGCATCCTCGTTTGCGACGACGAAGCAAGCCTCCGCGACATGCTCCGGGTGCTCCTTCGTCGGGCGGGCCACGACGTGACGACCGCGAAGGGCGTGCGCGACGCCCTGCAGAAGCTGGCCGTCGAAGCCCCATTTGACATCGTGGTCACCGATCTTCTGATGCCCGACGGGTCGGGCATGGAGGTGCTCCGCGCTGCTGGAGAGCGCGATGCCAACACCCAGGTCGTAATGATCACCGCCTACGCGACGACCGCACAGGCCGTGGAAGCGATGCGCGAAGGTGCCTACGACTACGTCCAGAAGCCGTTTCGAAACGAAGCGCTTCGCGCGACCATCGACAAGGCGCTGGAGAAACGTTCGATCCTCGCCGAAAACCAGGCGCTCCGGGAGGAGATGCGGAGCAGCCAGGAGCGCGCTGGACTCGTGGGCAAGAGCGACGCGATGCAGCGCGTAATGAGCATCGTCGCCCGCGTCGCGGGCGCTCCCACGAGCGTGCTCGTCACCGGCGAAAGCGGAACCGGGAAAGAGATGCTGGCCCGAGCCCTTCATAGCGAGTCCGGCCGGCGCGACAAGAACTTCGTCGCCGTCAACTGCGGAGCCTTGCCAGAGGCGCTCATGGAAAGCGAGCTCTTCGGCCACCAGAAGGGCGCGTTCACCGGCGCGGTGAGCGCCGAGGAGGGGCTCTTTCGAAGCGCTGACGGGGGGACGATCTTTCTTGACGAGATCGGCGAGCTTCCCGCCAACCTTCAGGTGAAAATGCTTCGGGTCCTGCAGGAGCGGACGGTTCGGCCAGTAGGAGGCAAGAGCGAGGTCCCCGTCGACGTTCGGGTCATTGCCGCCACCAATCGCAACCTCGACGAGATGGTCGAAGAGGGTTCGTTTCGCCAGGACCTGTTCTATCGGCTGAACGTAATTCGGATCGAGCTTCCTCCACTTCGCCAGCGCATCGAAGACGTGCCGCTCCTCGCACAACACTTTCTTCGCCGCTACGCCGCGCTCCATCGCAAGCCGCTCTCGTTCGCGCCGGAGGCCCTGCACCGGATCGGCCAGCACAGTTTTCCTGGCAACGTTCGAGAACTTGAGAACCTCGTGGAGCGAGCGGTCACCTTCGCCCGTGGTTCGGTCATCGAAGCCGACGACCTCGCTTCGCCCACCCCAAACGAAGCCCTCGCCCCCGCGGCGCCGACCACCCTGCCCGAGGAGGGCCTGAACCTCGACGCGCATCTGGAAACCGTCGAGCGGGCGCTCCTTCTCTCCGCGCTCGAGCGAAGCGACGGAGTTCGCACCAACGCGGCGAAGCTCCTTGGCATGAGTTTCCGAAGCTTTCGGTACCGCCTTGCCAAGTACGGCCTGGGCGACGACTGACATTTTTTGTCAGCCCTTCAGGAGTTTGGGGGACGGTCCGTAGGAGTGGTAAGATCCGAGGCTATGGCTCACCGCTTGCACAGCTCAAACGGCATGAGCCGTTCACGAACCGAGGGCTTTACCCTCATCGAACTCCTGATCGTGGTCGCGATCATTGGGGTTCTCGCGGCGGTGGCGATCCCCTCGTTCCAGAGCTATCTGCTCCGGTCCAAGGTATCCGAGGCCACCACTTTTCTAGGAACCATCAAGCAACGCCAGGAACTCTATCGTTCAGAGTTTCAGCAGTACGCGGTGGCACCCTTCAATCCGGCGACGGTGCCGGGCCCCGATCCGGTCGCCTGGCCCACCGCTTCGGCCGCGTGGCGCCAGCTCGGCGCAAATCCGGATGGTCCCGTGCGCTTTCGTTATCAGTCGCTCGCCGGCGCACCGGGAACCACCCCGCCGGGCGGTCTCGGCTACACGGGAAACGACTTCTGGTTCGTCTCGCAGGCCCAATGCGACCTCGATGGCGACATGACCAACCTGCTCGTCGAGAGTTACTCGGCGTCTCGCTACATCTTCATCGACCAAGCCAAGGGCTGGGAGTAGGCCAGCCCACCAGCGCCTCTCCGCGCTGACATTTTTTGGCACTCGAGTCCCCGAGCGCTGACGATCCCCGTCAGCGGACGGAACAGCTGTATCCAAACATCCATCATTTCAACGCAATATCTCAAGATCTTTCCACTGGCACTGATGGTGCAAGGTCCCCGGCACCCCCAAGGAGACAACATGCAAAAGCTTCTACGCAAAAAGGAAGGCTTCACGCTCATCGAGCTGATGATCGTCGTCGCCATCATTGGCATTCTCGCCGCGATCGCGCTTCCCGCATTCATCGGGTACGTCCGGCGCTCCAAGACCTCTGAGGCGACGAGCAACCTGAAGTCGCTCTTCACTGGGGCGACCCAGTATTACAGCTCCGAGCGCACCG